>NZ_JBMERD010000014.1:0-79477 GCF_048820935.1 Orrella sp. 11846
TTGCAACGCGTTTCAATGCAGCCAGACAGCCAGGTCCACACTCTCATACCAAGGCTGTGGAAGCAACACTTCGCTGACCAGCCCTTAACCTCGCAAGTCACAATAATCTGACAGACAATATCCTGCTCAGCAAGTATGCATCATCTGACGTGCGGTGTCATCACGCCGATGCGGTGGCGCTTACGGTCAGGTGAATCGCACACTGCAGAAATCTGACCAAATTTACCGCAAAGAACGCATTGAAACGGGGGGTTATTCTCGTGTTCAGATGCGATTTACGGATGGCGGTTTGGTCTCGTTGATGGCTGATTCCGTCTTTGTGGTCGAAGATTATTTCTACAAAGAAGGGGAGACTGAGACGGCGGTCTTTGGTTTACTCAAAAGCGGATTGCGCACGGTGTCTGGTGCTATCGGTAAAGTCCGTCATGAAGACTATCAACTCAAAACACCGGTTGCCACACTGGGGATTCGAGGCACACAATACACCGCTGTTTTATTTCCTGCCGATACGCTACGGGTTCATGTGGGTGAAGGTCGAGTCGTTTTGACGAACGATCACGGCACACTGGATGTGCCATCTGGCCATAATGCTGAAGTGACACTTGAATCAGCCCCTCGCTTGTCTGAGGAAGCACCGGTTGACCTTGGCTTGGCACCTGCCTCTTTGCCATCATCATCTCCTTTGGCTGAGAGCATGGATAGTGAAATGGCGCTGGATACACAAAATAACTATGGAGATATCGTCAGTACCGATGGTATGGTTGGCCAGGACTTTGTGACCAGTGTGAGTGATATGGAACATTGCCAGGTTTTGACCCAACGAGTCCGACAGGTGGATCAGAATCAGAAAATGAGTATATTGGAGGTGGAGGTGGGCTTGAGGATGATGATTTACCTCCCGGCTCTAGTGGTACTTAATCGCCCAGTCGTCCTTGTGTGACCTTTTGGTTTTAAAAGACTGAGTCGGGCAAACGACCTGGAGAATAAAAAGCATGCGGTGGCGACTCATTGCAATGAGTGTGGCGCTGACGATCATCATGGGTTTGATCCAGATGACGTCCGATACGGCAGGTACACAAGACACGGTCGTGTCTCGAATTAATGCGGTGTGGTATGACATGCGATTCCGATTGTGGCCCCCCGAACGGCCACCCTTGGTGCCTATTGTCATCGTTGATATTGATGAGGCCAGCCTACAAAACGAGGGTCGTTGGCCTTGGGACCGAGCTAAAGTGGGTGCCTTGATTGATGCATTGGCTGCCAGAGGCGCTGTGTTAACTGGCTTGGATGTGGTTTTTTCTGAAGCCTCTTTAAACCCGATTCAAGCATTGCTCGATGATGAGCTCTTATCCGAGCAGTTACGGTCTGAACTGGCGCCAATGACCGATCGCTTTGACAGTGATGCGCAGTTGGCTGAGGTGCTCTCAGAACAAACAGTTTTAGGTTATTTTTTTCATCGAGATGGCTATAGCACGGGTGAATTACCACCCCCGCTGATGGAGTTTGACGGCGCTGGTACGGGTCTTGGTTTGTTACAGATGCCAGACTATACGGCTAACCTTTCGGTCTTGACGGAACATGCGTTGACCAGTGGCTATATCGTGGCCATTCCTGACGTGGATGGTGTCATGCGACGCATGCCGCTTTTGCTTCGTCATGGGCAAGGGATCTATAGTTCATTAAGCCTTGAAATGGCGCGAATTCTGTTGAATGCACCTTGGCTGCGGCTTGTGCAAGCAGGCTCAGACGATGGGCCTGTGATTGGCGTAGCTATTGGTCGCTCCGTCGTGATTGACCTCGATCGAGGTGCGAGCTTGCTTGTACCTTATAAGGGTGGGGCGCAGAGTTTTCCGACGATTTCTGCAACCGATGTGCTGCGAGGAACCGCTGATGAGGCCACACTGGCGCAGTTAGAAGGGGCAGTGGTTTTAGTGGGTACTTCTGCGTTGGGCCTAGCTGATTTGCGGACAACGCCTTTGCAAACTGGTTATCCAGGCGTCGAAGCTCACGCCAATGTGTTGGATGTGCTTTTACAGGCAGCCGTCCATCAGCATGAAACACAAAACACGGTGTCGTCTTGGACTGATACATGGCGTCATCCTTCGCCACTCTATCACCAGCCTGATTGGGAGTCGGGTGCTGATTTGATTCTGTTGCTGGCCGCAGGGTTTCTACTCGCGTTTTTATTGCCGGGTCGAGCACCCGTTGTGGCGATCATTCAGTCTGGTCTGGTGATGGGTGGACTGGTTTTATTTAACATCGTGTCTTGGCAGGTGTTCCATTTAGCATTGCCCCTGGCTTTGCAGGTATTGACGGTGATGGCTGTAGCAGGCCTGAATATCACCATGGGGTATCTCCAAACCGCCCATCAAAAACACATGATTCAGAGGCTCTTCGGTGAATATGTGCCTGAGCAACACGTGCAGCGTATGTTGCAAGATCCTGAAGCAGTGTCCCTTGATGGTGAGCAGCGTGAGATGACGGTTTTGTTTGCGGACGTGCGCGGATTTACAGCGGTCTCAGAAAAGCTCACCGCTTCTGAATTGAAATCGATGCTGAATGATTACCTCTCAGCTGTGACCAAAGTGATTTTTGATCATCATGGGACGATCGATAAGTACGTGGGTGATATGGTGATGGCTTTTTGGAATGCACCACTGAACGATCCCCATCACGCAAAAAATGCTGTGGCTGCGGCACTTGCCATGCAGGCTCGGATGGAGGACTTGCGCAAAGAATTTGTCGCCAAAGGATGGCCGCCTTTACGTATTGGGATCGGTCTAAATACCGGTATGATGAACGTGGGCGACATGGGCTCGCATTACCGGCGCGCTTATACCGTTCTGGGAGATGCGGTGAACCTTGGCGCTCGACTTGAGAGTCTGACTGCACATTATGGTGTGCCGATTTTGGTGAGTGATGTGACGCGGGAAGCAGCGCCAGAATTCATCTATCAGGACATCGACTATGTCCGGGTCAAAGGTCGCAGTGCACCTCTGTATATTTACGAACCAATTGCCGCAGATGCCGATCCAGTTAAGAAAGCGCAGACCCAAGGGTTTGGGGTGGCACTCGATGCGTATCGATCAGGTGATCTAGCAAAAGCGCAAGCTCTGTTTGAAGCTTTACTGCAAGCTGAACCTGATTCTGTGCTGTACCGCCTATACCTGCAACGCATTGAAGATGCAGACTGGGATCAGGCTGTTCAGAACCCCGTGTTTTCTCACTCCAAAAAATAAGTCCTGAAGGAGCCACACATCTATGAAACCTTCTCTTAAAACAATGGCTCAGATACCAGCGCCGCGTGTAGTGACGGGTGTTGCGATCGGTGCAGTTGCAATCGGTGCTTTTGCGCTGGGTGCACTGGCCATTGGCGCCTTAACCATTGGTCGCTTGCGCATCGCACGTGCACAAATCGATGAGCTGGAAATCAAACGGTTGGTGATCCATGAGCACAAGGACGGTGCCTGAACAGTCGAAGTTTTAGCTCGGATCACCGCATCCATCGGATCATCGTTTACGCCTCAACTAGATGGAAGTGTCGGTAGACAGTGGTGCCGCTTGCGTCAACGGCCACAACCACGGGCATGTCGACGACTTCAAACTCATAGATGGCTTCCATGCCAAGGTCTTCATAGGCGAGGAGTTTTGCACTGCGAATTGATTTGGAAACCAGATAAGCGGCACCCCCTGTGGTCATCAGGTAAGCACCACCGGCTGCTTTAATGGCATCCATGGCGATTGGCGTGCGCTCAGCTTTGCCGATTGTCACCAGCAAGCCACATTCACCCATTAGTTGCGGCATGAATTTGTCCATGCGCGTGGAGGTAGTTGGGCCTGCTGGACCGACCACCTCATCACCGACCGGATCCACCGGGCCGACATAGAAAAGGGTTCTGCCGGTCAGGTCAACAGGCAAAGGCTCGTTGCGTGCCAGCGTATCGGCCATTCGTTTGTGGGCGGCATCCCGGGCTGTCAGAATTCGACCGGACACAAGCAAAGTGTCACCGGCTTGCCAGGTTGCAATCTCTTCTTTGGTGATGCCATCAAGGCTCACACGACGCCCACCTGTGTTTGGAAGCGTGTCTGGAATATCGTCCCAGACAGACATCGGGGTCGGTTCGAATTGTGCGGGACCCTTGCCATCCAGTGTGAATTTGATAAAGCGGGTGGCTGCACAGTTGGGCAAGATGGCAACGGGTTTGAGCGCAGCATGTGATGGCAACGATTCGACTTTGACGTCCAGAACCGTGGTGTCACCCCCAAGCCCTTGTGCACCAATCCCAAGTTCATTGATGCGCTCGTAGAGTTCAAGTCGTAAGGCTTCGGTTGGGTTGGAAGGGTCGCGTGCAATTAACTCCTCAATGTCGATGGGATTCAAAACCGCTCGCTTGGCAAGAAACATGGCTTGTTCAGGGCTGCCACCCACCCCAATGCCAATGGCACCGGGTGGACACCAACCTGCACCCATGGTTGGGATCTGAGAGATCACCCAGTCGGCAATGGAGTCACTGGGATTGAGCATGGCGTAGCGGGCTTTGACATCACCACCACCGCCTTTGGCGGCAACTGTGACTTCAAAGGTCTGACCTTCGACGAGTTCCACATGCACGACAGCTGGTGTGTTGTCATGGGTGTCGCGTCTAGCACCCAGTGGATCTTCAATCATGGATGCGCGTAGTTTGTTTTGTGGGAAGCAATAAGCACGAGCAGTGGCTCGATTGGCCATGGTCTGAAATGACGGCGTACAGGGCTCGTCTGGTGCACTGATGCGTACATCCATACCCACCCGAAAATACACATGTGCCACCCCCGTGTCCTGACAGACAGGTCGCTGTGCAAACGCACTTTGGCGACTGTTGATGAGGAGTTGTTGCAGCGCTGCACGTGCCGGTGCCTTTGTTTCACGGGCATAAGCGCGCTTGAGTGCTTCAATAAAATCAACCGGATGGTGATGACTGACAAACTGTAAGGCATCGGCAATGCTGTCGATGATGTCGTTAGCGGCAATGGTCAGAGTAGACATAAGTAACTGGTTTTTGTGTGATTTTTAAATGAGCGATTAATCTGGTCGGAAAGCGCGTACCCGATCAACCATTTGGGGTGCGCTCCCGAGATAGTTTTGTGGATCGCAAAGTGCGGCAATTTCGGCTTGATTCAAACGTTCAGACACTTTCTGGTCTTCGCCTAAAACATCGGCTAATGGTCGATGGCTTTGTGCGGCTTTTCTGCAGGCGTCATACACGACGTCATGGGCGGTTTGTCGACCAATGTGAGGCGCGAGACCCATCATAACGGCCTCAGCAACGATCAGACCAGAGGTGATATCCAGATTGCGACGCATACGTTCTGTATCGACCTCTAAACCAGCGAGCATAAAGTTGGCTTGTGCCAGAGAACCGGCCGTTAGGATAAATGCTTCAGGAATGACAGACCATTCCAAGTGCCATGGGCCAGTTGCTCGTTCAAAGTCCTGCATCATGGCGTCTAAACCGAGACTGGCTTTTTCTCGGACAGATTTGGCTGCGGCCCACATCAACTCGCAAGAGATGGGGTTGCGCTTTTGTGGCATGGTGCTGGATGCGCCCCGTCCTTTGACGAAGGGTTCAAAAACTTCAGCGTATTCATTGGACATCATGAGCATGATATCGAGGGCGATTTTGCCAAGTGAACTGGTCACGAGCCCCAGAAACTGAACGGTTTCGATCAGACCGTCACGCGCAACATGCCAAGCAATCGGACTACTCCCTAAGCCCAGTTCTTTCATCAACGCTTCGTTGACTGCCAGCCCATCTTTGCCCAGAGAGGCGAGCGTACCCGCAGCCCCTGCAAGCTGTCCAATCAAGGCACGGGGTTTGAGTTGCTGCAGTCGCTCACGATGGCGTCGAATCATCAGTAACCAGATGCCTGCTTTGTATCCGAAGGTAATGGGCAGTGCGTGTTGCAGGTGAGTGCGCCCAGCCATGGGTGTGTCTCGGTACTTTTCTGCCAATGCGTCCAGAATGCCGTCTAAAGTCTCGAGTTCACTTTCGATGACTTCTAGAGCGGCACGAACCTGAAGGACGGCACCTGTATCCATGATGTCTTGTGTCGTCGCGCCCCAGTGTAGATATTCGCCTTGTGGACCGCAGATTTTGGCGAGTTGATTGACTAGAGGCAGAATCGGATAGCCAACGATTTCGGTTTCTTGCTTTAGGAGGTCGTAATCCAGTTTGGAGGAGTCTGCGTGTTGGATGATTGCTTTGGCGGCCTCTTTTGGGATGACACCCAGTTCACCTTGCACTTTGGCCAAGGCGACTTCCACCTCTGTATATCGAGCAATAGTGGCTTCATCGTTAAATATGGCGCGCATACGTTCGCTGCCGAACATATCTTTATAAAGACGGGATTCAAGGACAGAAATAGGCATGGGATGATCGTTTGTTCGAGAAGTGGTTAGGAAGAATTTGAACACGAATGAATGTGCTTAGGTTTCTGTATAACCTGACGAACAACTGTCGTGTTTATCTGAAATCTCATGGTTAATACCGATAAAAATATGATTTCGTAGGTTGTTTTTATATTTATGATGGATTGAGCTTGTTCATTACGAAAGCTTGATTGAGCAAGTCTTTGTAGGTTTGAATTTTAAATTTTTGACTCGAGAACCATGAATAAAAATGGGCACGACAAAATCCAGAGTGACAAGACACGCCCTTTTGAGGGTGTGACGATCGTTGAAATCAGTACCAGCGTGGCAGGTCCTTTCGCGGGTCAGATTTTCAGTGAGCTGGGTGCACGTGTATTGAAAGTGGAAAACGCAGTGGGTGATGCAGCCCGCGGGTGGGGGCCACCTTTCTGGGAAGGTGCGTCTGCTTATTTTCAATCACTCAACCGCAACAAGTATTCAGTGGTATGTGAATTGCGCGATGATGCGCAACGTAGTGCGCTCGTGGATTTTATTGTGGAGCAAGCGGATGTGGTGATTCAGAACTTGCGACCGGGTCAAATGGAAACCCTGGGTCTGGATGCACAGACACTCATGGCGTTAAAGCCCTCTTTGATTTATTGCAATTTGGGTGCGTTTGGTCGTGAAGGGCCATTAAAAGATCGCCCAGGTTATGACCCTTTGATGCAGGCTTTTGCTGGCATTATGAGCACCACAGGTGAAGAAGGTCGTCCTGCGGTTCGGGTGGGCGCGTCGTTGGTGGATATGGGAACCGGCATGTGGGCCGTGATTGGTGTGCTGTGTGCCTTGATGCGACGCATGCAAACCGGTCAAGGTGAGGTGGTCGATGTGTCCTTGTTTGAAACCGCCACTTGTTGGGTTTCATTAATGGCAGCACAGTTTCTAGCCAGTGGTGAAGTGCCGCAACGGCAAGGCTCTGGGGCTTCAGGCATTGTGCCCTACCGAGGGTACGAGACGGCTGATGGTGAGATCGTGATTGCTGCCGGTAGCGATCGCTTATTTCAAAAACTATGCCAGGTTCTCGGCTGTGAGCAATGGGTTGATGATGCGCGCTTTATGAATAATGAAAGCCGAGTGCGTCATCAGGTCGAACTTTATCGATTAATCGAAGAGCAGGTGCGTCTCAAATCAACCGCTTGGTGGCAAGAGGCTTTGGAAGCCACTGGTATTCCGTGTTCACCTGTGAATAATTTGAAACAAATGCTTGCGCATGAGCAGACAGCTGCTTTAGGGTTGTTGCAGGATGTACCAGGAACAGGCATGCAGTTTCTCGGTCTGCCCCTGAGCTTTGGTGGAGAGCGGCCTACACCACGATTTGCCCCACCAAAGCTGGGCGAGCATAATGATTTACTGAAAAAGGATGAATCAAAATCATGAAAGAATTGCCGGACTATGAAACGATCGATGCAACCATGGTTGAACCCCATGTGTTGAAGGTCACGTTAAATCGGCCTGAAGCGGGCAATGCCATTAATACCCAGATGGGGCTTGATTTGTTAGACCTTTGGAATCGTTTGACCGCAGATGCTGGTGATGTTCGGTGTCTGGTCTTGACGGGTGCGGGTGATCGTATATTTTGTGCGGGCGGTGATCTGAAAGAGCGCAATGGCATGAGTCGGCGAGACTGGACTTTGCAGCATGAAATGTTCGAGCGAATGTTCTGGACCTTAGTAGATTTGCCATTGCCGATTATCGCTGCGGTCAATGGCCACGCTTATGCCGGTGGGTTAGAACTCGCCTTGTCGTGCGATTTCATCTATGCCAGTCGACCCGCTCGCTTTGCGTTGACCGAAGTCACGCTGGGTTTTATGCCGGGTGCTGGTGGAACCCAGAATTTGCCACGTGCCATTGGTGAGCGGCGGGCCAAAGAGATTTTGTTGACAGGCCGACCATTCGATGCACAACAAGCCAGTGACTGGGGATTGATTAATCATTTGAGTGAGCCCGGTAAAGCCTATGAAGATGCGCTTGAAACAGCACGCGTGATTGCTGGGAATGCACCCTTGTCGGTGCGTCAGATTAAGAAATCAGTTCGTTACGGTTCACAGATGGAGCTGCGAACAGCGTTTCGGTTTGAGATTGAGGCATATAACCATTTGGTTGATACCAAAGATCGCATGGAGGGTGTGGCTGCGTTTGTTGAGAAACGTAAGCCGGTCTTTCGAGGCGAATAAAATGTATCAAACAAAATTCGCATAAAGAGGGGAGAGATGAAAAATAAAATTATTGTTCGCGAAGTTGGATTGAGAGACGGGTTGCAGATACATCCGACCGTCATGCCAACAGCCGATAAATTGCGCTGGATCCGAGCAGAAGCGGCAGCGGGTGTCGGTGAGATTGAGGTCACTTCTTATGTGCCGCCCAAGCTTTTACCGCAGTTTGCAGATGCGGCACAAGTGACTGAGGCTGCGTTGCAAATACCGGATTTGATGGTTTCTGCATTGATTCCCAACCTGCGTGGCGCGCAACGAGGCATTGAGCTGGGTGTTCGTAAGCTTAATTTTGTGATGTCAGTGAGCCGCACGCACAATATGAAAAACGTACGACGCACGCCCGAGGAGTCGATTGAGGACTTTAAAGCGATTGCGCAACTCATCGCTGAACAGCCCGCGGATCAGCGCCCGCTTTTGGGGGGTGGTTTGTCCACCGCTTTGGGTTGTTCTTACGAAGGACGTGTTTCAGTCGATGACGTGGTGCGATTGGCCGTGGAGCTTGTAGAAGCTGGAGCCGAAGAAATTGTGGTTGCCGATACGGTGGGTTATGCGGATCCCTTGCAAGTGCGCGATGTCTTTACAGCGGTTCTGCGGGAAGTCGGTGATGTGCCTGTTGCGGCGCACTTCCATGATACTCGCGGCACGGGTCTGGCCAATGTGAGCGCGGCGCTTGATTGCGGTGTGACGCGCTTTGATGCGTCACTGGCCGGATTGGGTGGTTGTCCATTTGCACCAGGTGCCACGGGCAATATCGTCATGGAAGACCTGTGTTACATGCTGGATTCCATGGGTTATGAAACTGGTGTAGATCTGGATGCACTGGTTCAGATCCGTCAGATTGTGGCCGCGAGTCTGCCCGATATTGAAATGCAGGGTGCGATCGCCAGAGCAGGCTTACCAACAAATTATGTATCGGCCGCACAGCGAGTTCAGGCTGCTTAAAAAGAGCAGAACCCAAAAGCATTAAGTAAGCGCATAAAAATAAAATAAGCGCATAAAAAATTAGGCAGATGCATACAAATTGGGTGTGTTGATGATCTGAATGATCAAACATAAAGGGGGGGACTTTTAGCGTGGAGAATGCAACAACAGGGCCGTTGATGTTGGATGGCGGTGAGGATTATCCAGAAATTCGTGAAAGTGTGCGACGGCTTTGTGCGGATTTCCCGGGCAGTTATTGGCGTGAGCTCGAAGCGAAGCAAGCGTATCCGACCGAGTTTGTACAGACTTTGACGGATGCCGGTTATCTGGCAGCGCTGATCCCACAAGAATATGGCGGCAGCGGCATGCCGCTTCGCGCTGCGATGGTGATTCTTGAGGAAATTCATGCCAGTGGCTGTAATGCCGGGGCGTGTCACGCGCAGATGTATACCATGGGCACGGTGCTGCGCCATGGCAGTGCGGCACAAAAAGAGAAATACTTACCAGCGATTGCACGCGGAGAACTGCGTTTGCAGGCGTTTGGTGTGACTGAACCGACAACGGGTACGGATACCACACGCCTAAAAACCCGAGCCGTTCGGCAGGGTGATCACTATGTCATCAATGGGCAGAAAGTCTGGACTTCACGGGCATTACATTCGGATTTAATGCTGTTGTTGGCGCGCACAACACCACTCGAGCAGGTCACCAAGAAAAGTGATGGACTGTCTGTGTTTTTAATTGATATCCGAGAAGCACTAGGTCATGGATTAGAGATCCGCCCGATTGAAGCCATGGTGAATCACAATGCCACGGAAGTGTTTTTTGAAGAGCTAAAAATTCCAGCCGATAGTTTAATTGGTGAAGAAGGACGTGGTTTTCGGTACATCTTAGATGGAATGAATGCTGAGCGTATTCTCGTATCTGCAGAAGCGCTAGGAGATGCACGTTGGTTTACACAGCGCTCTGTGGATTATGTGAGTTCACGTGTCGTTTTCCAGCGCCCGATTGGCCAAAACCAAGCCGTGCAATTTCCAGTGGCGCGGGCTTGGGCGCATGCACAGGCGGCTGATTTGTTGTTGCGTCGGGCAGCAGCCCGATTTGATGCCGGACTACCTTGTGGAGATGACGCCAATATGGGCAAGTTGCTGGCGTCTGAAGCAACCTGGATGGCAGCAGAAGCCTGTCTGCAAAACCATGGCGGGTTTGGCTATGCGCGTGAATATGATGTTGAACGTAAATGGCGTGAAACCAGGCTGTTTCAGATTGCCCCGATTTCAACCAATCTTGTGTTGTCTTATATCGCGGAACATATTTTGGGGATGCCCAGATCGTTTTGAGGAAGGGTTTGCACCTTAATCACCGAGTTTTTCGAAGGAATTTTTATGACTGACTCACTAACTGCTGCTTTAGCGCAGTTTGTCGCTTCACCCACTTTTGGCTCAGAACGTGAGCGGGCGTATGCGATCGCTAAAACCGGGATGACTGACACGATTGGTACGATGATGGCCGGTGCCAATGAGCCGGTGGTCGACATTTTGATGCGCCATTTTGAATCGGTGAATGAGCCTGCGCAGGCCCCATTGCCGTATTTTGATAACTTACTGAAGCCAACCACAGTTGCAGCTTGTCTGAATGCAACGACTGGACACGCCTTGGATTATGACGATGTGGCACTCGCGGGTCACCCCAGTGTGGTCTTAACGGCCGCTATTCTTGCTCAAGGTCATTTGCTTCAGATCACAGGTGAGCAAGCGCTGAAAGCTTATATCGTGGGATATGAGGTCTGGGCAGAACTGATCGCACGCGAACCGGGTAAATACCATTTGAAAGGATGGCATCCAACAGCGGTCCTCGGGGTTGTCGGGGCGGCAGCGTCAGTGGCTTACCTCAATGGCTTAGATGCTCAGCAAAGCTCGGTGGCACTGGCGATTGCAGCCAGTATGGCCAGTGGCTTGGTGGCTAACTTTGGTTCGATGACCAAGCCGTATCACGCTGGTCGTGCAGCGGCCAATGCCATCGAGGCAGTGCAGCTCGCGCAGTTAGGAATGACGGCTTCACCCGATGTGTTTGAGCATGGGGCGGGTTACCTCAATGCATTGTCTGTTGAACAAAATGCTGATCGAACTTCACCAGCGAGTCGTCTTGGGCGCGAGTTACGTATATTGGAAACCGGATTGTCGATTAAACGCTATCCCGTTTGCTATTCGTGTCACCGTGTGATTGATGGCACATTGTCGCTCGCGAATGAATATGATTTGCAGGCGGATGATGTGCAGTCGGTACATGTCACACTCGGACCCGCTCAGGCATTAATGCTGCGTAATCATCGTCCGCAAACCGGACTGGAAGCCAAATTTAGCATTGAGTTTGCGATATCCAGTGCGATTGTTGCGCGCGAAGTAGGCTTGTTGCAGCTGACAGATGAGTTTGTACGTACGCCACAGATTCAAGCCTTGTTTGAAACCGTTACCAGTGAAATTAACGACAAACCTTGCCCACTGGAGCCTGCGTTTGCGTATTCAGATCGAGTGACCATTACGCTAAAAGATGGGCGTGTGCTCGATTCTGGGGAAATCCGCTTTCCATTAGGCAATGCAGAAAATCCCATGAGTGACGCCGATTTGCGTGCCAAATTCCTAGACTGCTGTGCGTATGCCAAATCAATGGGTGTGGCCCGCATGAAATCAGACCCACAGGCGCTCTACGAACGCTTGCTGCATTTGGAGCGTCTAGATAATCTTCAACGGCTTTTTGAGAGTGATTAATCATTTATGACAGAAAGGAGATCGACAAAACACATTGAGTGAGTTTCACAGACATCACGTTGCCTGGAGAAATCAAGCTCGTGAATAGCGTTTTTATGTAGTCATTTGCTTTATGAGAGAGGAGCAACAATGAGTATTCTGAAAAATAAAATAGTTGGTGTCGCACTGGTCGGTTTGGCCGCGTCATTGATGGCAACACCCTCCATGGCCCAAGAGAAAATGCGTATCGCCCTAGACACCAACCCGGTGCACGTGCGTAACAAAGGGGTCGAGGTTTTTGTGGACGAGCTTAAAAAGCGCACTGGTGACCGTTTTGATATTACGGTCTACCCCAGTGGGCAGTTGTTCCGAGATCGTGACATTCCCCGCGCTTTACGACAAGGTGCTGTGGAAATGGGTGTGCCCGGTACATGGCAGTTAGACTCGGTTGAGCCGACCGCCGCGTTGCCCACGTTGCCCATGTTTTACGGCGTGGATATCCCAACGGTCTACAAAGTGCTGGACGGTGAGATCGGTGATTATCTGAATGAAGTCTTTGAAAAGCGCATGCGCGTCAAAATCCCTGGCAAATGGATGGCCTTGGGAATGCAACACACATTCGGTGTGAGCGATGAAATTGACTACGACACCTATAAAGGTAAGAAGATTCGTTACCCCGGGGGTACAGGGAATGCGGCCCGAATCAGCAAATTGGGAGGGATTCCTGTTTTGGTGCCTTGGCCTGACGTGCCGCTGGGCATGAGCCAAGGTGTGATGGATGGTCTGATTACCACGTATGAAAGTGCGTCTTCTTCCAAGCTCATGGATTCAGGCATGAAATACGCGTTTGATGACGAGAACATGTTTAACCAATATGTGCCGATGATCTCGGATGCTTTCTGGAAAAAACAACCTAAGGATGTTCAGGATGCCATCTTGGAATCTTGGGATATTGCTGTGACTTGGGAGCGTGAAAACGCCCTTAAGGCTCAGGACAAAGCCAGAGAGAATCTGATTAATCAGGGCTTGAAGGTCATTGTTCCAAGCAAAGAGCAAATTACGGCTGCACGTAAAGAGCTCATGCAGATTCAGCCTCAGTTGGTTGAAGAAATGAAGATCGACCCAGAAGTCACGAATAAGATCTACGAAGCACTTAAAGAAGCAGGTGTCGAGTACTGATTGAAGGCTATTCATTATGCAAAAAGAAAACATCGCCCAGGACACGTCTGATCAAGACAAAAGCCGGCTTTATGAGGCTTTACGTAAAAAAGCACAGGAGGACTTAGATGAAGGAGCCAATGCAATTCCTGCATCAAATCCGATTGAGGTGTTTTTTGTTGGAGGGTTGACTTTTATCGCACTAATCCTCTGTGCTTATAACGCGATCTCCAGATGGTTTTTACATGACTACATCTTCGACTTTATTGAAGAGTTTCAAGTCTATATGGTCATCTGGGCGGTGTTTCTTTCGCTAGGGACATTGACATTGACGGATCGACATGTGAAGTCGGACTTCTTTGTCAATATGTTCCCACCTTTTATGCAGAAGCTGGTGGGGTGGTTGGCTGATCTTTTGGGACTGCTTTTTTGCGTCACTATCGGGTACTACGGTTTCCTAGTGGCCTATGAGTCTTGGGAGTTTGGTGACGTTTCAACCACCATGTTACGTACACCTTTATGGATTTATTTTGCATCTTTGCCAGCAGGTGCTTTGGTTATGGGTGTGGCGTACCTTATGCGCATCAAGCGCCGATTGACAGGACAGGGGAAATAATATGTTGGGAATGATGCTACCTATATTTGTCCTGCTGCTGATTCTAGGCGTTCCAATCTTTCTGACGATGGGTATTACGTCAGGCGTGGTTTTTGCAGCCGAAGATGGTTTGATGCCGCTTGCCCAGAAAATTCTGGATGAGCTTAATTCACCGACACTTCTGGCAATTCCGTATTTTGTGATTGCAGCCATCTTCATGGAGCGAGGAGGTGTTGCGAAAGCGTTGATTGAAGCCGTGACATCTTGGCTGGGTCGTATGCCTGGTGGAATGGGACTGGTTTCTGTGGTGACTTGTTCCATTTTTGCGGCGATGTGTGGTTCGTCCGTTGCGACTGCGATTGCGATGGGTACGATCCTGATTCCGGCGATGTTGCGTGAAGGTTATAAATCATCGTTTGCAGGCGGAATTCTGGCAGCTGCTGGCACGCTGGGTATTTTGATTCCGCCTTCGCTCACGTTCGTTGTGTACGGTGTTCTGGCGGATGCGTCGATTCCGCGCCTTTTCTTGGCTGGTGTGATCCCCGGACTTATTAGTGCAGGGATGATGTGCGTCTATGTGTATTTCTTTGCAAAGAAAAACAATTATGTCGCTCGCGAAGTCATTCCGCTCCAAGAACGTATCCATAAAACGGTCGTTGCACTACCGGCATTGGCCGTGCCCGTTGTCGTGTTGGGTGGGTTGTATGGCGGTTTTGTGACTTTGACAGAGACGGCTGCATTGTCCGCAGTTGTTGCCATGATTCTGGCGCTCTTTGTCTATCGCGGCATGCAGTTTAAAGATTTCTTCCTTGTGCTGACGTATTCAGTTCGAAGTGCGGCTGCGATCATGATCATTATTGCGACTGCATTGGCTTTCGGACATCTGATTACGGAGACCGGCATCGCGAATTACATGATGCAGGTGATGAAGGAATACAACATCAAGGGCTGGCAGTTCTTGTTGCTTGTGAACATTGGTTTGATCTTTTTAGGCATGTTCCTTGAAGTCTTCTCAATTATGTTGATCACGGTGCCGATTCTTTTTCCATTGTTGGCACCGCTAGAAATTGATCCGATTCATTTCGGTGTCATGCTCGTGATCAACATGGAATTGGCCTTGATGTCACCGCCGGTTGGATTGAATCTTTTTGTGATCAGTAATATTTCAAATATTCCGTTGACACAGGTTCTGCGCGGCACAATGCCCTTCTTTATCATGATGGTTGTTCTGCTTGCGATGGTTACTTACATCCCAATTATTTCGACATGGCTACCCGATCTCCTCATGGGCCCGATACGCCACTATTAGGGCATATTGACTGGTCAGGGGCTTTACGCTGCCTGGCCAGTCAATACGGTCATGAAATTGCTGTTAATGATGGTTATGGACAAAACCTAACCTATTGGCAATTACATGACTACGCACACGCAGTGGCAAACGTCTTATTTCGACAGCTTGAGCTTCGTGCGGGTGAAACGGTGGCCACTTTGCTACCCAATACGCCTGCCGCTGTCTGGGCTTCCTATGGGGTGCGTTTAGGGGGTGCGACCGAGGTTCCGGTCGGATATTCCAGTACGCTCGATGAAGTGATGTGGTGCGCTCAACTTGCTGGATTTCGTTATGTGTTGACGGCAGCAGACCGTATGTCAGCTCTTCGAGACGCGGGCCTGGAGCCGATCGATATTCAAACGATCGAGTTGGATCAGAACACTAGTGTGGGTTTTGAGGCTGTGCCTGGGCATTTGCCTGGGCGCATCATTTTTACCTCAGGAACCACGGGTCGCCCAAAAGGTATGGTGTATAGCCACGCAAAACGCTGGACGGGTGAGCAATTGCTCAAGGCCACGTTTCCATTTGTGCCAAAGCCGGGCGATCGAATTATTTTGATGACACCGTTTGTTCACGGCTCGTCTTTACTGACCTATGCTTGGTGTGATTACGGGGCACAGGTCGTGCTTTTAAATGGTGTGGATGAGGTGGCTTTACGTGCGCTGCTACCCGATCCCACGGTGAAAGCTGTTTTTGCCCCGCCGACCGTGTTAGTCAAACTGACGGATCTGTTTCAAGGGCAACGGTTTGATCATGTGCAGTGTGTGTTTACTGGGACGCAGCCATTAACCCCAGCGATTTACCAGCGTGCACAGGCGATGTTTGGTCCGGTTGTGCGTATCACTTATGGCAAATCGGAGTGTGTGAACCCTATTACAGTTCTGACACCGCAGCAGACACAGGCTTATTATCAGCAACAGAATCTGGCCAGTGGCGCTTGTGTTGGATTTGCTGCGCCGGGTGTTGAACTTCGGATTGATAATCCTGATCCAGACAACGATCAAGGTGCCGATGGTGAAATCTGGCTCAGAGCTCGACAGATGTCGGATGGTGCGTTGACCGCTGATGGGTTCAAGGCGCATGGACCGGATGGTTGGCACCAGACAGGGGATCTCGGCTATCTGGACGACGAAGGCCGTCTGGTGTTAACAGGGCGAGTGGCTGATGTGATTAAGACCGGTGGTTACCGCGTCAATCCTGATGAAATTGAAGCTTTACTTACAGGGTGGCCTGATGCCATGCAGGTCAGTGTCTTGTCACTGCCATCGGACTACTGGGGTGAGATCATTATTGCTGCGGCGGAGAATCCGGTTTCGGATTGGACCGAACAAGCACGTGATCGGGTCGCATCGTTGTCGCGGTATAAACATCCGCGCTTGTACGTACAGCTCCCAAAGCTGCCACGCAATCCGCAAGGTAAAGTCAATCGTCGGATCGTGCGCGAGCATGTGCTCGCACATTATCAACTTGTGGATGGACCGTACCCGTCACTTGAACCCCTCATGTTATCTATTTAGTAAGCGTCGTGTAAGAGCGCCAGAAAATCTGCCTCAGTTGTCGTGCGAGGATTCCAACGGTTGTAGCCAGCTGCTAAACAGTCTTTTGCGATTTGCGCAAAATCGTCTGTGTTTGCACCCACGGCTCGTAGTCCTTCTGGAATACCGACCTCAAGACAGAGACGCTCAATGGCTTGCAAAGCTTGTGTGACACCTTGTTCTTCTGGTGTGTCTGGGGTGCAGACCCTCATGGCTTGTGCCACACGGGCATAACGTGGTGCAACTGCAGCCGCATTAAAACGCGCAACGACTGGCAGACATAACGCATTGGATAGACCATGAGAAAGACCATACTTTGCGCCGACAAACCGAGCCATACAATGGACATTGCCTAAACCTGTTTGACCAAATGTCATACCCGCCAAAGTTGAGCCGACCAAAGTTTGCAGAGCGGCGTTTGCGTTGTGTCGATCGTGAACATAAAGTGGCAGACTGGCAGAAATCATCTCAATGGCCTGAAGATTCAAAGCATCGGTGATGGCATTGGATTGACGTGAGGTGTAAGACTCCAGCGCATGCACAAAAGCATCGATGCCGGCATGTGCTGCAACATGTGCAGGAACGGTTGCCAACCCTTGCGGATCCAAAATGGCGTGGCGTGCGGGATTCATACGGGCATGCCGGATAGACATTTTTCGGCCAGAAGCTTTGTCTGTAATGACACAAGAACCTGAGACCTCTGAGCCGGTGCCAGCCGTAGTGGGGACGGCAATGAGTGGTAAGGGTGCCTGTGTATAACGATCAATACCTTCGTAATCTTGGATCTTGCCGCCGTTGGTGACGAGAATGCCAATGGCTTTGGCAATGTCGATCGCACTGCCCCCACCGATGGCCACGATTGTGTCTACGTGGTGGCTGTGGGCGATTTCAAAGCCGGCCAGTACCAAGTCGTCACCGGGATCGGGTTCGACGTGGTCATAAGTTTGTACTGAGACGCCACTTTGGCCTAAAAGCGTTTGTGCCTGTTGACCAAATGGTGTTTTTAGAACCGCTGCGTCAATCACCAGCAGAACAGATTTAGACTGTAAGCGCTGCATCAGTTCAGGCAGTTTTTGTAAAGCGCCATTACCGGGGTGAATTTCAGTGGGGCAGAAAAAACTTGGCATCATAATCTTTCACAGTCCTAGTCAATAAAACACGATGTGACACAAGTGTGTACGGATCATTAAACTGTGCCATAAAGCCTAGGATAGAAACCAAGGCATCAAAAACTGCTGAAAAATATCTGTGAATGGGCGATCAAGTAGGCGCTTGATGGTGGCGCAAACACCCTAATCAAGCATTTTTGCAATTGGATCGATAAGGCCTGACAAAGTGGATTGGCGTGTGTAATGAGGTTAACTTTTTATAAATCAAAAAGTTAAGTTGTTCTGATTGATGGTTTTTGCACAAAGTATCACTTCCTCACACTAGGACTAATGCTAGGTGTCAGAAGTGCGCCGCTTGCGTAGAGTTCGTGAGATAACGTGCGTGAAGGTTCACCGTCAATCGTTTCTTATTTCCCGCTTCTTACTTCGTGTTTCGATGATTGCCAAAGGATTGCTTCAATGAATAAAAAAGCCATTATCAAAGATGTTCAGACCTTGAGTTGCAGCAATTCATGGCGCAATTACTACTTTCTGAAGATCGAAACCGAATGCGGCATTGTGGGTTGGAGCGAGTTTGATCAGAACTTCGGTTCTCCAGGGGTTGAAGCGGCTATTAACCAATTGGTTCACCGTTTGATCGGTCAAGATGCCATGCTGCATGAGTTCATTCATGCCGATTTGCGCAATGTCACCCGACCCGGTTCAGGCGGTGTAGTGGGCCAGGCCTTGGGTGCCATTGAAAACGCGTTGCTGGACATTAAAGCAAAAAAGCTCGATGTGCCTTGCTATCAATTATTAGGTGGAAAAATTCGTGATCGCGTGCGGGTGTATTGGTCGCACTGCGTCTCCTACCGGGCGCGCGTCGATCACTTTACGCCACCCATTCATGACATCAAAGGTGTTGAGCAAATTGCCAGAGACGCGCGCGACTGGGGATACACGGGTTTAAAGACCAACATTTTTCAGTATGACGAGCAAGATCGAATCTCTAATTGGGCACCCGGTTTTGGGCGTCAGTTCGACCCAGGTCGCAGTGTCGAGAAAAGTGTGCGCAAGAATCTCAAACGTCATCTAGAAGTGATGCGTGAGCATGCGGGGCCTGACATGGATATTTTGGTGGACCTGAACTTCAATGCTCGAACTGAAGGCTATCTGGAGATTGTGCGTGAGCTCAATGATTTGGATCTCTTTTGGATTGAACTCGATATGTTGGATCCAAAGGGTTTGGCAATGATTCGTCAACACAGTAAGAATCCGATTGCTAGCCTTGAAACACTGATTGGTTTGCAACAGTTCTTACCCTACCTTGAAAACCGCAGCGTTGATGTGGCGATTGTCGACACGCCTTGGAATGGTGTGTGGCAGTCCATGAAAATCGCTGCGGCTTGTGATGCCTACGAAACCAACGTCGCTTGTCACAACTTCTATGGCCATCTGTGCACCATGATGAACGCACACTTTTGTGCAGCGGTTCCGAACCTGCGCATCATGGAAATCGATATTGATCGAATTCCCTGGGATGAGAAAATCTTTACTCACGTGCCTGAGATTGTGGATGGTTATCTGACGATTCCTGATCGTCCGGGTTGGGGAACAGAGCCAATTGAAGAAGCATTGCGCGATTATCCACCTGTGCAGCAAGGCTTTTTGCATACTGCACTGCCTAAATTGAATTGAGCGAATTGCTCGCGCAATCACGTTCATTGATGTGTGGATCAAGCAAGCTAGTTAAGCGGCGAGTTGTTCACTTTGTGATCACTCGCGCACGGCTGCGAGTAAACCCAAACCTGCACCACCCAGTAAGACTGCGCAGACTCGGTTAAAGAGGCGTTTGCGCCCGGGTTGTGCGAACCACTTGCCCAGATAGGCGCCCATGTAGGCATAGGCACCGATCGCTACCCATTCCAAGAGCAAAAATAACAAACCCAGAATAAAAAACTGAAAGGCAACGGGTTGCTGGGTATTGATGAATTGTGGCAAAAACGCGGTGAAGATGAGAATCGCTTTGGGGTTGCCGGCGGCAATCCAGAATTCCTGTCGGATCATGCGCCATAGATTGTGTGTGGGCATGGTTTCTGCGTTTAATCCCTGCGGTGCAAAAAACACCGGTGCATTCCAAAGTTGCCAAGCCAATACAAACAGATAGATAGCACCCGCAATCTTAATGGCGGTGAACGCAAAAGCGGCGGTATGGAGAATCACCGCCAATCCTGATGCGGCAATGGCGATCATGATCGCAAAAGCCACAATGCGTCCGACGCCTGCTCGACAGGCCGGTCCAAAGCCAAATCGACTGGCATTGGACACAGACAGTAAATTATTCGGACCTGGTGCCATGTTGAGTGCGAAGCAAGCAGGCACGTAGAGCAACAAGATTTCGGGGGTCATGAGATGTTTGATAAAAACAAAAAGACAGACAGCCTAAAACTGTCTGAATATACAAGTGCTTGTGTGGGTAACGGTTAAAGTAAAAATATGGTGCTTTTAATCTGGCAGCGCACCACCGGTATAGCCTACCAAAAATAAGCTAATAGCAAGGGCAACGACTAATAGCCAGACATAAGGGCTTTTAACTGAGCGCGTGACGCCGCTTGTGAATTGAGTCTTCAGATCCTGAGGCTCATCTTCTGCATGGTTGTAACCAGCAATCAGAAGCGTAATAGCGCCAAATAACGGTGAAAGCAGCATGGATACGATAAACCAACCGAGCGCGTTTCGCTTAAATTTGGACGCATAAAAAGCGACTAGCACAGAGAGTAGAATCCATAAGATGATCCATTCCATGGCGATTCCTGTCCTGATTGATTTTGGATAAGCGTATCAGTTTGGCGTGCAAACGAACAGTCTTAAAGATTGTCAGTCTTCAAATTTGTGGTTTTCTACTTAACTTTCTATTTAACCAAGCGCGATCGCCTGCGTCGCGTGGGGGTTGGATCCTCTCCACCACCGGGTCCAATTGAGCAAACGCTTTCCATGGAGGCTGGACGGATGAGTGTATTGCTTCCGTTGTTCGTGACGAGCGACATGTCTTTAGCAATGATGTTGCCTAAAACGAGTGTGGCACCGGGTGAGCCATTTTTGTTGATCCACACGTTCCCTTTGGGCGCATACGTTAATCCATCCATCGAAACGATATTGCTGGCATGGCCCATGTTGATGCCGTTGAAATGAAGATTGCCTGTCGGTTGGTAAAACAAGATACCTTTCCAAGCTCCCTTGGTCGATGCTTGGGACACAACCCGGTTGTCAGGGGTTTCTTTATTTTCTTGCTCTCGCATATCAATACTGATTTGTGAGGCATTGGGTCCAAATAGAAACACCGCATTGGTTGCGTCGACCCCACCACGCACGCCTTGGACGCTGATGGATAAGCCACCTGTGATTTTGTAGACGTCTTCCATTCGATATTTGCACGTTGAGATAATGCCTTGGTTCGCGTGATCCATTTTTCTGGCATCGATGTTGATCCAGCTATAAGTACCAGGTGGAATTTTGTGTGTCAGACCTGTGACGCAGTTCAATAAAGTACTGTCAAACGATGGACAGGTGCGATAGTTACAGCTCGACGGAAAAGTGGGGATTTCGATGTCGTCGATGCAAGGATCTTCGATAGGTTGTGAAATCTGTTTGGTGCTGTAGCCTGATGCAGGTTGAACTGATTGATTGGTTTGGGTGCGTGTAAAGATGTCACCATTCACCAAAATAGGGTATGAGTTGTCCCAATAGGCGTTTGCTGAGATGTTGGGGTTGCTCGATGAGTTGGAAATGACCTCACCATAAATATTGAATCCGGCCACATCATTGTGACGTGTGAAGTTAATCCCAGCACCGTTACTTGCAAGTGCCATCAGCACGGGGTCTTCGGATGGCTTAGGTTATGTTTCTTCAGCCTGCCCGGCTAAAGCTGTTGCTGTTGTCGCGACAGACAGTTTTGGCACACCGAATAATTGAATAAAGTAAGTGTCCCATTGTTTATGAACGTCAGCAATCGCGCATTCGGTGGGATATTTTTCTGAGCATACATCCAGTTGCGTGATTCGTACTGTGACACCCTCCATGTCGTAAGGCGATTTCACCGCATCTAACCGTGGGTCGTTTTCTTCACAATCGAATTGTGCACAAGCCAAAGCGGATGCATCGGCCAAGCTTTGCATGCGGGCTTTTTGTAAATAAAAATTCCCAAAATCAATCGCCAGACCCGCAAATCCCAGCAGTGCCGTCAATAGGACAGCGACGATGATCAAAATCGAACCGCATTCTTTGCTAACGGATTGTTGTGTGGGTTTTACTTACAAGATGAACACTTGCTTAAAGCGTTAAAGACGATCTGAACTGGCTATCCATTTCAATCCTAAGCTTAGCGCAAATGGTGTGGACTTAGAGCGTTTGTTGACTCGCGATGATGGGTTTACCGATGGCCGTTGCCTCATGAAATAGAAAGGCTGTGGCCATCGGTAATTTCAGAGAATTACAACATCGATGTGCCGTCTTTGCGGGCCCGTCGAATATCTCGAATTAGTGAAACGACTAATAAAGTCAGAATGCCAGCCGAGATGACCGGCCAGACAAGAATATAGGCAACAATTTCGTTCACACTCATGATGATTTTCCTTTGGTTGTTTAATTATTCAAACGCGGTCACACGTTTGGCCAACAGTTTGAAATCGAATTGGTGTTTGCTAAACGCACTCATGAGAATACAGACAGCCGTACTCACGCCATACGAAGTGAGTGAGCCCAGTAAGACTGTGTAATCACGCAAGAACCCAACAAAGTATTGAGCCAGCAGTGCAAATGCGATCACAGCGACGGTAATGGCCACAATGCGGGGGAAAAATGCAAAAGTCATCAGACCCAGAACCACTGCACCGCCCACCGCTGCGATGATTTCAAAAAACACGGCAATTGAGCCTGTCATTGGAATCAACTCAAAACGCACAACAGTAAATAAGGCCACTGCGCAAAGCACAGAGGTCGTAAAGGCTCGGTTGGTGACGCGCTCCCAGTAAAAACTTGAAATTACTGGAAAGACAATGGCACCCCAAAGTGCACCCACAAAAACCAGCATGACCAGAATGTCTAGTCGCAGGCTGGCAAACACGACACCAAACATCGTGGCCACAATCATAGTCATGCGACCCCACAGCAACATACGGTTGGGATCTGGGCGGCCCTTGGCAATGTTCTTACCATAAATGTCGGTCATGACAATGGCGGACAACGCACAAAGATCGGCGTCTGCGGTTGAAGACAATGAGCCGATCACTAAAACAAAGAAAAGCACAATGCCAATTGGGGGCAGATAGGAGGACGCCATTTGCGGAATGATGTTGTTCAGATCACCATCGGCTGGCTGTAAGCCCGCAAAAATGGCGAGTAAACCCAGCATACCCAAGCCGATCACGACTGCACCGTAACCAATTGTGGCTGTCAGAAAAGTGGGTTTAATTAGATCTTCTCGAACAGCAAACAGTCGCTGTGCAATGGTCTGGTTCCCAATGGCATAGGCCAATACCGCTACAAAGTAGGGGGCACCTTGCTCAAGAATGGCCGTTTTTGAGAAAAAGTTGGCTTGTTCAGCACTCAGACGCCACATGTTGTCTGCAATGAAGTCCGTGCCACCGGCGTTAAAGAAGATGAGTGGAATGATGACAACGGCTGCAAGAATCATTGCCACAAGCTGGGCAAAGTCAGTCATGACAGACGCTCTAAAACCTGACCACAGCGTATAAGCGAGTACACCCAAGCCTGCAATCAAGACGCCTTGAATAAAGCTCAACGGACTCAGGATAGAAACCAGTGCACCAGCTGCCGTAAAGTTCACCATTAGGCTGATGCCACTACCGATGAGGTTAGAGATTGCCATAATCATCTGGCTAGAGCGACCATGGCGTGCCTGAATCACCTCGGCAAGCGTGCGCGCCTGTGGCGCAAGCTTACGAAATCGTCGCCCAAAAGGGTAGATGAAGAGAATCATCAGGGCGCCCCAGAAACCGTAGTGAATTGGGCCAGAGAGTCCGTATTTAAATCCGGAGGTTGCGCTTGCATAAAACGATGCCGCCCAAATCCAAGTGGCGATCATACTGGCGGCTGACAGACCAAAGCCAACCTCACTGGTGGCAACCATATAGCCATCGACGTTTTCATGGCGACGACTGATCATTAGAGTGAGTAAAAAAGTTAGTGCATAAAAACCGACTAATAACAAAATAGTATTAAGCGAGCTTAATTGGTAGAAAACTGAATCGTTCATAAATATTGACATCCATTAGAGACGGCATCGATCGTGATGCAAACGTCACCCAGGCTTTAAACAGCCAGGCATGCTTGATTTCTTGTTTTCACGCAGCGGATGTGAAGGGACGGTGTCGTTCCAACCGGATAGAGCCAGTTGCGACAATCATCACAGATTAAGTGTTTGGGTTTTGTAACGTTTCCGTGGCCTGGTCATCAGGCCCGAAGCCACTGCTGAAAAGTGAGTTGCTGACTAAGTCAAACTGCTTCTAAATCGACAGGCGATTAGAAACACCTAAGCAGCAAAATGGATGTGGCGTGGAGGTGGGATGCGAAGAAAAACGGTTTTAACACTATGAATTTTGTATAAAGCTTTGATGGTTATTGTTGTTGGTTTTGTACCCATGTAATTAAGTGAATCCTTGATAAACAGACGATCCAATATACATGACAGATCGCTCAGCGTCCAATCGTGAGCGCCTACAAACGATGTTTCGGTCAGGCTTTAGGATACGTAGCTTGCATCAAATCGGACAGTTTAATCATGCTGATTTGCGCCTTGGGTATGTTGTGCTAAACCGCCTTGAGAGAACCGAGGGAATGGATTAGGACCGAGTCCTGATCTGACGGATGGCGTCAGATCAGGTTTGGGTTTTGAAGGTGCCTTAAACCGTCGCAACCGGTGTCACTGGTGAACCGACTGCACCAGGCAGTCTGAGTGGTGGCGCTGTCAGGAAGAAACGATTTCGGTTGTTCGCACTTAACCAGTTTGCTAAAGGAGTGAAGTGCCAAAGTTCTCCGAGATGGATACCCAACTTGAATAAACACAAGTGATGCAGTGGCAAGATGGAACAGTTATGGTGTGACAAATTCGCGGAATAGTTTTCGACACTGTAATTGTCTGCCGCAATGACTGAAATACCCGATTCACGAATCCAGTTTTGGAGCTCGATGTCGCTGCCATCTAAAACGGCGCAGCTGTTGTGTAACGTTTCAGCATCTGGTTGCTTATTCAATTGCAAGATCAGATCCGCAAAACCCGTGTGCAGGCACAGCATATCGCCTTCTTCGACTGTAATGCCGTCACTTTCCATAATCTGACTGAGTGCTTTAAAACTCACCACTTCGCGTTTATTGCCAAAGTGTTTGTGCAAGTCAATCATGACGCCACGACCTTGAACGCCGGTCGAAGCCATGTTCTCTATGCCTAACGCTTTGGCACCACAAGTGCTGTGTGAGGACATGTTTTCACCGACGCCACAATCTTGGGCAGATGCAGGTGCAAGGATATAGTCCTCGGCACTGTATCCGTTGTAATAAAACGGTTTGGGGTTGCCATCGTCAAGGGCATCAAAGAGTGATCCGACATGGCATAGACCATCCCATTGGGTGGAGTATTGAAGATGCAAAATGGCGAGATCATCACACAACACATCGTGTGAGTCTGGATTTTTTTGTTGTAAAACGTAATTCATATTGACGTCGCCATGACGCAAATTAGGTCTGAGAATCGGTGGATATCTGTTTTCGTTGAGCAAGTTGCCGCCTGGATAGTCCAGCGGCAGGCTTAAACAAAAGGCCTTTCCTGCTTTGATTTCTTTCGCAGCTTGTTTCACTCGATCGGGTGTTAAGAGGTTTAGTCGCCCCAATTGGTCATCCGCACCAAAATCACCCCAGTTTGAACCATCAGGGCGTTTTTTCCATCGAGGACTCACGTTGTCTCCTTACTGATCAGTTTGTTTTTTATGATTTAAGTTAATGACTGCATTGAAGCCTGGCGCATGTCTACACGTGATCTCGCTAGGTCGTGACGTCCGTATTCGGCGTTTGGGCGGGAGCGGGTTTTTCTGGTTGACGAAATGCTTCAGCGGCACGCTCTTTAATTTTGTGGAACTGTTTGGACATGCCATCCAGTTTGGCTTCCCATTCTGGATTAGGCTCCTGATCTTTGATGGTCTGGAAATAGACTTGCATCATGCAAGTCAGTGCCAGCGGCTCAAAGACAGCGACCTTGATACTCCAAGCCAATAGAATCGCAAAGATGACGACTGCGCCTGAGAATACGCCAGGCATTAAGTAAGCAATCAACCCAGCGGGTATGAGCATCACCACAAACACCAAGATGCTTAGAAGGTAGATAATGGCGGCCAACCAAGCTGCATTCTTGAGCATGGGTTTGTAGTTTTGACCATAGAGAACCAGCGATTTTTTAGCAGAATCCCAAGGCTCTTCAGATTCGGTGTAAATAATGCGCGCCAAGATGAGCTCATCAATAAACCCCAAGGCCATCCGTAAAAAAGCCTGAATGATCGAACCCAGCCGATCACTGCCAGGCAGCATATTGAGCACGCCGCTTACCAAACCAGATAGGGCGCGCACAACCCCTTTAATGAGGATGTCGATGCCAAACAGAGCGTTGGATGTGCCAAACCGTTGCTGAACGGCTTTTCTGCCATATGCCAAATGGGTTTGACCTTCAGGGATCGGTTGCTCATTGACGAGTTGCACGAGCACAGCGATGTGAGCGGCTTTGACCATATAAAGCAACCAGGCGCGCGCCCAGTACATGAGTGCTCCAAATATCGAAAAACCCAGAGCTCCGCCAAAGAACGTGCCAACACTCTGTCCATCCCCCCCGAAAATGGACCCAATACCGTATCCAATCCCTGCGCCAACCCCGGTGACGATGATGTAGCCAATGGAGATACCGATATACACCAGTAGACGTAACAAGACAAAATTGAGAGTGCGCATCATGAGGCCGATGGCGGTGCCAAGCTTAAAATCCCACATGGTTGAACAACTCCTTGTTGATTAAATAAATGGGCTTTAGTTGCGCCCTGGTCGATAAATGGGCAATTGCATCCAATCCACATTGGGCTCGATTTGTATGCGACGCAACCACATGGATTGAATGGCGTCATCCATGACGACAGGCTCATAAGCCATCACATCTATGATCGGATCAGAGCCTAAGCCATCGGCAGCACACGTTTCTTCACCATCGGATACCAAAATAACAGTCGCTTCGTTTTCGGTAAATTTAAGAGCGTGAGCGGCCTGTTGGACGGCATCGGTCATAGGCGTCATGCCCCTGGGGTTAAGCCCCATCACTGCCTTTCGAATTGTTTCACGGTCCGAACCAACGGGAGCGAGCATCTCAATGTCACGGCAATCGCCTTTGCGGTTATGCCCATAGGCGATTAAGCCTAAGCGTCGATTATCCGGTAAGTCGGTCAACAATTGACTGACCACATCGCGTGCAATCACAATTTTATTGACGCCATCAATCTGACCCCACATGGATCCGGAGGCATCAAACACCAGAATCGCATCGGTCATCTTAGAGTTTGATTGTGGCTGCGGCTGCGATAAAGCAGTGCCGCCTGTGATCAAACCACTCAAAAGCAAACACCAAGAGAGTCGTTTCATTTAAAGTTCCTGATTTATTGATGTTTTTATAGGCAGTGATAGATTTTGATGATGCGATGTAACTTTTATAAAGCTGTCATAACAGTTCGGCTTGGTACAGCAGATGACGCAGTAAAGCCTGATTAATCAATGAGGCAGGTGAGTGTTCTAGAGGGTTTTTAAATTGTTTTTAGATAGACCGTTCTAGCCAACATAGGCAACAGACAACTCGGTGTCAATCCCGTTTTACCCGTTGATCATCGGCTTGGCGTGTCCCCTAACTCAAAAAACGCAACTATCCTTTCAAACTTCGCACCGCTTGAGCAAGCTGCGTAAAGTCAAAACGGTTTTTGCTGGGCAGAATCCGTAAAACGACAGAAATGGCAACGGGGACCAGTGATGCCAGTAGGAAAGACTCTAATAAATGGGTGGTGGGTGCACTCGGTGTTGGGAATAGGGTGAGTCCAGCAATCAGACCACCCAGGGTGCTTAACACTGCATGAAAACCTTGGTAGCGCGCATTGTAAAACCCAAAAAAAACTGGAAAGGCTGCGGCGCAACACAGTAAATCGGCTAATAAAAACAGATACAAAATACTGTATCCCTGAGAGGCGACATACAGCACGGGAATGGATAGCACAATGATCAACCAGCGTGCAATGAGCAGCAACTGGCGTGCTGTCAGCTGCGGGAGCAAGCGGCGCAGATCGACAATAAAAAGACTGGAGAGTCCACTAATGGTTGAGTCTGCGCTACTCATAATCAGTGCTAGACCAAAGGGCAGCAGCCCAATGGCAAACCAGATGGATGTTTGTGTAAACAAGACGTTGAACAAAGCCACTGATCCGTCACCTGATAAACCCATGCCGACAAACGCCAAGCCAAAGAGCCCCATGGCAAAAATAATCGGAAAACTCAATAGACCACTAAACGCAAACCCAAAAAACAGAGCTTTGTTGTCCCGTGCCGCAAAAATACGCTGCCAAGTACCTTGGTAAAATAAACCTGTCAGTACTACAGCGATAAAGAATGTCAGACCTGATTTCAAGCCATTTAGATCCCATGGGTTGAGTAGTTGCGGGGCGCGTTCACGCAGGCCTTGTAGGACAGGAGCCGCACCACCCGTCGCTTTCCAGCCCATCAAAAGTAAAACCAACAGAAATGGAATGATGACCAGCATCTGCAGCCTGTCTGTAAAAATCGTGGTGCGCAAGCCACCGTATAGTGTGTAAACCAAAGTCGCGACCATCACGATGCTGGCTGTAATCCAAAGTGGAACCGGTGCGATGAGGGCAACCATTTGTGCGATGGCCGTCAATCCAGCTGTCAGGCTGATGAGCATGTACAGCAGCATAATGATCAGCACAAAGCCATACATCATGCGCCCGTAACGGTTCAATACAAACTCGGTGAGAGTGTGTCCTTGTGGCATGAGCGTGCGGATACGTTGCCCTAATGGAATCATGATGAAACGAGGCACCAGAGAACCCAACGCATAGCCTGTGATCGCACCGATGCCACCCCAGGTTGCAGCTTGTGCTGGACCAAACAAAATCCAAGTGCCTAGCGTGGTAGCCAATAAAGTCAGGAGTGTGGCGGTTGCGCTTTGACTGTTGCGTGCGACGAGGTAGTCCTCAAGCTTGTCCTGAGTACGACGTGCATAGAGCAGGCCAGGAATCGCAAAAAGCGCCGCAAAAACGGTCAGCCAGATCACGGCTGTAGATGTGGTTAGCATGGTGCGTTATTGCCCTTGTCGTTCGTCATTAACGGAATGTCCCAGTGGTGTCGGGATGACGATAGACAAACAAGGACGCGCAAGCGTGGCAACCATGTTGTGTGAGTTCCATCCCTTCGCCGGCATTACCCAGATCAGGTGCAAAGGGTTACTGCAGTGACGCAGACTCTCAGCCAATGATTGGCGCCCCTTGGATAGTTCGCAGCCTACAAGGGTTGTTGTTGGTTGTCAATCCCAGTGCATTTGTTTTTGCTAGGGAAAGTGCTTGTTGCGAACCGCTTGTTGTGTGCTATGGTGAGTATTCGACACGGGGTGTCTTCTTGATAGGACTGAGAAAAAACCCGTTGAACCTGATCCAGATTATGCTGGCGAAGGGATGTCAACTGCAGACTGGCTGAGCTGCTTACCCATACCTTCGCCTCCTTTGTGAGGTGTCTATGCAAAACTCTATTCATTTCGATCAACAGATCGTGTTGGTCACAGGTGGTGCCCGAGGCTTGGGCGAGCATCTGGTGCGTGCTTTTGTACGTGAGGGTGCACGCGTTGTCATTAACTATGCCAATAGTGCCCAAGCCGCTCAAAAGCTCGAAAGCGAAGCGCCAGAAAAACTATTGGCAATTCAGGCAGATATTACAGACGCAACGGCCGTGCAAGCCATGTTTGCAAAGGCCAAAGCGCATTTTGGGCAGCCGGTGACGACCTTAATCAATAATGCATTGCCAAGCTTTTCATTCAATGGTGACGCCCGACCGAGTGTTGAGGAACTGACGCTGGCACATTTGCATCAACAGTTTGATGGTGTGGTGGGCGGCGCGCTCAATACGGTGCAAGCGGCCTTGGAAGGCATGCGTGAGGCGGGGTTTGGTCGCATTGTGAACATTGGAACGAATTTGTTTCAGAATCCGGTGGTGCCTTATCACGACTACACCGCAGGTAAAGCGGCTTTGTTGTCTTTGACGCGGACGCTTGCGCAAGATTTGGGTGCAGACAATATCACGGTCAACATGGTGTCTGGCGGTCTGTTGCGAACCACCGATGCGTCGGCAGCGACGCCTGAAGCGGTGTTTGATTACATCGCGGACAACACACCTTTGCGGCGTGTCACCACACCGGCTGAGTTTGCCGATGCAATTGTGTTTTTTGCATCGCCCTGGGCACGTGCCGTGACCGGACAAAACTTAGTCGTTGATGGCGGGTTGGTGAAAAACTGATGAAAACAACTCTAATCAATCAGCCGCGCATGATGCACTTGAACTTATTCATCATGGGTTGCGGCCATCACAAAGCGGCCTGGCGACACCCAAACTCAGCCGTTGAACAGCTGGGTGACATTGCTTATTACGCACAGCTGGCGCAAATTGCCGAGCGAGGTTTATTCGATGCTGTGTTTTTTGCGGATGGTGGGACTGTGGGCAATGTGTCGGATGGCAGCCCCTGGTTTATGGAGCCATTGACTGCGATTGCGGCAATGAGCCAAGCGACCGACAAAATCGGATTTATCAGCACAGTCTCGAGTACGTTCTTTACGCCATTCCATGCAGCGCGCATGTTGGCTTCCTTAGATCACATCAGTAAAGGTCGGATTGGCTGGAATGTCGTGACGTCGATGTTTGACGCCGAAGCGCGTAATCACGGCTATCAGTCGATGCCACCGCATGCGGATCGCTATCGTCGAGCTGAGGAGTTTGTGCAGGCAGTACTGGCATTATGGGACTCTTGGCAAGACGATGCCTTGTTGTTTGACCGACAGGGGCATTACGCACACCCAGACCGAGTGAAACCGATTCATCACGAAGGCGAGTTTTTTCTGGTGGATGGACCACTGACTGTGCCGCGTCCGATTCAGGGGCATCCGGTGTTGTTTCAAGCGGGCGCCTCGGAACAAGGTCGCACGCTCGCGGCACAGTGTGCCGAAGCGATATATGCCGTGGCTTACGATTTGCCAGCGGCCCAAAGTTATTACCGCGATATTAAACGTCGTGTGAAAGCTGTGGGCCGTACTGTGGATGTGCCCATCATGCCGGGTTTGGTGACCTACGTGGCAGAAACCGAAGCGCAAGCACGTGCCAAACAGCGTGAGCTGGATGAATTGTTGCCAGTTGAGGCTTCTTTACGCCAGCTTGGGACGTTTGTTGGTCAGGACTGTATGGATTGGGAGCTAGACGCCCCGGTTCCTGATTTGCCACCCACTTCGGAGTTTAAGGGGCCACAAGGTCGCTATACGACGATGCTGCGCATTATTGAGACAGAGCAGCCAACCGTGCGTCAATTGCTCGGACGGATCGCTGCAGGTGGGGGCCATTGCACGATGGTGGGGACACCAGAGCAGATTGCCGATCAAATGGAACACTGGTTTCGAAACGAAGGTGCCGATGGTTTTAATTTAATGCCACCATCACTACCTGGCAGTATCGAAGACTTTGTAGAGCTAGTGGTGCCAGAATTGCAGCGACGTGGATTGTTTCGTACAGAGTACGAAGGCAGTACTTTACGCGAACATCTTGGTTTAGATCGGCCGAATCATTAAGTTGTTAGTCGGGCGAAAATTGTTGCTTGTGAAACTGTTTTAATTGTTTATCCCATTGATATTAAAATAGTTTTAAGTCATTTTTTGCTGTGCTGATAGAATCGCACAGCTTGTCTTGACCGAGTTTACGCAATACACCCTAGCGAGACATCATTAATGGTTCAATGGGGTCGAAAATTTGGTCAAATCTGCGAAGAAAGTCAGAATTGATCATTTGTGATCGCCAACCATTGTGTTCGTATTTTAAAGCCCCTGTTGGTTCAGGGGAGCCTTGATGGAGCTTAAATTATGTCATTACCTCGTGTTGCTGGAATTGCGGCATTGACCCTTCTGTCCGCTGCACACATGCCAGCTTATGCCGAATATCCTGATCAGCCGATTACGATTGTGGTGCCCTTCCCACCTGGTGCGGGGACTGATATTACGGCTCGTACGCTGGCCATGGAAATGCAACCGCTGTTTAGTCAACCTTTAATTGTTCTGAATAAAGCGGGCGCTGGTGGCATGATCGCAAGTGAGTATGTCAAAAACGCCAAACCCAATGGATATACCTTGCTGTTTGGTGCCATTGCACCATTGGCGATTGCGCCTAACTTACAGAAAGCACCATCTTATGATCCATTAACGGACTTTACCTACATCGCGTCGGTCGCCGCTGTGACAAGTGTGATCATGGTTAATACGGACTCCCCGTACAAAACCGTCAACGATATCTTGGATGAAGCCCGTAAAAATCCAGGCAAATTAACTTACGGTTCATTTGGTAACGGTTCTTCAGCACACGTAGGCGCTGCCCAGCTGACAAACCAAGAAGGTGTTGAAATCACTCACGTTCCTTATCGTGGATCTGCGCCAGCTTCATTGGCTCTGCAAGGCGGTGAAATCGACATGATGTTTGAGAACATGCCGTCTGCCATCCGCAATACACAAGCTGGTCGGGTGCGTCCTGTGGCAGTGACCACGCCAGAACGATCTAAATTGATGCCTGAAGTGCCAACTCTGCGTGAATCAGGCTTTGATTTTGAGATGAAAGCTTGGTATGGCATGGTGGGACCTGCAGGTATGCCAGAAGACATCGTTCAGAAATTGGCAACTGCCTTTAACACCACACTTGCCAAACCAGAGTTTCAAGAAAAATTGCTGGCTCAAGGTGCAGAGCCCTTCATCAGCACACCTCAAGAGTTTAAAGACTTTGTGACCCTTGAGAACGAACGCTGGCGTAAAGTGATCCTGGAAGCAGGTGCTCAGGTCGACTAAACGCTGAGATTGGATGCGGTTGACAGTCCGTAAAGCTGTCAGCTGCAACCAATACGTCATTCACATCAAGTAGTCATCCAGCGTGAAGCGTACTCACCTTGGATGCGCATACATTTTTAACGACTTCAGAATGAACGGCTTTGCAAAGTCGTCGGATCATGTCGGTCTAGTCGTTTTTATTATTTGGGGTGTTTACGCTTCAAAGCCACGAATTCATTCAACAAGCAGGAGTACACGCGTTGAAAAAGCTCATTAGTTTTTATGCCGCTGGGCAAAATCGTTTTGGGATTTTGCACGACAAGGGCATTACCGATTTATCCACTAAAACCGGTTACGCGAGCCTGCGCGATCTGATTGCGGCGGGGGATCGAGATGCATTGAACGCATCTCAAACGGCAGATTTCAGTGAAGATGAAGTGCAGTTTTTGACGCCTGTGCCCAACGCCGACAAAGTGTTGTGTATTGGCGTGAACTACGCCAATCGTAATGCAGAGTACAAAGACGACTCAGCACTGCCTAAGTATCCTAGCCTCTTTACCCGTACCAACTCTTCGCTGGTTGGGCAAGATCAGCCCTTGATGCTGCCCCCTGAGTCTGAGCAGTTTGACTATGAGGGCGAAATTGCGCTGGTGATTGGTAAGGCGGGTCGTCGCATTTCCCAAGAAGACGCGATGAGCCACGTGTTTGGCTTGACCTTGTGTAATGAAGGGTGTGTGCGCGACTGGATGCGTCACGGTAAGTTTAATGTCACGCAAGGTAAGAACTTTGATGCTTCTGGCTCCATGGGTCCTTGGATTGTGCCCATTGAAGACATGCCTGATTTGTCCGACTTGTCGTTAAAGACGTATGTGAATGATGAACTGCGTCAATCGGACACAACAGCCAACATGATCTTCCCCTTTGCCTATCTGATCAGTTACCTGTCCACGTTTATGACGTTGTTGCCCGGTGATGTGATTGTGACGGGGACGCCCACGGGTTCGGGTGCACGCTTTGATCCTCCGAAATATTTGAAAGATGGTGATGTGGTGCGTGTTGAGGCGACAGGCCTTGGTGTATTACAGAATACGGTTAGACGCGAAACGGTCTAAAGACCTAGTCCAAGTGTCTCAGTCTAAACACTTCATTTAATTCGCTTAAGGAAGACAACCTTATGATGACAGCAGAAGAGATTCAACAGGCAGCCGCCAGTCTGGAGCAAGCCGAGTTGACACGTCAGCAAGTGGCTTTGCTCAGTCAAACCTATCCATCCATGGATATGCAAGACGCTTATCGGATTCAGGATGCTTGGGTTCAGCGCAAGATTGCCAGCGGTGACCCCCAAGTCGGTTTAAAGATTGGGCTGACCTCGCGCGCGATGCAGCAGGCTTTGAACATCACGACCCCAGACTCTGGTGTCTTGCTAGAAAGCATGCGCATCCAGGATGGTGAAGTGATTGCAGCCGATCGTTTCATTGCGCCAAGGATTGAAGCTGAGCTCGCGTTCATCATGAAAGCCGATGTCTCACCCAACCCTTCAATCTATGAAGTGCTCAATGCTACTGACTTTGTGGTGCCGGCCTTAGAGGTTCTGGATACTCGTGTTCAACGCAAAGATGCCAAGACCGGTCAAGCGCGCAATGTCTACGACACGATTGCGGACAATGCGGCCAACGCAGGGTTTGTGCTCGGCGGTAAACCGATCCGTGTGGACAATCTGGACTTGCGCTGGATCGGTGCGATTGTGAGTGTGAACGGCCAAGTGGAAGAAACTGGATTGGCTGCAGGGGTGATGAATCATCCGGCTCAGGGTTTGGTGTGGTTGGCACAACGCTTGGCAACCTACGGGGAAGCGATTCGCGCTGGGCAAGTCGTCTTGTCGGGTTCCTTCATTCGTCCTCTAGAAGCCCCTCCTGGTACAACCATCACCGCAGACTACGGCTCATTGGGCACGATTAGCTGCCATTTCGCACAAGGATAATCACAGATGCAAGCACCTCGGAATCAGTTTAAACACGCGATCAATGCGTCGCAGCGTCAGATTGGCTTGTGGGTGGCGTTAGGGCATGCCAATGGCGCAGAGTTACTCGCCTCCACTGGCTATGACTGGTTACTCATCGATCTTGAACATGCCCCGAATGATTTACGCAGTGCAGTGGCCCAAATGCAGGCCATGGCGGCTTCGGGCGTGACACCCGTGATTCGTCCACCCATTGGGGAAACCTGGATGATTAAACAGATTCTGGATGCAGGTTGCCAGACTTTGTTGATTCCGATGGTGGAAAGTGCTGAGCAAGCCCAAGCCTTGGTGCAAGCCATGCATTACCCACCCCGCGGTGTGCGAGGCGTGGGTGCGGCACTGGCTCGAGCCTCGCAGTATGGGGGGCTGAGCGACTATCTGCGCACTGCCGGTGATGAAGTCTGTTTGTTGCTACAAGTAGAAAGCCAGAAAGGACTTGATGCGCTTGACGACATCTTAAAAGTTGAAGGGGTTGATGGGGTCTTTATCGGTCCAGCGGATTTGACCGCGGACATGGGTTATTTGGGTAACCCAACGGCTGAGCCTGTGGTCAAAGCCGTCGAAGAGGCGTTGATTAAGATTAAAGCAGCCGGACAAAAGGCAGGGATCTTAACAAGTGATCCGAACTTGTTGCGCCGAGCTGATGAAATTGGTGCCGAGTTTATTGCGATTGGATCGGATGTGGGCTTGTTACGCGTGGCAGCGGCCCAAGCTTTGAACAGCTTTAAAGCGATGACGCAACCCAAGTAAATTGTCATTTAATTAAAAAACATCGGCTCCCTGAGTACACCTCACAGAGCCGATGTTTTTTATGCAACAGTGATAATACTCTCAGCTGTTGTTGCATAAAGCTCGGATGAGCACTTCTGAAATGAATGCTCAGTGTTCAGAACGGCACGTCATCCTCGTCAATTTCTGAATAGTCGCTTGCGGGCGTGGCGGGTGGCTGCGTGCCCTCGTTTTGATCGAGTGGCTGTGCTGGTACGTCAGTGAGCTCTATGTCTAAGTCTTGTTCTGACATGGCTTGCGCCAAGGCTTTTTCAACAGCATCAATGCGTGCTTTACAGACTTTGTAGGCTTGTGACGATTCATTGACAATCGCCAGTAAGTCGTCGATGTTGGGCTCTGTGCTGTTGCGCAGAGTCTGTGCGTGGCGCTGTAAGACATCGTAAGCTTGTTTGAATGTTTGTGTCGTCATTTCAAATTCTCCATGAATCGTTGAGTTCCGATTCGATCTTGTTTCTTAGTTTGAAATATTTGCTTTCTGTGATGATTGAACGATTACATCAACGTCACCATCTCGAAATTCAATGGTTAAGTGTTGTTTGGTAGCAGCTAGGCTGGAATCTGTGATGACCGCACCTTGCCGGTCACGCACCATCGCAAACCCTCGGTTGAGTGTTTTTTGAGGGCCTTGTCCTAGGATTTCACCAATCAAACTCTCAGAGACTTGGCGACCAAGAACGACCTGATGATGGGCTCTTTCAAAGATATTGCGTAACACCATGCTTAAAGACAAGTTTTGTTGTTGGTTGATGGTCCGAGTCGTGCTGAGTACGAACTCATACTCACGGTTTAATTGACTGGCACAACGGTTGATCTGTTCGCGTGTCTGGCTTTGTAGTTGCAGAAATGTGGAAGACAGCTTTTGTGTGGTCTGATGCAATTGTTGGACAGACAGGTCGCGAACTTGGGCGTAATGTTTTTGTGACTGCAGTTGTGCAGCGTGCAAGTGACTTTGTGCAGAGGCTCGGATTTCCGTTAAAAACCTGAGATTGCTCTGACGTGCATGCACGATTTGTGCACGAGCGAGCTGATCCACATCGAGTTGGTGTTGTGTAATTTGTTCTTTGGCTTGGGCGATGATTGACCGCATAGATTCAAATAATGTTTGAGCGTTCAGCGCCGCTTCGCGGGCTCGCTCGCGGATTCTCGTTTCAATGGCAACAATGACCTTACTCGGTGTATCAAAACGCATGTGGGCCACTTCATCGATAATCGTGGAGTCGCGTTGGTGTCCGATACCCGTTAGAACGGGAATTGGCAGATCACAAACGGTTCGCGCAAGGTCATAGTTGTCCAGCCAAGCCAAATCATTGACTGCGCCACCTCCACGGATGATGACAACCGCATCGGGTAAGTCTTGTGGTTGCATCGCCGCCAATGCTTGTTCCAACACATTGGCAATTTCTCGAGCGGCAGTTTCGCCCTGAAACCGACTGTGTAGATACGTAAACTGACATAGGCCGAATTGTTCTAAACGTGCTGCTTCAGCCATAAAGTCACCCAGACCCGCGGCATCTTTAGGTGAGACGACGAGTACGCGCTCAAAGTCCCAAACCGGTTCGAGCTGACGGTTGTTGTCAAACACCTTTTCGCGTTGCAGGCGTTCACGAATTTCTCGCCTGCGCGCTTCCAAATGACCTAAGGTGAATTCGGCATCGACGCCATCAATTTGTAGGCTAAAACCAAACTGCACATGAAATACGGGGCGTGCTCGCACCAGGACTTTGATGCCTGTTTGGAGTTGCGCACCAGTTAAGCGTTCGAACTCAGGCAGAATTTGGCTTGCCGTGTCTGCCCAAATCATAGCCCGTGCAAAGGCCACCTGACGACCGTCCGGTGTGCGCTCAGAGACCTCTAGATAAACATGGTTGTTGTGAGGAACGCGTAGATTGACGATTTCCATCACGGCCCAAACACCTTCACTCCAAGCTTGTGCAACGATTGAGGAGACGCCTGCCAGCAATTGCGAGAGCGACATGCCAATAGGTTTGGTGAGATCTTGACTGGGTTCGGTGACTGTTGCCTGAACTGGTTTGATGATGGCTTGTGTGTTCGTCGCAGACTCTGCGGGCATCCAACGCTCAAACAGGGTCAGACTGACGTTTTGTGGGACGTACCATTGTTTGCGGTCCCAATCGAAACGAGCCCCTAAAGCTTTGGCTTCATCTTTTTCTTGGAACGGAACGTTGAGATAGTGGCGATTCATTTTCTAATCATACCTTTCGCGCGCTGGCTTATTGTTGTTTGCGATTGTAAGTAGATAAGGGATGAAGGGCGATTCAGAGATGACTGCGGGGATGTCTAAAGTTTTTTGCTCAGTCCAAACCAGCTTCGAATACGTTCTAACACTGCCAGCTCCGAAGGTTTGTGGTTGGTTTGATTAGATGCCGTGTCGCGAAGATTCACAAGTGCGTGCCCACGTGCCTCAATTAAATCTGCGAGCGTCTGTGCGAGTTCAGGCCTTTTTTGTAATATTTCTTCAAGATCCTGCTTGTCGATGATATAGCACTGCACGTAAGAAGTTGTGATGACCGTGGCACTGCGAGGCTCACCGGTGAGCAGACTCATCTCTCCGACTAAATCATTGGGACCAACTTGAGCGACGATGTGTTGTTTTGCGCCTTGCCGCAACCAAACATCTGCGGTCCCGCTCACCAAAATAAAGAGGCTTGTGCCGGGCTCGCCTTGGCGAATAAGGACGCTGCCCGCAATAAAGCTTTGTAATTTCAGTCGCGTGGCCAGTGCTTGTAATTCTGAATCGGTGAGTAAAGACAAAAGGGGTACGGATGCTAAAGAGGCTTGGTTTTGTTTGACTTCTTCAAGGTCTGCGTCAGTCCTGTATTTATGCGCTTGTGTCATCAAGCCTAAATCCATTGTAGGGGTACCAAGGACCCAGCCATGGCGCTTAAAAACCGTATAAACGTGGCACCGAATCTGGCTGGCACTCATACCGACTTGTTGTGGATCGGTTAACCAATAACGAACGGCGTAAGTAATCACGCCGTTCTCAAAACTGGTGGCTTGAATAACAGGTGTTTGCGTGTGGTCAGTGCCTTCGATTTGAACACGTAATAAAGATGCTTGAACTGTTTCAATGATATGGGAGGGATCTTGATCAAAGCTGCCGTAGAAGAAAACCGTCTCTCGTCGTCGTGGAATGGATTTGCCACCATCAATTTTGACCTGCCCACGCATGAGTTGGCTGTTTGGAATTATGATGATCTCATTAAACAGGGTTCGTAAGGCCGTATGGCGCCATTGCACTTCGATAACCTCACCATGTGTGCCATCCTCTAAGACGATCCAATCGCCAATGGTGATTGAATGATCGAGCTGTAACGCTAAGCCTGAAAGAATGTTGCCCAGCGTATCTTGCATGGCAAAGGCAATGACAGCCGTTAACACAGCCGTACTCGCGACCAAACTCCCTAGGTCGAGCCCAGCAGAAGAAAGACGGATTAAAAGCCAGGCAACGTAGCCAAATAAAATCAGTAATTCTTCAAGAATTCGTGGCGGTTTGATTTCAAATTGTGGCAACATCCGCCGAAACATCAGCATGCCGCACAGTCGGATAATCAAAATACCCAGTATAAAGATTGCGATTTGATAGGTGAATGTGGCAGTTTTTGTTGAGTTCAGTGCCTGAGCTAAAGACGAGCTGAGAATGAGTGCGGCAAACAACCCTAACAGAATGCCCGTGAATACAGCCGCTTGCCGTTGTTGTCGTAGCAAGAGTCCAGTGAGTAACAGGGCAATAATGACCCAGAGCCAAATCAGTTGGTCCCAGTGTCCTGCCAATGCTTGCCAAAACCCATGTGCGACATTCATCGTTATTTTGCTCCCGATGTGAGCAGATAAAGCCCCTAAACTGCTGTAATTTCCGGCGGAGATGAGGTAGTCACCGCCCCGTTCGGTTAGGCTGATGTCTCAACACAAAAAGTCCTAGGAGAACGAAGCGATGACTAATTTCAAGATTAACGTAAATGCAGAGCATTTGGCAGGTTTGTTTGACAGTGAGGATGGTTTGGCAGGACTAGTCACGGAAGTTTTGAACCAGGTTCTGGACTTTCAGGCCACCGAAGCGCTGGGTGCTGAGCGTTATGAGCGCAGCGAAGAGCGTCGTGGCTTGCGCAACGGTTACCGACCCCGGACACTGTATACCCGTGTTGGTCCGGTCACACTGCGTGTCCCACAGACGCGAGATGGCAGTTTTTCAACGGAGCTGTTTTCTCGTTATCAACGAAGTGAGTAGGCTTTTGTGCTGGCTCTGATGGAGATGGTTGTCCAGGGCGTGTCAACACGCAAGGTGGCAGCCATCACGCAGGAGCTGTGTGGTGTGAGCTTCTCCAAGAGCTTGGTCAGCCGCCTGAGTGCCAACCTTGAACCACGGGTGCAAGCATTCAATGAGCGCCGCCTAGACGGTCAGTACGCTTTTGTATTGGTTGATGCCATGTACATCAAGTCACGCCAAGGTGATCGCGTTGTACAGCGTGCAGCGTTGATCATCTCAGGTGTTCGAGCTGACGGTTACCGCGAAGTCTTGGGCGTGCGCATCGCGGATACAGAAAGCTACACGACCTGGGACGAGACCTTTGCGTGGCTCAAGGCTCGTGGCCTCAAGGACGTGATGTACGTGGTTTCGGATGAGCATGCTGGCTTGTATGCAGCGGTGCAGCGACACTTTCAGGGGGCCACCTGGCAGCGCTGCCAGGTGCATTTGATGCGCAACATTGTCAGTCATGCGCCAGTACGCCAGCGGGCGGATGTGGCCGCGGCAGCCAAGCGTATTTTTGCAGCTGCCAGCATGCAAGAGGCCCGTCGCCAACTGGACGAGTTTGTTGAAGCGTTTTCTGAACGGGCTCCCAAGGCCGTGGCATGCATGGAGAATGGCTTTGAAGACGCCATGGCGGTCATAGCGTTGCCTGAGAAGTATCACAAGCGATTGCGCACCACCAACATGATGGAGCGGGTGAACCGAGAGGTTAGACGCAGAGAGCGTGTCATTGGGATTTTTCCGAATGATGAATCAGCCTGGCGGCTGATCGGTGCATTGCTGGCCGAGCTCAATGAGAAATGGCAAGCTCGACGGTATTTGGACATGGATGAATACCGCGATTGGGCACAAGAACAGGCGCGCGCAGCAGCGTCACCACGTGGTGACGCTGCTGCCTGACAGCCCACAAGTATTGGCCAACTGAAAGGAAACGAAATTACAGCAAATTTGGGACTTGACTCGTGAGCACCCAAATGATCTTGTGCTTGTCATCGCCATATGAATCTGACTGTCTAGCATATACCGCTATACACGACATAATCTGTTTAGACCACTATTTAGCGTCCAGTGGTTGATGTATGTTTGCCCGAATCGGTTCGTTCAAACCAACTGAGCAGCAGTTCAGTATCGACCTCAATACCTTCTTTGTCTGCAAGCGCGCGAGCCGTATAACGTTGATCGCCTGGTAAGCGAGATTGACCACTTGTCAGTAGTTTTAGCGCTAATTCCTGAATACGATGTGCAAACTGAGTCTGACCTGCCACTGTCGGATCGATACATAATAAAAACTGTCCAGCAGACGCAGACTCTGGTGTGGGCTGATTCCAGCGTTCAATCTCCCAAGAAAACTGTCCACCAGTCAATGCGGCAGCTAGGATTTCAACCATCATGGCAATAGAAGCACCTTTGTAACCTCCAAATGGCAATAAAGTGCCACCTTCCAGAATGGCCTTTGGATCCTGGGTCGGTTCGCCTTTCTGATTGAGCCCCGTTCCCACAGGAACCGCCTCACCATCAAGCGCGGCTAACTGGACATCGCCCCGTGCCCGCAGACTTGAAGCCTGATCAAACACCAACGGCTCATGGCCTTCTCTTGGACAGGCAAATGCCATGGGGTTGGTACCATAGACCGCACTGGCACCTGGTGCAGGTGCCACAAAACTGCTGGCATTGACGCAAGTGAGCGCCACAAAACCTTGTTTGGCGAGTGGTTCAACATCCATCCACAAGGCAGCGATGTGATATGCGCGTCGCAGCAGCAGAGCGCATAGTCCCGTTTCTCGGGTTTTTTGAATGAGTTGTGTTTGTACAGTTTGTAGCGCAGGTTGTGCCAATCCGTTGTCTGCATCGACAACCAACAAGCTAGGCGTTTCCTGCACAATGGTGATGTTTGGGTTGATGTTGACATTCCCAGCTGTCAGCGCATCCAGATAGTTCGGCACACGAAACAATCCGTGGCTCTTTGCGCCATCGCGTTCTGGATAAACACAAGTGCGTGCCATGGTGGTAGCATCTTTATCGCTAAGACCTGCGCGTTGAAAGATTCCACTGGTCCAGGTGAGTAATTGAGCCGTTGTCAGATGTATAGACTGTCCGCGAGCAGCTTCAAGGCTGCGCATAAGCGCTTGAAAATCTGTCTGTTGATTGTTTGACGCAGTCATGCATAGCCCCCTGAATGTTTAGAAACCATCGTACGCCGTTTGATGATACCCCCTGTCATGTGGGTGATACCAATCGGGTTTCAGCAGCTTCATTCTCTTAAGGATTCGCTTCGGGGTGAGGTTGGGGTAGGCATTTGACCAGTTTAAATGCACCGCGTGGCATGCCTTCGCGTTCAATACGCGGATTGTCTGAAAGTGCACCGGGTTCGTAGCACAGTACCCGCCCTAGCTCTGGAAACATCCAGTAAGGTGGCGCCGGATCGGTACGCATCGGTGGCTCAAATAAAACTGTGCGTGATTCGTCCATTGGCAGGGCTCGCAAGGCTCCAAACACATCGGAACTGGTGCTCCCTTTAGGATTGTCACCAAAAGGATTACCCAATAGATCACGAGGACCGTCAGCCTGGTAAGGATCAGTCACCGGAAACACTGAAATGCCGCCATACCCTTGTGAGACGTTAAACGTAAACCAATACGTATTTTGTTCAGGCGAATCAAGCTGAACGTATAAATCCGATGCAATGGTGACGCTGCTGCCTGACAGCCCACAAGTACTGGCCAACTGAAAGGAAACGAAATTACAGCAAATTTGGGACTTGACTTGCGTTTCATTGACGATCAATTGTGTCCAGGTGGACAATTGGTCGCTTGGGAAGTGCCACGCCAAGATGAAGGGATTGCCGTCCCACTTAACCAGATCAATTACAGCCATGCTAGTTTCCAGATGGTGGTGTTATTCGTTGTTGTACCAAGCATTTGGTTGTTAAATCAAAGCTTGTGCAGGCACGCTGATATTTACAAAGAGCAAAGGCAAAGAATGCTTTCGAGATTACCATAAACGCAGTGAGATTTGAGCAGATCGAAAACGCCTGATTCAGCTGTTTTAATGGCCTACTCAACAGTAGAGGGTGGGTCAATTCAAATGGCCATTCATATTTCAAAGTGCTCGAGAAACCAGAAACTAGAAACTAGGCGTGAATAACCAGAGGATGGTGTTTAACAGCGTTAAATAACAGTGCTTTCAGACTGGCGGTTGCGTGATAAGTTTCGCAGGGTCTGAACCCGAAAAATTGTTTGATACAATTTGAAGTTAGGTATCCGCAATGGAAACTGCCTATCGTTTCGCACGATCATAAGTGGACCCAGCTGACTGGGTGGCTCGGCCGGGCGCCTATCCCTCGGACAACTCCAAGTAAATAAAAACGCGCTCCGTGGTCATCTTTGAGGTATGCCACCTCCGGTGCGTTGCTTTAACTTACTTCCAATCAAGTGGAATCTTTTCATGTTTGTATCAACCCTTCAGAAAGAATGGTTTTCCAATCCGCGTGCGGATATTCTTGCGGGTATTCTCGTTGCGCTTGCCCTAATTCCTGAAGCGATCGGTTTTTCCATTATTGCCGGTGTGGATCCTCGGGTGGGGCTCTACGCCTCATTTTCTATCGCTGTCATCATCTCGTTTGTGGGGGGACGCCCAGGAATGATATCTGCAGCAACGGCTGCCGTTGCTGTATTGGTTGTACCTCTAGTGAAGAATTACGGGGTTGATTATTTATTCGCTGCGACCATTCTGATGGGGCTTATACAAGTCTTAGCAGGTTTTTTAAGGTTTGACCTTCTGATGCAATACGTTTCACGCTCTGTTGTGACAGGGTTTGTGAATGCGCTTGCGATACTCATATTTATGGCCCAATTGCCACAGCTGACTAACGTGACGTGGATCACGTATGCCATGGTAGGGGCTGGGCTTGCGATTATTTATCTGTTACCCCGTGTGACCACGGTGATTCCATCACCACTGATTGCCATTATCGTACTGACCGTCATAACGATCTATGGTGATTTAGATGTACGAACTGTGGGTGATATGGGTGAATTGCCCTCTGCAATTCCTTCATTTTTCATTCCCAACGTTCCTTTTACCTTTGAAACATTTCAAATTGTTTTGCCTTTTTCAATAGCGATGGCGGCAGTGGGATTGCTGGAATCGATGTTGACGGCGCAGATTGTCGATAACTTGACCGATTCGCCTAGCGATAAGCGACAGGAATGTAAAGGCCAGGGTCTTGCCAACTTTGTGACTGGGTTTTTCGGAGGGATGGGCGGTTGCGCCATGATTGGACAGTCAGTGATTAACGTCAAGTCTGGCGGAAGTACACGCCTTTCCACCTTAGTCGCGGGTGTTTTTCTTCTTTTTCTGATTGTGGTCTTAGGGCCACTCGTTGTGCGTATCCCTATGCCCGCTCTAGTCGCTGTCATGATCATGGTGTCCATTGGCACGTTCAGTTGGCGTTCCGTTAAGAACCTTCGTTCATATCCCTGGCAATCATCTGTGGTGATGCTCGTCACGGTTGTAGTCGTTGTTTGGACACAAGATCTGGCAAAAGGAGTGTTAGCGGGCGTCATACTGAGCGGACTGTTTTTTGCGCATAAGGTCAAACGAGTTTTTACGGTCCATTCCCAGTTATCAGATGATGGAAAAACACGGACTTACTTTTATTCTGGACAGGTGTTTTTTGCGTCAGCCGAACACTTTGCGGAATCAATCGATTTCAAGGAAGTGCTTGATAAGGTTGTGATTGACGTTTCGGATGCCTACTTCTGGGATATATCAGCTGTGGGTGTTTTAGATGATGCCATCATCAAACTGAGACGCGAAGGAGCCACTGTTGAGATTGTGGGGTTGAACAAAGAAAGTGCTGCCCTCGTAGGACGTTTTGCCACTCATGATCAACTTTCTGCCTCGAACCCACAAAATTAAGGAAAGTTAGCATGTCAAAAATACTCGCTTGCGTAGATACATCACCGTATGCAGATAGTGTTTGTGAACTCGCCGCCTGGGCAGCCAAAAAGTTATTTTCGACTGTAGAGATTTTGCACGTTATTCAACGAAAAAGTGCTGTGCAAGAACGTCGTGACCTTACAGGGGCCATTGGTTTGGGCGTTAAAAGCGAACTTTTAGAAGAACTAACCCGATTGGAAGAATCACAAGGAAAACTAGCGATTGAAGCGGGTCGTGCGATTTTGGACACGGCAGCTAATCAGTTACGAGCAGCAGGGGTGAGCGATGTTACAACGACACATCGCCATGGCGATATTGTTGAAACAGTTCTTGAACGTGAAAAAGACTGCGATTTACTTATCATGGGGAACCGAGGTGCTAGTGCTGATTTTGCGATTGCGCATCTTGGTTCAAAAATTGAGCGTGTTGTGCGCGCAAGCCAAAAACCTATTTTTATTGCGCCGCGAGATGTCAGCGATATAAAGAAAGTCGTCTTGGCTTACGATGGCAGCCCTTGTGCGAACCGGGCATTAGATTTGTTTACGTCATCGCCCTTATTTGAAGATTTGGAGCTGCATGCCGTCTTTGCTGGGGCAGATAATAAGAAGAATCGTGAGGTGCTCGACAAGATACGTGAACGCATAGAAGGTGCTGGGCGTTTATTGAGCACGGGTTTATTGAGTGGCTCACCAGAGACTGTTATCGCGGACTACTTAGACAAACATCAAAATAGCGCTTTGGTCATGGGTGCCTACGGACATACACCACTGCGTAATTTGATTGTAGGAAGCACAACAACGTCGTTGATACGCACCGTGTCTCGACCAATACTGCTTGTTCGGTAATCATTGGTCATGTCGTCTTGGGCATAATTTTTGGTGCTTTCTGATGCATAGCACAAACCGTCGTTGTCGTAGTACTTGCGAAGTTTGAGCGTGGCTTTTAAACCCCAGCCAGTGTGACCAACAGCACAGATGCAGGTTGATCACCTCGTGTTTGAATTTTGTGTGGGATGCTGGCAGGAAAGTGGGCACTGTCTCCTTGATTGAGTATTTTCTCTCGGTCTGCAGCCCAGAACGTGACGCTCCCAGAAAGCACAAAGAGGGTAAGTGTCTCATCTACCCCATGGTTGCAGCATGAGCCGCAATCCCGGATGATCTCAGGGATTGTTGATGTTCGAGGAATCAGGGGTGATGAGGGAGAAGCAGGGTCAGCGATCAGCGCATTTGCTGACTGGCAACCAGATTGGATAAAGCCCCTAAACTGCTGTAATTTCCGGCGGAGATGAGGTAGTCACCGCCCCGTTCGGTTAGGCTGATGTTTCCACACAAAAGTCCTAGGAGAACGAAGCGATAACTGATTTCAAGATTAACGTAAACGCAGAGCAATTGGCAGGTTTGTTTAACAGCGAGGATGGTTTGGCAGGACTAGTCACGGATGTTTTGAACCAGATTCTGGGCCTTCAGGCCACCGAAGCGCTGGGTGCCGAGCGTTATGAGCGCAGCGAAGAGCGTCGCGGCTTGCGCAACGGTTACCGACCCCGGACACTGTATACCCGTGTTGGTCCGGTCACACTGCGTGTCCCACAGACGCGAGATGGCAGTTTTTCAACGGAGCTGTTTTCTCGTTATCAACGAAGTGAGTACGCTTTTGTATTGGTTGATGCCATGTACATCAAGTCACGCCAAGGTGATCGCGTTGTACAGCGTGCAGCGTTGATCATTTCAGGCGTTCGAGCTGACGGTTACCGCGAAGTCTTGGGCGTGCGCATCGCGGATATAGAAAGCTACACGACCTGGGACGAGACCTTTGCATGGCTCAAGGCTCGTGGCCTCAAGGACGTGATGTACGGGGTTTCGGATGAGCATGCTGGCTTGTATGCAGCGGTGTAGCGACACTTTCAGGGGGCCACCTGGCAGCGCTGCCAGGTGCATTTGATGCGCAACATTCTCAGTCATGCGCCAGTACGCCAGCGGGCGGATGTGGCCGCGGCCGCCAAGCGTATTTTTGCAGCTGCTAGCATGCAAGAGGCCCGTCGCCAACTGGACGAGTTTGTTGAAGCGTTTTCTGAACGGGCTCCCAAGGCCGTGGCATGCATGGAGAATGGCTTTGAAGACGCCATGGCGGTCATGGCGTTGCCTGAGAAGTATCACAAACGATTGCGCACCACCAACATGATGGAGCGGGTGAACCGAGAGGTTAGACGCAGAGAGCGTGTCATTGGGATTTTTCCGAATGATGAATCAGCCTGGCGGTTGATCGGTGCATTGTTGGCCGAGCTCAATGAGAAATGGCAAGCTCGACGGTATTTAGACATGGATGAATACCGTGATTGGGCACAAGAACAGGCGCGCGCAGCAGCGTCACCACGTGGTGACGCTGCTGCCTGACAGCCCACAAGTATTGGCCAACTGAAAGGAAACGAAATTACAGCAAATTTGGGACTTGACTTCAAATCTGCCGTAGAAGAAAACCGTCTCTCGTCGTCGTGGAATGGCTTTGCCACCATCAATTTTGACCTGCCCACGCATGAGTTGGCTGTTTGGAATTATGATGATCTCTTTAAACAGGGTTCGTAAGGCCGTATGGCGCCATTGCACTTCGATGACTTCACCGTGTGTGCCATCTTCTAAGACAATCCAGTCACCGATTGTGATTGAGTGATCGAGTTGTAACGCTAAACCTGAAAGAATGTTGCCCAGCGTATCTTGCATGGCAAAGGCAATGACAGCCGTTAACACAGCCGTACTCGCGACCAAACTCCCTAGGTCGAGCCCAACAGAAGAAAGGCGGATTAAAAGCCAGGCAACGTAGCCAAATAAAATCAGTAATTCTTCAAGAATTCGTGGCGGTTTGATTTCAAATTGTGGCAACACCCGTCGAAACATCAGCATGCCGCACAGTCGGATAATCAAAATACCCAGTATAAAGATTGCGATTTGATAGGTGAATGTGGCAGTTTTTGTTGAGTTCAGTGCCTGAGCTAAAGACGAGCTGAGAATGAGTGCGGCAAACAACCCTAACAGAATGCTCGTGAATAGAGCCGCTTGCCGTTGTTGTCGTAGCAAGAGTCCAGTGAGTAACAGGGCAATAATGACCCAGAGCCAGATCAGTTGGTCCCAGTGTACTGCCAATGCTTGCCAAAACCCATGTGCGACATTCATCGTTATTTTGCTCCATATGTGAGCACTCAAATGATTTTGTGCCTGTCTTTGTAATCTGAGTCAAACGTGCTTAACGTAAAATCCAGCCCATTACATCACAAGTTTTTAAGACCGAGATCTTGAAATCAATATCTGACAAACCATGTGTCATGCGTTTTGAAGCCTTGGGCTGACTTTTTGAGGTGTTGTGGCCGTACGCTTGTGTTGAGTCCTCGGGTTGATGTTGTCGCCGCGATCAGTTTGAGCATAGTCCGTTTCATCCCTAGGTTAAAGTCCGACGGGTGATGTATGCTTTTCGGGGTTGGCTCGTCTATACCTTTTTTCAGCAAATCAACATCGAGTTCGATGCTTTTTGTTTAGCAAGCGTACGTGCCCCCATCGTCGATTTTCTGAGCGCTTTGATAGAGGCGTTATCTTACAATTGGGTGGCTTAGGCTGGCACATAGCGCTGGCAAGGGTCGTGGCCGTCTGTTCTTAAATGGCTTTCCTCCTTTGAGCGAACAGAACGGGTGTGCACCTTATGACAATTCTATCTTGTTGGTTGTCCTCATTGCAATGTATGTTTACTAGACTTAACTTTGCTTTGAGCGCCGTGTTGCCATACGTTGCCTGATCTTTGTCAAGTGGATATCTTCCTCAGATGATCGCTTGAAAACCGCTGTTTCGAGTCTGGGCTCCACTTGACTGTGTTTTAAAGTCCGAGGAATGGAAAGGGTTCAGCTTCTTTAAAATCGTCATTAACTTGACCGTTAAACGTGTTGGTTTGATTTGGACCGAGGTTGAGTGTCTTCACTTGTCCAGTTTCGTTTGAGAAATCGATTTGATTAAGATCGACCCAAAAGATATTTGGCGTGAGTGCGCTCTCGAAAAAATAAAGCATGCGCTTTTGATCGGCGAGTGTACGCCAACGGGTCGAAGAGATATTGGGTTGATCGGGCGTGGTAATTCCAAATGGTACCGAAACGTTTCGGATCACGCTAAAAACACTGGCAATGGTTTTTCGAGAGTCTTCATCTCTGGGGATGGCGTTGATGTAAAACGCGGCTCGGGTAAAGCGGTCGGCCGCGCGATTGGTTCCTGGTAGCATGACAGTCCCTCCAATTTCAGTCCAATACGCGTGTAAAGCCAATTGACGCTCGAACGTGGGTGAGTTCGTCAAAACTTGGTATTTTGGGCTGTGGTGAATGACGGCTTGACCATCAATGTATTCGACAATGGCGCTATCGCCACTGGCGTCTGAGATGGCTAAATGAAGTGTCGCGAGGCGGTTTTGACCCGGCACTTCAGAAGTTACAAGGGTGTAGGGGTGTTGACGTAACTGATCCACCGCTTCTTGTACAGTTGCAAAATTGTCCAAAATATATTGCCCCCAGGCCGCAATGGTTAAACCCGGTGCGCTGTTGTGATCAAACTTTGGGTAACTTGATTCAACCAACCACAATAGGTTGGCTACGAGACCTTTTTCATTCATACCATCTGTGGTCGAAATATCATATCCGGACGTGATGATACTTCCATATTTAGAGGTCCATTCCAAAGAGTTTGGGCCTGCCTCTCCGTTTCTTTTCATCCCTCGGGGAAATATCCAAAGATTACTTTCAACGTCAACACTCCAATCCATGGAGCGCGCTGTGATGATTTGATCATTGACACCGTGATAAACAACTCGAGTGCAAGCTTGGGTGGTGTTTAAGCTGATCGCTGCTGTGCTTAATAGGACAGCAGCGGCAGTTGTACGTAAGGAACGGAATGATTTAGACATGGTTACAATCCTTTCAATGAGCGATTTGATTGATCGAAATGAATGTTTTACTTTGACGCGTTTGGCGCGTACAGACGCCTTCAGAGATTTAATTCGGGCGGTGGTATGTGGCTTTGTTTGTTTTAGATCGTACTTTGTTGGCTGGATTCCCTTGCAATACACCCACACATATCTTTATCCTGAAGCTTTTCGCGTCTGTCCACACCGGTGCCGCTAGCACCCACAATCACAACCGTTGCATCGCCATGCAACAGCGCATGCGGTGGTCTTGTCCCGTATGTGACTGTGCTCCAGTGACAGTTTAGAGGGCAGTCGCGTGGCGTGGTTGTCATAAAGCCTTTGATGACAGGATCACCCTGCGCGAACCATGGCTGTTTCAATGAGTGCGCAGCACGATCTGTTGGGGAGACACAGCGGTTCATTGTTCTTTCCTTTTGGACAGACTGGCACAAATAGCGCTACAGAAACTCAGGCGGTTTTTAGAGGTTCCTCACGTTGAGTGTCAGTTTTTAGGATAACAATCGCTTACCCACCCCGCAATTCATAGCCATCACCCGTTTCACTCTTACGCAGTAATAGGGTTTTAAGGTTTTGGATGTATTGTGCCGAGCGATCATTGATTCCGGTCACTTCAAGCCAAGCATTCAGGTAGTCGTCTGGTGCATACACATGACCAAATCCCGCGGGTACGGTATCGGATAGGGGCATATCAACAAATAACTGCAGCATGCTAATGACGGGATACCATTTGAGTAAAGGCGATACGTCCGGCCCACGAGGTACTTGCATCCAGTCCGCTTCTCGGTAGGCAATGCTTTTATCGAAAAATGTGATGGCATCACTGGCGTATTGTAGGTACACAAAACGCAGTTTTCCCCAAGGATCATCTTTGCCGTTGGGTGTGCCATTTTGATTCATAAACCGAACAAAACGACCGTCTTCAACAATAGGTAACCACTCAGGGGTTCCTGCTTGGCGCTCATTTGTGAGTGTGCGCCATTTTTCACTGGGGAATGGGGGGCCACTCCAGACTGCGCCGTTAATGGGAGCATCTAAAATGTCAAAAAACGTCAAGGATCTCTGAGAGTGAAAGGCGCCGAGGCTAAGGCCGTGTAAATATAGTTCAGGCCGTTTATCGGCTGGCAGCTTTCGCCAGTAGTCATAGATCGTGCGAAACAGTGTTTGCGAAGACTCAAGTCCGCTTTCAGGCTGAAACACCAAGGCCATTGGACTGTTTAAGTATGAGTACTGTAGCGCGACACTTGCAATATCGCCATGGAGTAAATACTCCAAACCATCCATGGCCGAAGGATCCACCCATCCGGTGCCGGTCGGCGTAATAATCACAAGTGCCGAGCGATCAAATGCGTGCGTGCGAATCAACTCATCGAGCAGAATCTTTGAGCGCTCCTCCGGTGTTTCTGCAACCTGTAAGCCAGCATACAGACGAATGGGCTCTTTGGCTTCAGTCTCAACCATTTGCGCTTTATTAAAGGCGTCGATATCTGTCGCATTCGGCCCGGATGCAACAAACTCTCTGCCGGCTCGACCAAGTTCATTCCAGCCGAGTTTTGAGAAGGAACTGCCTGCCCGTTCGGCAATTAACGGTTGTGGACGGTCCGGTTCGAGTAAAGCATCGTAGCGCTCAAAAGATCGGTCCAACGCTTGAAATGTGTAATTAATTAAAACGCCATTGGTCAGCGTAATGGTGAGAAAAAGCGCCAAACTTATACCAATTACGATTGAAATTCGCCGGGGGAAACGATTGTAAAATTTGAGTGCGAGAAAACGAAAAAAACTAAATAATCCCCGTGCGATCAGTAACAAAATGATGAACGTTACGACGGCGATGGAAGCGACTAGAAGCGGGTAGCCTGTCTCAGTAGGCTCCATTCCAACCAAACTACGAACAGAGTTCTGCCAGAGCTTGGAGTGATAAAGCGCGGTGGCTGCCAATAATACACATAAAACACCCAAAACGATGGATGTGAATTTCAAGACTTTTTTGGGTAGGTTGGGTAGCTGCAAATAACGCCAGAGATTGCGCAGCTGAACGCCGATACCGTAGCTGATAGCAAAGGCAAACCCTGACAATATGCCTTGTACGATAAAGTTTCGAGGAATCAGGCTGGGTGTCAACGATGCTGCAAAACCGAGCGCGCCTAAAAACAAGCCAAAGCCACAAAGGGCTTGCAAACAACGAATAAAAAGATTCATTTTGTTTGAAATCCACCGATCAATAAATGCAGCAAAAACAAAATAACTTGTCGTTATACTGTCAAAATCATCGTGTCATGGAGAGTTTATTATGTGCACAGACGCATTGCCGACGTGGAAAGTCTAACAGGATTGTGACGGCACGTTGAGTATATTGAAAATATTCTTTTATTTCTTTTGAGAGTGATGGTCAAATTTATGGGGTGACAAAGGAAGGTGGCGGTTGAATAGTTTGTAAGGTGGGATGTTCAGTTGATTGTGAGCGACTAAACCATAATCACTAAGAGGAGTGTCGCCATGCTCGAAATACTCCATGCCACAGAAATATTGCCAAGTCGGTGTTTCTGCCCAACGAGCAACGACCCCCTCATCACTTTCGTCAAATGCATGTTTGAGATACAGCAAACCGATCATCAATCGCAGTGGCAATCTAGGTCTGCCTGCATTTGAAATACCGCCACCTTTAACCTGAATACTTTCACCAGACATATCGAGCTGTTTGGCCTTTTTAGAGACTTTGGCTTTACGAGAAAAATGGTGAGAAATAGATGCTTCTAGAACCTGCCACGGCATGCGTTGAGATAATACCGCCAAAGGGTGACGTAAATCGATCATTTGATCTAAACGTCCTCGGAAGAAATCAAAAGGGTCGCCAGTACTCGACGAAAAACTCCCAGAAAAAAGCTCGAAAAGAGCCGAAACTGGAAGTTGTTGTAGCGTTTTTATGAATCTAATATGTATAAATCAATAATAAGTTATCTATTGTTTAGGATTGACGATATAGACGTTATCTCAAAATCACGTGGCTCAGGCTTATGTTGACACACAGGGCTCATTGTTAGGCTTTTCGATGTTAACTCTACAGATAGTGGACCATTTGGCGTGCACACGCTTTGCCGTATAGCAAGAATCAACCTCAGCCTGTGCAAGGCGAGGGCTTTCAGCCAGCGTTAGGTTGAACTCATGACAGCCGCCCAATACTAATAAGACTAAGGGGAATAATGATACAGTTGCCGCTCCAAGCTGTGCAGATCTTGACGTGCACGCGACAGGCGGCTGTCCAAATGTTGAGTTTTTTGGCGCAATTCACTGCGTTTTTTTTCGTCTTTTTCTTTATTCAGATCACGTTCGGCACGTTGCAGGTCGCGATAAAGCCTGTCGACATTTTGTTGCGCTTCGTAGGCCCGGTAGCCGCGCTGATGGTTGGTTAAGAATTGGCGTTCTAGGTGCATGGGGCAAACGTTGCCATAGCTTCTTCCCTGGCGGCCTTCGTGTATGGCGTTGGCTGGTGTGCAGTATTCAAGCAGCCCCTGATTCCTGCCTGCATGGTATTGCTGCGTATTGGGGGTGACGCCTGCCTTGGCACACGCTTCGCGGTGGTCCTCAAGCAGACTTGCTGGTCTGCCGGTGCGACCGTCGCGGTAGCCTTGGTCCAGCCAGTTAGCGCTAAGACATTCTTTTTCTGACATGCTAGCGCAAGCCGAAAGCAGTAGGGCGACGGCACCGACTAAGGTCGGGCGGATCAGACGGATACTCATGTCAACCAGGTGAGTCGTGGCAGTGCCGAGCGAATCAATGTTTGGGCGCACGGACGTTGAATTTGGCTTCATAGTTCAATGTGCTGTCGGAGTCGTTTTTGGTGTTGGCAAGTGTGCCCTTGGCTGCGCCTACAACGTGAAGTACATCGCCTTCAAACGTGGCAGATTCAATTTCCAGTGTGCCGGAAGCGTGCTGGTACTCGTCGGTCTGGCGACCGTCGTTGATGGTGTAGACCACCTCGAAGGGTGTGTCATCCAGCAGGCTGCGGTCGTTTTCGTCGAGGGAAAAGCTGATCCGCAATTGCGGTGCTGACGAAACGGGTTTGACCGTGGGCTGCGCAGTGATTGACAGCATAATACCCTCGGGTGCCATGTTGATACCGCTCAGAATCATGGGCGCAAAGGTCCTCCAGTTTGCGGTATGTACCAATCTGCCGGGTTGTCCAGGCACTGTGTTGGAGGTGGAATGATACGTGGCTTGCTTTCCGTCGATGGCAAGTTCGATAGTGCCGGTGGATTCGTATTGAGGTAGCTCCCGCGCAGCCGCTGCGCCAGTGACCGACAGTAGGGCAGCGAGACAGACGACTAGTCGTTTTTTCATGAGTTCTCCAGATCTGTATGTTGTGTCTGCAAAGGTGGTTCGAAGCTGTGAATACCGAGGCACAGATCGCGTTGAAAAATTGGGCGATGTTTGTTCCGCCTCAAAGCGTTACGTCCGGATTTTGGCCACGTTCGAATCAAGAGCTTAAGATTGTCCGACCAGGCCACGCGGCCGTTAGCCATACACAGAATGCATTCATGTCAAGTTTGCTGCATTATTAACGATTTTGATCTCTCGCCACTCAAGCTCCACATCGCGGCCTCGTGTTTGTGCGCAGTTTGGCGTTGATTGGTGATTGTCAATCATTGTAGCGAAGTATTGACCAAAAGAAACCGCATGCACGAACGGGGCACATCCGTTTCATCGGCGTCCACGCCAGCTGACAAGGTCGCCCTGATATTGCCCCCGTTTTTCGTAGTCCTTAGCCCCAGAGGTTAAGCGACCATTTTACGCTGTTTGGTGTCCCACTTGTTTTCATACTCCATTGGGCTCATATAGCCCAGACTTGAATGCAGTCGGCTTCGGTTGTAAAACGTGATCCAAGCCATAATGACGGAACGGGCGTGTTCGTGAGATTGAAACTGTAGTGGTCCCCGATTTTCGGACAGTAGTTTAAGCTGTATCCGAGGAGGGAAATATGACAGTGAAGAAGCAGCGACGTACGTTCAGCGCACAGTTCAAAGCGAAGGTTGGTCTTGAGGCCATTCGTGGGGTACATACGTTAAATGAGATCGGCCAGCAGTACAACGTACACCACGTGGTTGTTGGGCAATGGAAGAAAGCTCTGGTCGATCAAGCCAGTTCAGTATTCGATCAGAAGCGTGGTCCCAAGACTGAACCATTTCAAGATGTCGATATGCTCTACAGTGAGATTGGTCGGCTGAAGATGGAGCTTGATTGGCTTAAAAAAAGTCTGGACTATGAGCACATCAACCCGTATCGGATGGATTTCTGCAGATGAACCACTGTCCATTGTTCAGCAATGTGAGCTTGCTCAGGTGCCAAATTCTACTTTTTATGACCTGTGTCGGCCCGCATCGATTGACTTGACGGGTCTGGCATTCCTGGCATTAATCGATGAGGAGTACACCAAGCATCCGTTCTACGGTAGCCGTCGTATGACGGCCATTCTTCGCACGAAGGGTCACACGATCAACCGCAACCGTGTGGTGCGTCTGATGCGTCAAATGGGGCTTGTCGGTATTGCGCCAGGCCCCAACACCAGCAAACCACATCCCGAACATCGGATTTACCCCTATTTGCTGCGAGGTCTCGCTGTCTGGGCGTACGATAGGTGATATCACTTGCCCAGATCTGACTGAGTTGCGCTGGGTTGAATTGACGAAGCAAGAGATTGGGCGCGATAGCCAAACCGTGAGTACTATCCGTTGTGATCACGAACTTGCGTTTAACTGTGCCTCGCACGCTATGAGTTTGCATGAGAATGCGAACGCGCTCCTTTCCAACACGGATGCCTTGTGGACGCAATGCATGCCACACTCTAGGCTAGCCATATTCACCTTCAGAAATGCGGTGGACTGCTCGTATTTCGGCTAACAAGCGTTGATCTGAAACGCGACGGATTGATTGAGTATGAGCAGATCGTCGCCAGCCATAATACCCACTCTCACTGACCTCAAGCACTTTGTACATCGTACGAATGGTCCAGCGAGCCTTCATTTTTTGTATCCAGGCGTACTTTTCAGAAGGTCTTGCGAAAAATACGCCGCGGCTTTTTTTGCGATGTCGCGCTCCACCTTGAGTTGAGCAACTTCTGCCCGAAGACGGGATATCTCCATCTGTTCAGCAGTCACCTGATTAGCTTTTTCAGGACGTGTGCCGGGCTCACCAAGCTTATGCTGACGAATCCATTTGCTTAGGGTGCTGTTGGGAATGCCAAGCTGATCGGCTGCACGAGCAATGGATAACCCACCACTTAAGGTTTGTCGCACACACTCCATTTTAAATTCCGGTGTGTACTGTGCACGTTTTCTTAACTCAGACATTTCAGACTCCTTTTTTCTAATGTAACTGGAATTAAGAACTACGTTGTTGAGGGGCAACCTCACTCACTGGCGTTTTTTTGTGATGCCCCTATATATGGCATTGCCACATAGATCGCGGTCATTAAAATAAACGAGGCAAAGGTGTAGGCCTTCGTCTGACCGTTCATCTTATTTGCCCACATTGAGAAATACTCGCCACCGATTACGGCAAATCCCAGGTACCACACTAGAATCGCAAGCGTTGCGCCAATTAGGTAAATTACCTGTCCGGTTGCAAATTTGGGCTTGTTAATGGTTACGAACATACCGATGGCGCCAAACATACAAACCGCACCTGCGATCAGTTCCCCAACTATAATCAACCAGTAAGCAGCCAAATGAATATTGGGATTAGTAATCGCTCTGGACTCCATATCCCTGTTGCCCGAGAAAAACGGCTCCATCTGATCCATGGATAAAACCGCCTTCACAAAGGCATAGTTGGTTTCGAAGTCAATAATGTTGTCGTAGCCAACCAGTAAGCAAAAAAATCCCACACAGAACGCAACACATGCCTTTGATAGCTGTTGAAAGCCGATGATGTTCATGATTGTCTCCCTAGTTGATTTTGAAACTTTATTAGGACACTTCTAACAACCTCAGACCTTCGAGAGATAAAGCCCCTAAACTGCTGTAATTTCCGGCGGAGATGAGGTAGTCACCGCCCCGTTCGGTTAGGCTGATGTTTCCACACAAAAGTCCTAGGAGAACGAAGCGATAACTGATTTCAAGATTAACGTAAACGCAGAGCAATTGGCAGGTTTGTTTAACAGCGAGGAGGGTTTGGCAGGACTAGTCACGGATGTTTTGAACCAGATTCTGGACCTTCAGGCCACCGAAGCGCTGGGTGCCGAGTGCTATGAGCGCAGCGAAGAGCGTCGTGGCTTGCGCAACGGTTACCGACCCAGGACACTGTATACCCGTGTTGGTCCGGTCACACTGCGTGTCCCACAGACGCGAGATGGCAGTTTTTCAACGGAGCTGTTTTCTCGTTATCAACGAAGTGAGCAGGCTTTTGTGCTGGCTTGTATGCAGCGGTGCAGCGACACTTTCAGGGGGCCACCTGGCAGCGCTGCCAGGTGCATTTGATGCGCAACATTCTCAGTCATGCGCCAGTACGCCAGCGGGCGGATGTGGCCGCGGCCGCCAAGCGTATTTTTGCAGCTGTCAGCATGCAAGAGGCCCGTCGCCAACTGGACGAGTTTGTTGAAGCGTTTTCTGAACGGGCTCCCAAGGCCGTGGCATGCATGGAGAATGGCTTTGAAGACGCCATGGCGGTCATGGCGCTGCCTGAGAAGTATCACAAGCGATTGCGCACCACCAACATGATGGAGCGGGTGAACCGAGAGGTTAGACGCAGAGAGCGCGTCATTGGGATCTTTCCGAATGATGAATCAGCCTGGCGGTTGATCGGTGCATTGTTGGCCGAGCTCAATGAGAAATGGCAAGCTCGACGGTATTTAGACATGGATGAATACCGTGATTGGGCACAAGAACAGGCGCGCGCTGCAGCAACACTACGTAGTATTGCTGCAGCCTGATGGCCTACAACGTGTCAGCCAACTGAAAGGAAACGAAATTACAGCAAATTTGGGACTTGACTTTTGCTGTGAATCAATGAGTTCAGAGATATTCATCGAAAATAGGAGATTCGGCTAAGTTCTAGTAGGTGGTCTGTATAGTCCGAAAAGATCATCGGCGGATACACCGCCGACAGTATTGTTCTACTACTACGGCGTTCAGTTTTCTCTTTGTTCTGTCAAGAAGCCAGTGAATACCGTTCAAACCTTTTGTCAAAAATAATCATCTTCCAACTGATGGCGCACAGCTAGTATTGTTACTGTTGCGTTGTCCTCGATCTCAAAGAGAGCCACATAACCACTGTGCCCGAATGAAATTATGAGTTCGCGTAAAAACGGATTCGCATCATCAGCCTTTCGGCACGAGAAGGGGAACTGCTCTAACAATCGCCATGCGTTGGAAATTGTGTCGAGCGCACGTTCGGCAGCTTGATAATCCCGCTCGACTAAGAACGCATACAGCCTCTCAAGGTCTGCTTTTGCTGCTGGTGTAAATCGAACTGAATAGCTCACTTGGCCTTGAGTCCGGCTTCGAGAATTCCGCGCAGCGAGTCCATGACATCATCCTTGCTTGCATACTGACCGGTGCGCTTTGCTTCTTCACGTGATGCCAATCCCCTAGCAATAAACTCTTGCTGCATCTGTCGTCTACGAATATTTCGACGCACCGACTCCTCGACAAACCCGCTTAGGGTTTCACCCGGACACAGTACCGATTCTGCTTCATTGCGAAATTTTGGTGTAACCCTCAAGGAGGGAAGGGTTGTTGATTTCATAACAAACTCCGATGCATTGCATATGTGATGCAGTGTACCAAATGCCGCAATACCCGTCTTGTGTTCAATAATGGGGTTTTCCACTCCATCGGTACTCAAGTTTCAACGGACACTCATGTGTAAATCGGTGAGTGTTGCCTAATGTTTGTTCAGAACTGCGCGGGCTTCGGCAATTCTTCACTCACATTCACAGTGGCTTTCGGCGGCAAAAGATACTCGCTGGTGACAGCAGTTGTTCGTTATGGTTAATCCGAACTTTTGTGTATTGCTGCGTTACCCGCTACTTGGTGATGTTGTGTAGGAAATGTCCTTATGCGTAAGTCGCTGTCATTTCTGAGAATGTACGAATGTTTTTCAACACAGCTTCTTCAGACTTGGCAGCTTTGTAGAGATCCATGCGTGCTTGAAGATTCAGCCAGAAATCAGGCGTCACGTCAAAAAACTGGGCTAAATGCAGGGCCGTGCTGGCTGTAATGCCGCGTTTGCCATTGATCAATTCGTTGATGCGTTGATAGGGGAAACAAATAGCGTCGGCTAACTGACGTTGGCTAATTTCCATTGGTTTTAGAAATTCTTCCAGCAGTATCTCTCCTGGGTGGGTTGGTGTCCTGTTAGTAGCTATGCGAATCATGGCTCACCTCAGTGGTAATCAGTTATTTCGACTTTGTTGGGTCCAGTTGGTGTCCAAACAAAGTGCCGATAAATTCATGGCAGATTACGTTGCATGCAAGTGAGATGTAGTTTAGTCCAAGCATGGCAACATCCGACAAGCGTCACCGGTAGGTTTGATTGAACCCAATGACGGTCACCAGCAGGATCGACGCTCAGAGTCTGCCGCCGATACCCTTGAACTTCTCCACAAATGCAACGATTTTTTCAAATACCGTTTGTTTCTTGGTCAGGTACTGAGGATTGAGTGGACTCATCTTCGGTAAGGTCTCGTTCAAGTCTGTGCCGTGTTCGGTCGCGTATTCGCGCTCGAGAGATGCCTTCAGGTAACGCCTGGCAGCCTTGTCATTGAGGTTTTCATCGGCGATCAGCATTTCTGCTTCGCGCTGCTGTTCGGTCTGCGCGTACGTGAAAAACGCCTCGATGATGCCGGGCTTGTCAGGAATGCTGTTCAGATCGGTCCGATTGAGAAAGTCGACGACCAGACCCTCTTTGGCTCTGTTGCCAAGGCTTGACCGAATCACGCGACGCACTTCGTCAATCAGCGTCTCCTTGTCTTTGGTCTGCTTGTTCTTCTCAAAGATGAGCTCGAGGATGTAGTCGAGGTTGATTTCCTGAGACTTGAGCAGGTCGACCTCGAACACGACGTCGTTCCGAGGTTGTTAGAGGAGGACTTATATCCGCTTCTGACGGAATATCTTTGGTCCGAGCACGGTGTCTACTCCAAGCGTATCGATGAGAAGCGGGCCTCGAACCGACGTGGTCCCGGCGGCAATCGCTGGTTGTATCCGGATGTAGTCGGCATGGAAAGCTTGGGGGCGGACTGGCACCGCGAAGTGAGGGATTGTGTCAGCCAGTATGGTGATCGGCGAAGTAAGCTGTGGTCGTTTGAGGTCAAGCCGCTGTTGAATCGGTCTAACGTGCGTGAGTGTTTCTTTCAGACCGTCTCGAACTCGTCCTGGGCCAACTTTGGCTATCTGGTTGCTCAGAACATTGACCATGCGGCGATGAAGGAGCTGCGCATGTTGGCAGCAGCCCATGGTATCGGCGTGATCCAGTTGATGGTCGAGAATCCGGCGGAGAGCCAGATATTGATTCCAGCCCGTGAGCGCGAAGTCATCGATTGGGACATGGTTAATCGGCTCGCAACGGAGAACCGTGATTTCCTAGATTACGTGAAGATCATCAAGCAGTTCTACCAGACGGGTGAGGCACGTCTTGTGGATTGGGACACCCAGGAGCCGGTGGACGACTAAGTTCGTGCTGGACTGGCATTGATCTGATGGCCGTGAGTTGAACCGCCTGTCCGTATTTGTTTTGCAATCATGCTCCGCAGGTCCCCACCTTCCATTTCCAAACGCATGACCGCAAATCCGTATAAACACTAGGCTTAAGGTCTTGCGCGAGCAAGGGTTTTTAGAGAGTGGGGTGCTATCAGAGAGAGAAAGGGCGCAAAAAGGCCGTTTTTACGGTTTTTGTGAGCGAGGGAATTGTGGATAGTGGGAGTGGTGAGGTACGCCAGTATTGGGGCTTAGCGGCGTATTGCGGGCAATAAAAAACTTGGCATTGTGACCAGGCTTTTGTTTCGGTGGTGGATCTGCCAGAGATCCGGACCGCTCTATTATTCAAGTGAACAACCATCTACGCCTTAAGGGCATTCCGGAAGAAGCACATCGTTACATTGTCAACGGAAAGTCGGCACTTGAGTGGATTTTAGAGCGTTATCAGCACAGCAAAGACAGTGACACCGGCATCATCAATGATCCTAATGAATGGTCTGACGATCCCCGTTATATTGTGAATTTGATTAAGCGCATTGTGACGGTGAGCGTAGAAACCGTAAAAATCGTTGAGGGATTACAGAAGCTTGAGAAATAACATATTGATGCTTTCGAGCTTGTGAGAAGCGATGCTCGAAAGCTAACGGTATTTTCGTTGATTATGTGTTGCGACGTAGCACGCGATCAAAGCCCCTTGAACCATTCCTTGATCTTTAAGGACATCAATCTGCGCCGCTGTTCCAGGAAGTCGTCGTATTCGACCGGTGCGTCGCCCAGCAGGGTTGCCGGAATGCAGTTTTCTCGCAGATTCTCCAGCAGGTCTTCCTTACTGTCGATGCCGCCGTATTTGATGACGCCGTGTCTGACTTGATTGAGCAATTCCTGGAAATACACTTGCGGAGGGGTGGCGCCCACGGCTCGGTTGATCTCGGCCTGAGTGACGACGAAGTTGGCGATCTGGTTGTAGAGACCTCGGGTCAGACCTAGCGACTGGAGGTATTTCCGAGGATACAGATGGTGCCGGTCACTGTTGTTGAGCAGAAGGTCCCGTACCGTGATGTCACGAGACAGAAAGCCGCGATCCCCTAACTTGATTTGCGCCGCTTGGAAACAATGAAAGTAGGGGCTTGAAACCGACGATGTGATCATGAGCTGTGGGAGCATTCCGGTCCAGTAGGTGTCCGAGAACTCGTTTTCAATGACGCTGTTGGCGTAGGCCAGTGCGCCCTGGCTGTTGATTTGCCTGATGTCCAGATCGAACTGGGTTTCCGGACTTCCCGTGTAGCGACCCGTCAGAGCGGACATGACGTACCAGCGTCGCACCAGACTTTCCAGCTCATGGGCGGCAAGCTTCTCCTCGCGCCCTCGCAGGTACATGATGTAAGAAAAGTTGATGGCGTTAGTACCACCGATCAGACGAGACGTTATGAAACCGGCAGAGCGCAAGGCCATGACAAAACGCTCGAAGCTCGTCTGGTTGATGAATGCGAGAATGCCGTTTTTGAGTTTCGCAAATGATTCCTCGGCAATCGCGTCTTCGTAGAGCTTCGTCTCGAAGTTGCGGCCTGACAGAAGGGCGACAAGATCCTGGAGCCGTCCACGACTGAACTCCGAGGTGAAAGCCACGCGCAGCATGTCTGTGTATGAGGGCTCGTAGATGTCATCGGTTGCCTTGGCGATCCACTGCATCTTCGGAAAGAACTCGGACTTGACGAAGGTTTCGTCGTTTTTTTCGATGTTGGACAGGAATTCCGGGTTGACGGCAAGGTGGCTGAAGTAGTCAATGGCCTTGCGCAGAACGTTGCCACCGTAGGTTTCGTTGACCGCAATCTTGGACATGACAAAGTCGGCCTGCGACAGGGCAGTACCCGCGGAGTTCACGCGGATGAAGATTTCTGTGACCGTTTCAATGTCGAGGTCTTCGGCGAGTTCAATGATGCCGACCGAGTTGTTGGAAATCTTGCGCAGCCTTTCCAGAGTTCGGTGTACCTCGTCTGGCGTCATGTCGGGGTTTTTTGAGCAGTAGTCGTTGACCAGAGAGTAGATGCTGGCGTCGGGTGCAAAGACTTTGGAGATGTCATCAATCCAGGTGACGTCTTTTGCAATGGCCGGGTTTGTGACCTCAAACTTGTTCTCTTTGGGATGAAATGCGATGCGGATGCGAATCTTCTCGTAGTCCTTGTTCAGCACCTCATGGCCCAGCAGTGACGCCATCAAGGCGGTCACGCGTTGCTGCCCGTCAATCAATATCCGTTTGCCGCCCGAGAGTGTGCCGTCCTTTAGCTTGATGGTCGGGTTGCGCCAAATGATCAGGTAGCCGACGGGATAGCCGTTGTATAGGGAATCGAGCAGGTTGCGAACCTTGGCGGCATCCCAGACAAATGGGCGCTGAATTTCAGGAATGGCGATTTCGCCGGATTTGACCCAGCTCAGCAAAACTTCAACGGGATGGTGTGTGACGGAATATCGTTGTATGCCCATGGCGGTTGTCTCGGTTATCTTTAACTATAAAGATACTACTGCCAGGCATAAAATGGGATCTATTTGAATTTGTGTCTGTTGATTCAATCGCCTGCCCGTACTCATTTCGTAATCATGTTCCGATGGTACCCATCTTCCATTTCCAACCGCATGCCCGCAAACCCGCATAAACACTAGGCCAAGGGTCTTGCGCGAGCAAGGGTTTTTAGAGAGTGGGGTGCTATCAGAGAGGGAATTGGCGCAGAAATGCCGTTTTTGCTGTTTTTGTGAGCAATGGAATTGTGGGTGGTGGGAGTGGTGAGGTGCGCCAGTATTGGGGCTTAGCGGCATATTACAGGCAATAAAAAACCTGGCATTGTGACCAGGCATTTGTTTCGGTGGTGGTGGAGTCGAGGGTGTGATGCAAAAGGGCTATCTTGGCACCTGAGTAACGGAGAGTAATCAGTATTAAATCATAGGGTTAGGTTTCGATCTCGGTGCTGTGGAGTGAGATTTGTACCGCCTACCACGACGTGCGCTTGAGGTCACGGTAAAAGTTTTCGTGAGATCCCAGAGCTTCTAGATAAACGAGCCGAACGTCTTCGTCAAGACTGTAGCCCAGCAAGTACAGCTGTCCCTGGCTACGAAACTTGTGCACCCACAGCGCAGATAAATCGCCTTTCTTACGCTCACCGATCGTTGGGTCGGACGCCACGCGCTCAATGGACGCGTCGACATCTCGTACTACGTTGTTGTGCAGCTTTTTATAAGCGCGCAAACCGTTTCGTTTGCCGAACGTTGTAGCTCACGTACGATCAATCCAGCGATCTTGAACGAGGCGAAAACTCTGTTGTTTCCTCTCGGGGTTCGGCCAGTGCCGCCAAGCTCTCGGCGACGAAACTGACGGGTAAATCGGGGTTGTCCAAGGCCGCTCGTCCAACTTTGGCCCAGTATTCGATTTGCCCGGCGATGGTGCGATGTTCAATCATTGCTTCAGAGCGCGCGTTCTCGTACAGCTCTTGGCCGACCCGAATCGATGTTGATGTGCTCATGGGCGTTATTCCTTGACCGTTGGGATTATTAAGTAGTGTGCTACAAATGTAGTACGGGCCGCTTGTTATGCAGATGGGATTGTTACTGTGCTTCAGGGACAGTAACCCGCTGATACCAGTCAGTGGGGCGCCTATTAGATCCCGTTTCCGTTATTGATAGGCGATGGCCGACGGTAATAAGACAATCAGCTGGTTCGAAGGTTCTCTGAATCTTCGGACTTATTCTGAGTTTCCTTAATATCTGATAATCGAATTTTAAATCCCCATCATTCGTTTTATTAGGACTGATTTTAGAAAATCATAAACAACGACCGAACGTGAGTGGCGAGACAACTTTGCCCTCAAAATACGTTTATCGCTTAAAAATGAATTTTGCAGGGACGACTAAATATAAGGTAAAAGCCGCATAAAATAGGAATTTTATGTAAAGTGTTAACGAGGAGTGAGGTATGAGGACTGTATGGCTGGGGTGTTTACTGAGCGTGGTACTTGCTGTTGGAGGAGGAGTAGTTAGGGCTCAAGAGTCGAATCAATTAGTAGTGGAGAAGGCAGCGCAAGGGGATGCCAGCGCCCAACTTAACTTAGGAGTTTTGTATAGAAATGGCTACGGCGTTCGTCAGGATTACGTAAAAGCGCGCGAGTGGTTTGGGAAAGCATGTGACAACGGGGATCAAAGAGGGTGTGATGAGTATCGAGTTTTGAATAATAGACGTTGAGAGTCAATCCCTAATGAGGTGATTTAATTCGAAAGAGAAATCTGGTCTTACTGATGCGATTTTATGGCGCTTATGTCAAAAGAGGGGTGTTTATGGCTGTTTTTTATCTTTCTCTTTTTGCGCTTTTTGTAGTTCGTGAAGTTGACCCAGTGTCGCTTCCAGTTTTCCACGGCTTGTGGCGGCGTCATTGAGTGCCCGTTGAGCTTCTTCGCGTGCTTTGTTGGCTAATTCTTTGTGTGATTCAGCGTCTTTTAGTGCTGTTTCAAGCTGGTTTTGCAAGGATTCGGCCTGCACTTGCGCGCGTTGCTCTGCGATATGCTTCGACATGGCTTGATCGGATGCCAGTCTGGCTTCCTTTAGCGCCTCCTCAGCGCGTTTTTCCGCGTTAGATAGGCGTTGGTATAGGTCTGTGGCTTTATCGCGCTCAGAGTCCGCTTTTGCGACTGCTACGGCTGCCTGCTGCTTGGCGGTGACCGCTTCGGTCTTTGCGTGCTCTAAAGCGGCTGTGGAGACTTTTGGCGGTCGCGGTGCGCCCACATAGGGGGTCAGCGCGCCGAATTGCGCCTAAAAAGCGTAATTCCGGCACTTGAGGGGCAAAATGTGCCCTGATTTACGCTGAAAAGGTGGTGTTTCTTGTTTTTTTGCAAAGAAATCTTTGCGCCTCGCTCAGTGCCTCAAAAACGAGGGGTTGTTCGAGGTGCCCTACAGCTTCTTGACCAGCAGGATGCGAAGCATCACCTCGGTTGGATAGGCAGGTCGACCACCCTTGGCACCGTCGCCTCGAGGCGCGATCTTGTTGATCCGTGCTGCCAAAGCTTTGAGATTCAAAAGCTCATCGATATTGGCCAGAGGGTCACCGATCTGATCCAGCTTCTCGCGCTGACGCTCATCGGCAAAGAGTTCAAGCTTGATGGCACTACGTTTCATAGCGTTTACGGGCAAAGAGGTGGCAATAGGGTCATTTTAGGAATCGGCGCACTCAGCGGGGGTTATTCGAGATGCCCATACATCTCATCGAATGCGGATTGCCGAATGATCGCAATTTCTAGATAGTCGCCGCTGAACACCTGATGGGGTGTAAAGCCATTTAGACTGCTGTGATGATGGCCGTGGTTGTACTAAAGCACATAGTCTTTACACCAACGCATGGCATGATCATAGTGATCAAACCGTCGTGGGTAATCCGGTTGGTATTTCATAGTTTTGAATTGAGACTCACTCATGGCATTGTCATTGCTCACCCGGGGGCGACTGTGGCTGGCGGTTACCCCCAGTTCACCCAGCAAATCCAGGTAACAATGGGCGGTCATTGGCACGCCACGATCCTGATGCAACGTTAAATTTCCGGGTGCAATCCCATAACGTTCATGCGCTTGGGCAATGAGTTGCTGCGAGAGTGCACTATTTTCTTTTCGAGAGAGCATCCATGCCACGATGTATCGACTAAACAAATCCATCACCACATACAGCGATAGGTACTCACCACGCCGCTGAGTGGCTAACTTGGTCATATCCCACACCCATGCTTGATTCGGTGCAGTCGCTTTCAAGCGAGGAATGGGCTGTGTGTTCGCAGGACGTTGATGGCGGCGCTCACCATTCAGATGGTTCTCACGAAGAATGCGATGCATGGTGCGAACAGACGCCAGATAGATACCTTGATCAAGCAATTTGTAATGAGATGTATGCCAACCATCCCGAACGATTTACCCAAGGTCGTCCGAGTGCAAAACTGCCACCCGCAGAAGTCTGCATCAACCCCATCCCTGATGATGCTGACTTAGCAACGATCGAAAAAGGCGTCAACTTCCCAACACTGTCGAGGGTGATTGAAAAAGCAACTTAATTATTAAAGGAGTGGCTCAAATGAGGTTGAAACGTTCCGGTCGGTGCATCAAAGAATGAGGGGTTGTTCGAGGTGCCCGTTTAAAAACCCTCGTTGTTCAGAAGATCCTTTATACTGTGACAGCTCGATAAAGAATCTAAGGAAACTCTGAAAAAGTCCGAAGATTCAGAGAACCCTCGAACCAGCTGATTGTCTTATGACTGTCGCCACTCATTTCTTTCTTTTTACTATGACCCAACTGACCTTTTCTGATCTGGAGTACGGCGCCAAGCGCAAGCAAACACGTCGCGAGAAGTTTCTCGCCGAGATGGAAAAGGTCATCCCCTGGGAGCGCTTGTTTGCGTTGATCGAGCCGGTGTACCCCAAGGGTAAGAATGGACGTCCGCCGTACCGTCTGGATACCATGCTTCGTATTCACTTCATGCAGCAATGGTTCGGACTGAGTGATCCGGCGATGGAAGAGTCGCTCTACGACAGTGATTCCCTGCGTCAGTTTGCAGGGTTGTCGCTTAGCCACGGCAGTTTGCCTGATGAAACCACGATCTTGAACTTCCGTCGGTTGCTTGAGAAGCACCAACTGGCTCCCCGTATTCTGGCTGGGGTCAATGGGCTGCTGAGCGAGAAAGGTCTGTTGCTCAAGGAAGGCACGATTGTGGATGCCACCCTCATCAGTGCACCGAGTTCGACCAAAAACAAGTCGCGCAAGCGTGACCCGGAAATGCGTCAAACGAAGAAAGGCAACAACTGGCACTTTGGCATGAAGGCGCATATCGGTGTGGATGCGGACTCGGGCCTGGTTCACACGGTCACCACAACGTCTGCCAATGAGCACGACATCACGCAGACCCATGCGTTGCTGCACGGTGAGGCGCAAGACGTGTTTGGTGATGCAGGCTATACCGGTGTTGAGAAACGAGACGAACTCAAGGATCTGGACGTTCAGTGGCATGTGGCGATGAAGCCCAGCCAGAAGAACGCGATTCAGGACAAGCGCCTGCGCGAGATTGTGGATCGACTCGAGTTTTTGAAATCGTCGGTTCGCGCCAGGATCGAGCGCAATCTCTGGATGGCGAGAGGCAAATTGATGAAGATGATAGGATAGGTGCACCCAAAATGGGCGAATCACCCCGCTTGGGGGAGAAGAGTCGCCCAATGTTGGCAAAAATCCGGTCATTTTGATCAGAAACGAAAGAAATTATGAGTGACGAGCACATATTCTCGTCACTCACGTTAAAAAACCCTCGTTGTTCAGAGGATCCTTAACAGGTCAATCAATCTAATTACTACAGATCAAGACATGGATAAAATCACATTAAAACAGCTCTTTGAAAACAAAAATTATAAAGAAATAGTGCAGTCTCACCAATCTTTACTTGCTAATTATCCTGATGATTACAGGGTGTTTGAGCAGCTTGCAAAATCGTACATTAACTTAGATGATCACCAAAGAGCTTGTCAAGTATATCAAAAAGCAGTACAGCTAGCATCCCCTAAAATTTTAAATTTTCGTGAAATTGAAGTGTCACTTAATCATTTGAATAAAACATCTGAAGAAAAAAAAGATTTTTGGTTAAATTGCTCTTCCAACAATGAGATTCTTTTAGAGAAATGCTGCAATAAGGTTTTGCAAAATGACATCAAATCTGCACAACAAATACTACTGTCCGCAAGAGATCAACTGAATCTCTCTGAGCATCAGTTTGCAACCCTATACAATAACTTAACAATGTTTTCTCAAGGCGAGACATATAATGCTGAGATGGAGACAAGTCTTGAAAAACTGTCTTTACCAAAGGTTGTGAATGTATCTGGAATGGGCTGGAGTGGCTCAGGTGCGGTTTTTGACTATTTACGTGAATTCAAAGATGTTATACCGATAAGAGGCGAAACACCCTACCTAAGTCGCGGAAGATATAATCTTACGAAAATTTTAAGCAACATTAATTCTAAAGAGAAATTTCGCGAAAACTTAATTTTATTTTACTTTTATACTATAATTGGATTTTTGCGCCCAAAAAACTGGAGCGATTTTAAATCATTTAACAATACACGAAAACGACTGTACGGAAAAGAAGCAGATACGTATATAACGTGGTCATCTCGATATTGTTATGTGGCAAACAAACTGCTACAAAATTATAGAAAAAAAGGATTTTTACATCTTTTAAACACTTTAAAGTCAATTGTTATCCTGGGCTTTATTTGTGATCAACCATATAGAAAGGGAATGACGCTTCTTTTAGATAATGATGTGTCAATTGGTAGCGTGAATGAGCACCTTGATTTCGTTGTTCAATTATGCACCTTTAGAGATCCTAGATCTAATTATGTGGCTTTGAAACGAGAAGATCGCATGTATAGACAAAGTGTAGATGATTATCTTATTTCTAGAGAAAAATCTTACAAGAGGAATTTGACAAAACTGAAAAATCTAATAAAGCTTCCCTCAATGTCGAGCCTGATAAATATTGTGCAATTTGAAGAATTTGTTGTTTCTGAAAAATATAGAGATAGCATTGCAACACTCCTTAATTTTGATGTTAACAATAGAACTCGACATCGATATTTTAAACCATGGGAATCCTTTCGAAACACTCAGCTACACCAAGAATATGAAAACCAAGATGAAATCTCCCTAATCGAAAATCATTTAAAAGAGTATTGCTATGATGTAGCAGTTGTTAGGGCATCTCGAGAATCCGTCGGAAAGGCAGGTTTAAAATATACACAAACTGAAGAAACCTCTCAGCCCATTGCTTTGATAAAAGAAATGGATGGTGCTCGCGTGTTCAGTGTTTTGAGGGATATCAAGAACAAACTCAACGAAAATAACAACATTTTACGACAAAAAGAAATCCATCTTGAAAGAACAAATGCTGAACTAACTTTACAGACTCATGCGCTTGAAAAGCAACTAAGCACTCTTAGTCATGAAGTCACTAAGTTAGGTGAAAGCAACGCTGCGCTGCGACAAAGGGAAGCTAACTTTCAACGTAAAAACGAACAGCTGGCGAACAGAAACGCTGAGCTGCGGTTCCATATGGATAAAATTTTAAACAGTGTGTCCTGGCGCATCACAAAACCTTTGCGATGGTTGCCTTGAGTTTTTATAGACGCATCAGAGGAAGTCAATGTGTTTGATGCTCCATTTGAGACCGTGCGCGTCTGTTGCTTGTCGCGCTGACTTAGCTGCTTAGTCGTAAGCCTGTAATGACCCAGTGAAAACCTGCACATGGTAGAGTCGCTCCAAAATATGGAGTTACACATGGGCATCTCGAATAACCCCCGCTGAGTGCGCCGATTCCTAAAATGACCCTATTGCCACCTCTTTGCCCGTAAACGCTATGAAACGTAGTGCCATCAAGCTTGAACTCTTTGCCGATGAGCGTCAGCGCGAGAAGCTGGATCAGATCGGTGACCCTCTGGCCAATATCGATGAGCTTTTGAATCTCAAAGCTTTGGCAGCACGAATCGACAAGATCGCGCCTCGAGGCGACGGTGCCAAGGGTGGTCGACCTGCCTATCCAACCGAGGTGATGCTTCGCATCCTGCTGGTCAAGAAGCTGTACAACCTGTCCAACGACCAGATGGAGTTTCAACTGCTTGATCGCATGAGTTTCAAGCGCTTCTGTCGGTATGAGGTTGCCCCTCAATGACGTAGCTCTTAGTTCCAGTTACATTGGAACAAAGGAGTAGAAAATGTCTGAATCGGTACGACGTGCGAAATACACACGCGAATTCAAAAAGGAGAGTGTCCGGCAGGTCTTGACCAGCGGGCTATCAGTCCACGCTGTTGCACAGGAGCTGGGGATCCCTAAAGCCACGTTGGGAAGCTGGGTGCGCTTGCACCACAAAGGCGAGTTGAGCACCCAAGGTGCAAAGACCCCGAGCGTTTCTGCCGAACAAATGGAGATCTCACGCTTACGCGCTGAAGTCACACAGTTGCGCTTGGAGCGTGACATCGCAAAAAAAGCCGCGGCGTACTTTGCGCAGGACCTTCTGCAAAGTACGCCTGGATACAAAAAATGAAAGGTCGTTGGTCCGTTCGTTTGGTGTGCAAAGTGCTGGAGGTGAGTGAGAGTGGTTACTACGGCTGGTGTCGTGTCGGCCGCAAAGCACAGTCGGAAAACCATGTTTCTGACAAGCGTTTGCTCACAGAAATCCGTGCCATCGATAAAGAAGTCAATGGTGAATACGGTTGGCCTCGAATGTGGCATTCACTCAAGCGTAACGGGTTTCGTGTGGGTAAGGAGCGGGTACGAAAGCTCATGCAAGCGCATGGAATCAAAGGAAAAGTTAAACGAAAATATGTTGTCACCACAGACAGTTCGCATCAGATGTCAGTGGTGCCCAACCTTGTCGACCGTCAGTTCAATCCTGCAGCGCCTGATGTACTTTGGACAAGCGACATCACTTACCTACCGACTGACCAAGGCTGGTTGTATTTGTCGGTTGTGTTGGACTTGTTCGGGCGTCGCATCGTAGGCTGGAGCATTAAACCCCATATGCAGACCGATTTGGTCAAAGATGCCTTGCTCATGGCTTGGTTGCGGCGCCGGCCACCGACTGGTCTGATCTTCCACAGTGATCGGGGTAGCCAATACTGCAGCAGTGAGTTTCAAACCACACTGAAGACAATGGGTATTACAGCATCAATGAGTAGGAAGGCAGACTGCTGGGATAACGCCCCGGTGGAGAGTTTTTGGGCACGCCTGAAAGCTGCGTGTCTACAAGGTCGTAAATTTAGATCACACAGTGAAGCCCACTCAGTCATCATGGCGTGGATTAGCTTCTATAACCATCGTCGATTGCATTCAAGCTTGGAGTACATGAGCCCGATGGAATATGAGCAAAGGTGGCACAATATGCAGACTAGGAAGTCTGCATAACCTCGGAGGCTAAGGACTACGAAAAACGAGGGCAACATCATATCCAACCGAGGTGATGCTTCGCATCCTGCTGGTCAAGAAGCTGTACAACCTGTCCAACGACCAGATGGAGTTTCAACTGCTTGATCGCATGAGTTTCAAGCGCTTCTGTCGTCTGACCAACTCTCGCACCATACCCGACGCCACCACGATCTGGGTGTTCGAGAACCGTATCGGCGAGGCCGGCGCCAGAGAGATCTTTCCTGAGTTCTGCCATTTAGCCTGCAAATTTCATGAGTTGCCCAAACAAGTACGTTTTTGGCGGCTGATGATCGCACAATCCCGATTCGCCGGTTTTTTCATCACAGCGACGGAAAGAGTCAAGTTATTTTGAGCCTAATTCGTGTTTTGGATGCAACTTCCCCTTACCCCGGGAGCGTCATCGTGCCCGGGAAACACTCCGTGGATCGTCAGGGAGCGAGAGCTTGGGTGGCATGTGCAAACAGATCTCGCAGGGGATGATGTGAGGCATACAGAATACGGATACGTCGGGTATTTCGGATGACGACGGCACCAATTTTGAGAAGACGACTGCGTATGGTGGCAGTGGTGGCACGAGCAAGCTCGGTGTTGGCAAGAGCCAGTTTCTTGAGGCGTTGCATCAAGGTGTAGGCGAAAGCAGAGAGCATGATGCGAAACCAGTTCGGCAAGAAATGCTGACAGCTTGTGCGAGTACCGAACAGATCAAGCTGGGTTTCCTTGATACGGTTTTCTGCTTCACCGCGCTGACAGTACACCTCGTCGTAGAGGTGGATTGGACATTCCTTCAGATTCGTGACGATGAACCGGGGGTTGACCCCTTGATGACCGTACTCGAGGCGGGTGATGACTCGGCGTTCTTTCTTCCAGGTCTTTGCTCCGTACCGGAATTCGTGAATGGCACGCTGCTTTTGACTTGTTTGCCGGTATTGCTGACGCAACACCTCTTCCCAGTGTGTCACAGCAGCTTGCAGCCGTTGATTACGTGCTACTCCGATGATGTAGTCCACCCCGTTGCGCTCACACCAGTTGATCAGCAGCTGACGACAGAAGCCAGAGTCTGCACGCAGAATAATTTGAACATCGGGCCATGCCTGACGCAGCTTTTGGACAAGCAGTTTCATGATGGCTGCCGCATGGCGGGCACCATCAATTTGACTGCGACGCACCGAAGTTCGACACTTTACCGCCTAAGGGCGGTTTTTTTACGTCTGTTTTTCTTTTCAAATCAAACATTTCTAATTATTCCTAAGTATTTTGGCGTGCTGGCATTTATCATTCTTAAAGTATTGGCATTTAATATTTTTATGTTAAAATGAGTGCATGTATATCAAAGTCACAAAATCTGGCGACAGACGCTACATCCAACTGGCCGAGTCCTATCGCGATAGCGAGGGTCGATCACGCCAGCGCATCATTGCGAACTTGGGGCGCCTCGATGACAGCACCAGTCAGGCCAATTCAATTCTTGCTGCTTTGTTGCAAGCATCAGGACAGCAGACTGGCGAAGGTAATGAAGCTCGTTTGCTTTCCACGGCTCAGTTCGAATCCGCCCGCGCTCTAGGCGATGTTTGGGCGCTCACTGTGATTTGGAAGCAGCTCGGTCTTGATCGTTTAAAACAGCTCTTAAAACTCAAGACACGTCATCGAATTGACCTCGAAGCTTTGTTGCGTTTAATGGTGTTTAATCGTCTTTGTGACGCAGATTCCAAGCTTGGAGCGTTACGCTGGGTCAAGACAGTCAGCCTGCCCGAGATGGACCTCACTTCTGTCAGCCATCAGCAGTTACTACGTACGATGGACGCCATTCTGGAACATCAAGATGTGATTGATGAGGTACTGGCGGATGCGGTCAGACCCTTGGTCAATGATGATTTGTCGGTGATGTTCTATGACATGACCACGATTCGTGCTGAAGGGCTTTCTGAGCAGGCTGACGATGTTCGTCAGTTTGGCAAATCCAAAGAAGGTGGCATTGGTCGCCAGTTTATGTTGGGTTTGGTGCAGACGGCTGAAGGCATTCCGCTCTATCACGAGGTCTTTCCAGGCAATACCGCGGAGGTCGACACGTTAAAAACCTCCTTGCTCAAGGTGGTAAACACCTTCCCGATCAAACGCGTCATTGCCGTGGCTGATCGTGGTTTGCTGTCATTAGAAAGCCTAGGTGAATTGCAGCAAATCGTTCTGCCCTTGGGTCAACCACTGGAGTTTATTCTGGCGGTTCCTGGGCGACGCTATAAAGACTTTCAAACATTGTTGGCCCCATTCAATGAGCACGTACAAAGTGTTACTTCTGTCGATCCTGACACAGAAGAGGCTGAAGTCTTTGGTGAAGTGGAGTGGGAAGGTTTGCGCTTGGTGGTCGCCCATGATCCAGAACGTGCCGCTGAGCAAACCACAAAAAGAGACGCCAAGATTGCGCAATTAGAGGCACGTGCTGAGCAATGGGCTGACAAGCTAGATTCTCAGGACGAAGGAAAGAAAAGCCGTGGGCGTAAGCTCACGGACGGTGGTGCACAAGCACGCTTTTATCGCGAAGTTTGTGAGGAGCGTTTAGGGCTCATCATGAAAGTGAACTTTAACAGCGAGTTGTTCAATTACGACATTGATGAGGAGGCACTGGCAAGGGCTCGTGCAATGGATGGCAAGCTGCTGCTAGTGACGAATACCAAAGACATGGATGTCGTCGATGTCGTGACCAGATACAAATCGTTAGCCGATATTGAACGTGGTTTTAAATTACTCAAGTCTGATATTGAAATCGGTCCTGTCTACCACCGTTTACCTGATCGCATTCGGGCGCATGCTTATATCTGCTTTATTGCCCTTGTATTAGCTCGTGTCATGCGAGCACGACTTCGGGCCAACCCTGTGCCAGACGTGGTTTCATCGGAACGAGCACTCTGGTTATTACGTCAAATCCAAACACATAAAGTGCACTTTGAGGGGCAAGATCCCGTCGTGGGTATCTCGACAATCGGTACTGAACAGGCCACCATACTCCGTAGTCTCGAAGTCAAAAAACCATCGATCAGCATCCCCTACGTCAATTTGTAGTGGAGCGTTTTATAATGACACCGTTATATAACAATGAGTTGCGGACGTAACTGTCGAACCCGGGGACGCAGGACACTTGCCAGTATTTCATCGCCACAATACACGTACAGTGGCAGGTAGCAGTGGTGATCGTAGTACCCGTGAAACTGCCTGCCTTCCTGGTTGCCATGCAAGGGAATGTCGGATGCATCGAAGTCCAGGATCAGGCATTTCGGTGCATCATCGTGGGACTTGATGAATTGCGTCACCAAGGCTGCGTTCAGTGCCAGGATCTCTTTGCGTGTCACTTGCCTCTCAAGACGACACAGGGTGGGGCTGCTGGCCAATTCCTCCACAGTCCCAATGGCCGTTTGAAACAGAGGGTCTGAGCGCAGCTTGTCATGATCGTTCAGGTCTTCGTGACCTTGGGCCAGTGCAAACAGCCGTTGACGGACCATGGCTTCCAAGCAGTGCGTGACGCGTGATGAGTCTCTTCGCTCCACGAGCGCGCCAGCCACCGCGCGTGAAATACCTACAAAATGATCGATGCGACTAAGCAGCATCGCACCACCATCGGTGCTGATCGCGCCGCCTGCAAAATTGGCTTCTATTTCACGGCGACCTATACGCCCAAAACTGTGTTTCTTGTTGGTACACTTTGGCATCGGCGCAGTCTCCTTGAATCATTGTTTGGAAGCTTGATTTTAAAGGAAAAATGACTGCGCCGACCCTATTTCTGATGAAATTTTCGGGCTAGTCGTTCCAATAAGGAATGAAAACGTTTAAACTGGCTCGAAAATCATGCTCAATTCGTTTCGAACGTCGCTGAAAATCGAGTTTTTGTGGGATCTTATGAAGTCATCACGTAATGGACTTTAATAGATCATCTTTCGTTATTGGGGGAAGTCTATGAGCACTGTATACGTAGGAATGAGCGCCGATCTGGTGCACCCGGGACATTTGAACGTTTTAAAGCGTGCCGCGGAGCTCGGTGACGTCACGGTTGGTTTGCTAACTGACGAAGCCATTGCGGCTTATAAACGGGTGCCTTTTATGGAGTTCGATCAGCGTCGCCAGGTGATCGAAAGTATCAAAGGCGTCACCCGTGTGGTTCCGCAAACCACACTGGACTACGTGCCAAATTTGGAAAAATATAAGCCAGATTATGTGGTGCACGGTGACGATTGGAAAGAAGGAGTACAGCAAAAAACTCGTCAGCGCGTCATTGACGTTTTGGCACAATGGGGTGGTGAGCTTGTCGAGGTTCCCTATACAAAGGGTATTTCATCGACACAACTGAATGCGGCTTTGAAAGAGATCGGCACCACGCCAGACATTCGTTTGAAGTCGTTGCGTCGTATGCTGAAAGTCAAGCCTATTTTGCGGTTTTTAGATCTTCATAACCCGCTCAGTGGGCTTATCATCGAGAAAGTCAGCGTTGATACTCCAGAAGGCAAGCGAGAATTTGACGGAATGTGGGGTAGCTCTTTGACCGACTCCACGGCACGTGGAAAGCCCGATATCGAAGCTCTGGACGTGTCAGCGCGCGTTAGTATGCTCAACGACGTGCTCGAAGTGACCACCAAGCCGATTATCTACGACGCAGACACCGGGGGTCAGATTGAACACTTTAAATTTACAGTGCGCACGCTGGAACGTTTGGGCGTGTCTGCTGCCATCATTGAAGACAAGACAGGTCTCAAGAAGAATTCCCTCTTTGGGACGGATGTAGAGCAAACGCAAGACAGTATTGAAGCGTTTTGTCAAAAAATCAAAGCTGGTAAACAAGCACAGGCTACGGATGATTTCATGATCATTGCCAGAATTGAGAGCCTGATTCTGGACAAAGGGATGGAAGACGCTGTCAAGCGGGCCAAGGCCTACCTCGCGGCGGGTGCAGACGGCATCATGATTCACAGCCGCAAGAAAGATCCCGCAGAAATCTTCGAGTTTTGTGAGCGTTACCGCGAGTTTGGCGAGAATAAGCCGTTGGTGGCTGTGCCCACGAGCTTCAATATGGTGACAGAGGATGAGCTTGCCGACAGAGGGGTCAATATAGTTATTTATGCGAACCACCTCTTGCGTAGCGCTTATCCTGCTATGCTGAACACCGCAAAAACAATTCTGATCAATAAGCGCTCCGCTGAATGTGACGAACAGTTGCTCCCGGTCAAGGATATCCTTGAACTGATTCCCGGTACCAAGTAAAAAGGACGACAAGTCAATGATCGATACTCTGTCGTTTTATACAAAACTGTGCAAAGCCGGCGTAGGCCTCTTCGCTGGTGTGCCAGATTCGCTTCTTTCTAGCTTGTCCGCATGCCTGATGGAGCACGCTCCGCAGAACTCCCACATCATTACGGCTAATGAAGGCAATGCAGTGGCACTGGCGGCGGGATATCATTTAGGCACTGGCGGTCTTGGTGCGGTTTATCTGCAGAATTCTGGCCTAGGAAATACTGTTAATCCGCTTGTTTCTCTAACGGATGCTGAGGTCTACCGCATTCCGCTGCTTCTCATCATCGGGTGGCGCGGAGAGCCGGGCGTCAAGGACGAGCCACAACACGTAAAGCAAGGCCGCATCACCCTTGGACAACTTGATCTGCTTGAAATTCCTTATCAGATAGTCGACTCTGATTCAGACATTGACGCCGTGATACAGAAAACGATGGAGGACATTCAAAAGACTGGCGCACCTGTGGCTTTAGTAGTCAAGAAAAACGCTTTCACACCCTATTCATTCACGGGTAGTGCAGAACGGCGTGCGACTCTCTCAAGAGAGGAGGCACTTGAGGGTCTTCTGGAACTCTCGGGGGACGCGCTCATCGTATCGACTACTGGTAAGACGTCTCGCGAAGTGTATGAGTTGCGTGTGGCTCGTCAAGAAGAACAGCGCGATTTTCTGACAGTCGGAGCTATGGGACACACTGCGTCCATCGCACTTGGGGTCGCCTTAGGCAAACCCGACAAGCGTGTGGTCTGTTTAGACGGCGACGGCTCTCTTCTGATGCATCTGGGTGCTTTGCCTATTATTGCCAGTTTGAGTCCGACTAATTTGGTTCATGTGCTTCTTAATAATGCCTCACACGAATCGGTGGGCGGGCAGCCCACGATTTGCGGTCAGATAGACTTTGAAGCCATCAGCAAAGGGAGTGGCTACAAACACTATTTTCGCGCGGATAGTCCTGAAACTCTGCAGATGGCTTGGCAGGCCATTGAAGGTACAGACGGTCCAATTCTGTTGGAAGTCATCATTACAGCTAGCTCGCGTACTGACTTGGGACGTCCAAGCAGTACACCCGAGGAGAACAAGCAGGCCTTCGTCAAAGCTGTCAATCGTTGAGGAGATCAAGTTCTATGAGTGAAAAGTGGACCTATTTCAATCCAGTACGAATAGTGAAAGGCGCTGGTAACTTCGAACGCGTTGGGGAGTACGCTCGTACGTGGATTCAGCAACGTCAGGTCAAAACGACAGAGGCGATCAGAGAACAGACATGGTTGCTCATCACAACGGAGGGCTCGACGCGCCGTGGGTTAACAAAGCGGCTCTTGGCTCAGTTTACCGACGAAATTGTGCACGTATTTGACCGTGTAACCCCCAATCCCGAGCTCGATGATCTTGAAGCGTTAATCAATGAGTATGCATCTGTAAATATCACCGGTATCATCGCGCTGGGTGGGGGGAGTGCGCTTGACGCGGCCAAGGTGCTATCAGTTACATTGCCTTCAGAGCCCAGACAATCACTTCGCGATATTCTGACGAGCAGCTCACAAGACTGGACGACTCATTTACCAGTCATCACGCTACCAACAACTGCAGGAACCGGCTCGGAAGTGACGCCGTTCGCTACTGTGTGGGATAGCACAACACACAAAAAATATTCAGTAACAGGTGACGCAGTCTATCCTGCGTTGGCGATCCTAGATCCCACACTCACACTCAGTCTGCCGCATCAGGAAACTCTCTATACAGGACTTGATGCCACTTCGCACGCCCTTGAGTCACTTTGGAATCGAAATGCGACACCGATCAGCCAAGCCTATGCGGCGACTGCATTGGAAGCGATTGTAAAAGCATTCCCTATTGCATTGAGCGTGCCCGATAATCTGGAAGCGCGTGCTAGCATGCTGCAAGCCAGTATGCTAGCTGGTCTGGCGATTAGTCAGACTCGCACAGCATTGGCTCACAGCATTTCCTACCCAGTGACGAGTCACTTCGGTGTGCCGCATGGCTTGGCATGTAGCTTTACATTACCTGTGTTGCTGGAAGATAGTTTCTCGTTTCTTCCAGAGGGATACCGACCGCTTCTTAAACAAGTCCAAAAATTGCTGTTGAATTTGAAGCTGGATCGCGAAATTCGCAAGTACGTTGACGACACTGGTCTCTTGGCGTTACAAGATGGGATGTACACTCCCGATCGTGCGGGAAACTATATCGGGGAAGTCTGTTTGACACGAATCCTCAAAAAGTCACTTTAGGGCATCTCGAATAACCCCCGCTGAGTGCGTCGATTTCCTAAAGGGCACCTCGAACAACCCCTCGTTTTTGAGGCATCGAGCGAGGCGCAAAGATTTCTTTGAAAAAAACAAGAAACACCGCCTTTTCAGC
>NZ_JBMERD010000015.1:0-59381 GCF_048820935.1 Orrella sp. 11846
GACGTTTTTGCTAAAAAGTGGGGCGTCTTGGCTTTACATGGAGTTTAGATACCGCCTAAGCAGACGTATTTCATTTCCAAGAAGTCATCAATTCCGTAAACAGAACCTTCGCGACCCAAGCCGGATTGCTTCACACCACCAAATGGACCCACTTCGCTGGAAATAATCCCTGCGTTTACACCGATAATTCCATACTCCAATGCTTCCGCCGTTTTAAAGATACGGCCAATGTCACGGCTATAGAAGTATGCAGCCAATCCAAACTCGGTGTCGTTTGCCTGACGGATGACGTCTGCATCATCTTCAAAACGAACGATGGGTGCCACTGGACCGAACGTTTCTTCACGCATGCAAACCATGTCGGATGACACGTTGACCAGAACAGTGGGTTCGTAAAAACGGCCACCACGTGAATCAGGTTTACCACCTGTTAATACTTTGGCGCCTTTGCTAACAGCATCTTTGATGTGGTGTTCGACTTTGGCGATGGCTTGCTCGTCAATAAGTGGGCCGGTGGTGGCTTGTGGATCAAAGCCTTCACCGACGTGTAATTGCTCCTCAACGGCTTGAGCTAGCTTTTCGCTAAATGCGTCATAGACCTTGGTGTGAACGTAGAAACGGTTCGTACACACGCATGTTTGACCGGCGTTGCGGTATTTAGAGGCCAAAGCGCCTTGCACAGCAGCATCGAGATCCGCATCTTCAAAGACGATAAATGGGGCGTTACCACCGAGTTCAAGAGATAGTTTTTTGATGGTGGGTGCGCACTGACGCATGAGAATGCGACCCACTTCTGTGGAGCCTGTAAAAGTCAGCTTACGCACGACAGGGCTTTCGCACAGTACATTACCTGCCTTGATTGAGTTGTCGCTGTCAGCGGTCACAATGTTGAGCACACCAGCTGGAATACCTGCCTGATGGGCGAGTTCTGCTAATGCCAGTGCAGACAAGGGAGTTTGCTCAGCAGGCTTGAGAACCACGGTACATCCGGCTGCCAATGCGGGAGCCACTTTACGAGTGATCATGGCATTGGGGAAGTTCCAGGGTGTGATTGCGGCGCAGACACCGACGGGTTCACGCAAGACCAGAATACGTGAGTTGGGCATTGGTGCATCGATGGTGTCACCCATGACACGTTTGGCTTGCTCGGCAAACCATTCGACAAATGAGGCGCCGTAGGTGATTTCACCACGGGCTTCGGCAAGAGGTTTACCTTGTTCAACGGTGAGTAACTTGGCGAGATCTTCTGTGTTGGCCACAATGAGATCAAACCAACGACGCAGGATGTCGGCTCTTTCTTTGCCGGTTTTAGCGCGCCAAGCCGGGAAGGCTTTTTCTGCAGCTGCAATGGCACGTTCGGTTTCAATATCACCCATATTGGCAACTTGCGCAATGGTTTGACCGTTGGCGGGGTTGTCGACATTGAAACGTTGATCGTCTTGTGCCGTTTGCCACTGACCGTCGATATAACCCAATGTTCGAAGTAATGCAGGGTTGTCTAAGGTGACGGGGAAGGCTGTGTCGGACATAGTTGACTCCTATGTGTTTGATTCTTTCAAGCAACTCAGAGAAATCGATGGACGTATCCAGATTGAATGACGCAGCGATTTGCTGAGTTGGTGATTTGTTTTTAATTTGTTGGTGCACTAGTGTAACGCCGTGAACCTCTTTTGTTGATATTAAGACCGAGGCAAACTGCTCTTACGGTGTGAGGTTTCTGTGTGTGTTTTGGCATAACTGACGATCTGCGCGACAATGGTGTCTAGGTTGTCTTCGATTGTGAACAAATCCATGTGATCTGGTGTGATCATGCCCAGTGGCAGCATTTGTTCCCTGATCCAGTCCACCATCCCGCACCAGAATTCGGATCCGACTAGATAGACCGGGCCTTTTGGGAGTTTTCCAGTTTGTATAAGGGTGAGCGCTTCAAATAATTCATCAACTGTTCCAAAGCCGCCTGGCAATGCGACATAAGCGCAGCTGTGCATAAAGAAGGTGGCTTTGCGACCGTAGAAATACTCAAACTGTAAAGCGGTGGTCTGATAACCGTTATCGGTTTGTTCGGCGGGTAATTTAATATTTAAGCCAATACTCGTTCCTCCAGCGTCATAGGCGCCGCGGTTTGCGGCTTCCATAATGCCGGGTCCGCCACCGGCGATGACTGCTAGGCCGGCTTTGGCGAGTTTGTGGCTGAGCTCGTAGCTCATTTTGCAGTAAGGCGAATCGCTCGGTAAACGAGCGCTTCCAAATACGCTGACAGCAGGTCCCAGATCAGCCAGGGTGACCGCGGCTGTCAGCATCTCTGACATAATTTGCGGTACCTGCTTCAATGCAGGCAATGAATTTGAGGTGTTGCTCATGAATAAAACCTTGTTACTTGTTGATGGTTCTAGCTATTTGTATCGTGCGTATCACGCGATGCCGGATCTGCGAAATCAGCAGGGTGATCCCACTGGCGCGCTCTACGGCGTTATTAATATGATGCGAAAAATACAGGAAGAGTTCCAGCCACAGTATGCCGCATGTGTGTTTGATTTTCCCGGAAAGACTTTTCGTGACGAGATATTTACTGACTACAAAGCGAATCGTGAGTCGATGCCTGAAGACTTGCGTGCACAGATAGAACCGATCCATCGTGCGATTGCAGCGATGGGGTGGCCAGTGATTGGTGTGGAAGGCGTTGAAGCTGATGATGTGATTGCGACATTATGTGAGCGCGTCAAGGATATGGACATCGAAACCATTGTGTCGACTGGTGATAAGGATTTGGCTCAGTTGGTGACGCCCAAGTGCACTTTGATCAACACCATGACCGGGGTGCGGATGGATGAGGCCACTGTGGAGGAAACATTTGGGGTGCGCCCAGACCAGATTGTAGATTACCTGATGCTGGTTGGAGATACTGTTGATAACGTCCCCGGTGTGAGCAAGGTTGGCCCCAAGACTGCCGCAAAATGGCTGCAAGCGTATGGCAGTGTTGCGAACCTTCTTGAGCATGCCGATGAAATTAAAGGGGTAGTCGGTCAGAATTTGCGCGAAGTGATGGATCAGTTCCCACTGACGCGTGAGTTATTAACCGTAAAAACCGATTGTGAATTGCCCGAAGAGTTTACGCAAATGGATAGTTTGGCTTTGCGTGAACCCGATCAGGATGCGTTACAGGCTGTGTATGAAACATACGGGTTTCGGACTTGGTTGCGGGAGTTAACGGGTGATCAAACCCGAGTACCGCAGGGTGATAGTCGAGCGGTTGCGCAAGAGGTGCTTGAGGCAGAACCAAAAGAGAGCGTGTATGAAACAGTGACAACGATGGAAGCCGCAAAGGCTTGGTTGGCGCGTTTGCAAAAAGCAGAGCTGGTCGCTTTAGACACAGAGACGACTTCTTTGGATTCAATGACGTCCCGTCTCGTGGGATTTTCTGTGTCGGTTGAGCCTGGGCATGCTTGCTATGTGCCGGTTGGGCATTGTGGACCCGATTTGCCTGAGCAGTTAAGTAAGGAGGATGTGTTGGCGTTATTTGGCCCGTGGTTCTCTGATCCGAAGGCCAAGAAGCTTTTACATCATGCCAAATTTGATATGCATGTTTTAGCGAACGAAGGCATTGTCCTGAAAGGGGTTGAGCACGATACGATGTTGCAGGCTTATGTGCTTGAGTCGCATCGGACAGTGGGGTTAAACGATTTGTCATTGCGCTGGTTAGGGCGTAAAGGCGTCAACTACGAAGATCTGTGCGGAAAAGGAAAAAACCAAATCGGGTTTGAGCAAGTTGCCCTCGACGTTGCAAGTTATTACGCTTGCGAAGACGCAGACTTAACGCTCAGATTACACCAGTTGCTTTACCCACAAATCGAGTCTGAGCAAGGCTTGGAGCAAACGTATCGTTTAGAAATGGCGGTCTCGACGGTGCTTTGGCGTATCGAACGTCAAGGTGTTTCCATCGATGTGAAAGAGCTTAAGTCACAAAGTCAGACGATAGGGGACACCTTGCAGGCACTCGAAACGCAAGCCTATGAGCTGGCCGGGCAACCGTTTAACTTGAACTCACCCAAACAGTTGGGTGAAATTCTATTTGAAAAAATGGGTTTGCCAATTATCAGTAAAACACCGGGCGGTGCCCCATCGACCAGTGAAGATGTGTTGTCACAATTGGCGCTGGATTACCCATTACCCAAAGCTCTATTGGAATACCGAGGTTTAGCGAAGCTGAAATCCACCTATACGGACAAGCTTCCTAAAATGGTCAATTCCCAAACAGGTCGTGTGCACACGCATTACGCACAGGCCTCGGTGGTGACAGGGCGTTTGTCATCTTCTGATCCGAACTTACAAAATATCCCGATTCGCACTGAACAAGGTCGACGTGTACGTCGAGCTTTTGTGTCGGAGCATCCGGGTGGCCGCATTGTCTCAGCGGACTATTCTCAGATTGAACTGCGGGTGATGGCCCATGTGTCGTCAGACCCAGGTTTGCTCAATGCTTTTATGCGTGGTGAAGATATTCACAGAGCCACGGCCAGTGAAATTTTTGGGGTTGCGTTGGAAGATGTGAGTCCTGACCAGCGCCGTGCCGCCAAAACGATTAATTTTGGGTTGATCTATGGCATGGGCGTGCATGGTTTAGCCAATGCACTAGATATTGGTCGTGATGCCGCAAAAGCCTATATTGATCGCTATTTCAGTCGCTATCCAGGTGTGTTGGAATATATGGAGTCCATCAAGGAGAAAGCGGATGAGAAAGGCTATGTTGAAACGGTTTTTGGTCGTCGAATTTGGTTGCCAGACATTAAAGTGAAAGGTGCTAGACGTGCAGCGGCACAACGGGCAGCGATTAATGCACCCATGCAAGGCACGGCTGCCGACCTCATTAAAAAGGCTATGGTCGCTGTTGATCAGTGGTTAGAAACTCGAGAAGACCTTGCGAGTTGCGTCATCATGCAGGTCCATGATGAACTGGTGCTGGATGTACCAGAAGCCGAATTGGCTGAAGTGTGTGAAACCTTACCCAAACTAATGTGCCAAGTGGCTGAGCTGTCTGTGCCGCTGTTAGCAGAAGTTGGATCCGGTGATAATTGGGAGCAGGCTCACTAAGGGCTTGCGAAGTTTCGGTTGATTCATCCGACGTGTTATTTGCGTCGGATGAATCAAGTATCAATCGATCTAAAAAAATCTATGTGATTTACAGTTTTTGAAGTGCTTCAATTCGCTCTTCGATGGGTGGGTGAGTCGCAAAAAATGCACCCAAACCACGTTTTCCACTAATGCCGGAAGCCTCAAAGCTCTGAGGCAATTCACCGGGTGTCAGACCGCCCAAGCGTGCAAGTGCCTTAATCATAGGTTCACGAGACTGCATGAGTCGAGCAGAGCCTTCGTCAGCGCGAAATTCACGTTGACGAGAAAACCACGCCACGATCACGCTGGCCAGAATGCCAAAAACAATTTGGCAGACAATCACGGACACGTAGTAACCAGGTCCTAAGCTGTCACGGTCGTTTTTGAGGATGGCTTTGTCCACGATGTAACCCACGATACGTGCCAAAAACACCACAAACGTGTTCACCACACCTTGAATCAAAGTGAGGGTCACCATGTCACCATTGGCGACGTGTGCGACTTCATGCCCTAAAACAGCAGCCACTTCTTCTTCCGTCATGCTTTGCAGCAAACCGGTTGACACTGCCACCAGCGCACTGTTCTTGAAAGCACCTGTTGCGAAGGCATTGGGTGCACCTTCGTAAATGGCGACTTCTGGCATGCCGATGTGAGCCCGTTCGGCCAATTGCTGAACGGTTTGGACAAGCCATCGCTCACGGGCATTGGCTGGAGCTTGTGGGTTGATGACTTTGGCACCGGTGCTCATCTTAGCCATCGGTTTACTCATCAGTAGGGAAATGATTGCACCCCCAAAGCCAATAATGGCTGAAAAGACTAGAAGGGTCGGAATGTCTAAGCCTTCGTGGGTGAGAAACTGATCGGCGCCCGTGATGCTCAGAACGATACTGAGAACCGCAAGCACAGCGATGTTTGTAATCAAAAAGAGAGCGATACGTTTCATAAATAAGCAGACTCTATAAGTTTAAATTGGGTGATAAGTCGTCTGGGTTGATCTGGCAGATCAGTATTTAATTGGACACATTATTCAGGCGAGTTTGTTGGCCATCATGCGCTCGTACCAACGATGGAAATGCACCATACCATCCTCCATTGGTGACTGATAAGGTCCGTATTCGGCATCACCTCGCTGCATTAATGCGCGACGTCCTGCATCCATGCGTTCGGCGATCTCATCATCCTCAATCGCTGTTTCCATATAAGCAGCTCGCTGGGCTTCCACAAATTCTCTGTCAAATGCGGCAATGTCTTCTGGGTAATAAAACTCAACGATGTTAATGGTTTCTTGCGGTGATTTGGGATAAAGCGTCGAAAGCACCAAGACATGTGGATAGATTTCGATCATATGCGTCGGATAGTAGGTTACCCACACGGCACCGAAATCAGGCGCTTGATCCTGACGATATTCCAGTAGTTTTTCATGCCAAGTCTTGTAAGCCGGACTGCCGGGGTTTGCTAGACCCTGATGGACGCCAACTCGCTGGACACTGTACATGTCACTGAAATCCCATTGCAAATCACTACACGTCACAAATTGACCCAAACCAGGGTGAAAAGGTTCCACATGATAGTCTTCTAAATAGACTTCAATGAAGGTTTTCCAGTTGTAATTGCATTGGTGAACCTCGACATGATCCAAGACATAGTCTTCAAAATTGAACTCTGGGCGTGAGAAAAGCTTGCCAATGTCTTGTTGTGGATCGCGTGGGCCTTCAAACAACAAACCATGAAGGTTGTGGAGAGGCCATTGACGCAAGCTTGCACAGGGTTTTGTCTCAAAATGAGGTGCGCCGATCAGCTGACCATCTGGGTTATAGGTCCAGCGATGCAGTGGGCACACGATGTTGCCGCCAGTGCTGGTCAGGTTGCCTGATAAATGAGTGACACCACTGACGTCACCGGCTTGTCCACCCAGCATCAAGGCTTGCCTGTGGCGACAGACATTTGAGAGCAATTGCACTTGATCTTGTCCGCGTACAAGAATTCGGGCATTGCTATCTTGTGCCAGTGCTCGCCAATCACCTGAATTTGGAACTAGTTTTTCGTGACCGACATATAGACTCGATTGTTCGAATATCCGCTTTTTTTCGAGAGCCAGGATTTCAAAATCAAAATAACTGGTGGCAGTTGGTTGTGTCACGTCGGGTGACAGATTGTTTGAATTGGGATATGTGCCGTGAATCATATTTGCGTTTTTCAATACACTCCTCGCCAACAAAAAACAGGTCAGCCACTTTGCGCTGACGCGAAGATTGATCGGATATCCGAAGAGCCTGAATTATACCTCAGCCTCACTCCAGTTCTGCGCAGACAAGTCCTTGCAAACGCTGATGTTTCTTCACATCGAAGTCGAATAATTTGTTGCAATTAATGACAAAGGATGGTTTGTTCAGGCAGGAATAGTGATTCTTCCCTACAATCACACCTCTGCTTTCGTGATAAACGGACAATAACCTGTCTGATATTCTCGATTGAATGCTTCGGATTCGGAAAGAATGGTGTCAGAAAAGTGTGTTGCTGGCACAAATTGGTTAGCCCATGTGAGATGGTGTGCAGCAAGGAATGAATAAACGCATGCAAACGACAGATTCAAATCGCTGGCTCGAGGAGCGCGCTGAACATATTGATACGGTCTTAGATGACCTGTTGCTACAGCCTGAGGGTTTGCTCTCGGATTTACAGTCGGCGATTCGTTGGGCTTCCTTAGGCGCGGGTAAACGAATTCGCGCTGCCTTGGTGTATGCTTCTGCACAAGCCTGTGCGCCGGTGTTTGATTCGGCCATGAATCAAGCTTTGGATCGCTGTGCTGCAGCTGTTGAACTCATTCACGCCTATTCTTTGATACACGATGATTTGCCGTGTATGGATGACGACGATATGCGCCGTGGTAAACCAGCGACGCATATTCAATTCGGTGAAGCTGTCGCCTTGCTTGCGGGTGATGCCATGCAGCCGCTGGCGTATGAATGGTTAGCGCAGATGCCTATTTCGCCCGCATTGATTGTGCAAGCAGTGCAAACTTTGTCACAAGCCACTGGTGTGCAAGGCATGGCCGGTGGGCAGGCAATTGATTTGGCCAGTGATAGCACCGATCTGGATGAGGCCACATTGGCCTGGATGCATCGCTTAAAAACAGGTGCACTTTTAAATGCCAGTGTGATGTTAGGCGCCATTGTGTGTGGCGCGAGCTCTGTCAAACGTCAGGCTTTAAAAGAATATTCGCAGGCGTTGGGTCTGGCCTATCAAGTGATGGATGATGTCCTTGATGTCGTAGGCGATTCTGCGACTTTGGGTAAGACGGCTGGCAAGGATATGGAAATGGGTAAGACAACTTATGTTAGTCTCCTAGGTGTCGAGCGCGCACGCGCGTATGCCGTTGAACTCCATGAGCAGGCCCTGGCAGCAATTCTGCCTTTGGGCGATGCCGCCCGCAATTTACGAACACTTTCAGCCATTGTTGTGCAGCGCAATTATTAAAAATGAGTCAAGCTATGAATGACGGTCTTCTGGAAAAAATCAATTCACCGGAGGATTTGCGTGAACTAAAGCGTGAACAGTTACCGAAACTCGCTAGAGAAATACGAAAGTTTCTGGTGGAATCTGTTGCGCGCACGGGTGGACATTTGTCATCGAATTTGGGGACTGTGGAACTCACACTGGCTTTGCACTATGTGTTGAACACACCCCATGACCGCATCATTTGGGATGTGGGTCATCAATCCTATCCGCACAAAATTCTGACAGGTCGCCGTGACAAGATGTCAGGCTTGCGTCAAGCGGGTGGAATTTCAGGGTTTCCGAAGCGCAGTGAATCCGAATTTGATACGTTTGGGACGGCGCACTCTTCGACCTCGATTTCAGCGGCGCTTGGAATGGCGGTGGCTTCACGCCAGGCAGGCATCGATCGTCAGCATGTGGCTGTGATTGGTGATGGTGCGATGACGGCCGGCATGGTGTATGAAGCCATGAACAATGCAGGGGTGACGCCAGATGTGAATTTGCTGGTGATTCTGAATGACAATGACATGTCGATCAGTCCACCTGTTGGTGCCTTGAACCGTTATTTGGCTCGTTTGTTATCGGGACAGTTTTACTCAACAGCTAAGCGTATGGGGCGGGCGGTGTTGCAACACATTCCGCCTGTGCTGGAGCTGGCTCGACGTGTTGAAGGCCATGCTAAAGGTTTGATTGCGCCCGCAACTTTGTTTGAAGAGCTGGGCTTTAATTATGTGGGTCCAATCGATGGGCATGACCTAGATGCCTTAATCCCCACACTACAAAACTTGGGGGCGCTCAAAGGACCTCAGTTTTTACATGTCGTCACCACAAAAGGACAGGGGTATAAGCTGGCAGAAGCCGATCCCGTCCTGTATCACGGGCCAGGACAATTTGATCCGGCGGTTGGCATTCAGAAGTCGACTAAGCCTTCTAAACCCACCTTCACTCAGGTGTTCGGACAATGGCTTTGTGACATGGCTGAGCAGGATCCGCGTCTGATGGGGATCACCCCTGCGATGCGTGAAGGCAGCGGTCTTGTTGGTTTTGAGAAGCAATTCCCTGATCGCTATTTTGATGTGGGGATTGCAGAGCAGCATGCCGTGACCTTTGCGGCTGGAATCGCTTGTGAAGGTATGAAGCCGGTGGTGGCGATTTATTCCACCTTTTTACAGCGTGCTTATGACCAATTGATCCATGATGTGGCATTGCAAAATCTGGATGTGACGTTCGCACTGGATCGAGCTGGTTTGGTGGGCGCGGATGGGGCAACTCATGCGGGTAATTACGACATTGCTTTCTTGCGTTGCATTCCGAATATGGTGATTGCCACACCATCTGATGAGAACGAAGCTCGTTTGTTGTTGAGCACCTGTTATCAGTATGAGGGCCCTGCGTCAGTGCGTTATCCGCGTGGTGCCGGAGCTGGTGTGCCGATTACGGCGAATCTTGAGACGGTTCCGGTTGGAAAAGCAGTGGTTCGCCATGAAGGTTCTAAGATCGCATTACTTGTTTTTGGGACTTTATTGCCCAGTGCATTGACGGCTGCAGAAAAACTGAATCTGACTGTTGTCGATATGCGCTTTGTGAAACCTTTGGATGTGCAAACCTTACTGGAAGTGGCGCAAAGCCACCAGGCACTTGTGACGCTGGAAGAGGGGTGTGTCATGGGTGGGGCAGGTAGTGCGGTGACAGAGGCCTTGTCGCAAGCACAGGTTGTGATGCCTGTCTTGCAGTTGGGGTTGCCTGATACATACATCGATCACGGTGAGCAAGCGAAACTGCTGGCCGAAGTCGGCTTAGATGCCAAGGGTATTGAAGCTTCGATTACAGAGCGATTTGCAGAGTTGATGTCGACGCAGACAGCAGCTTGAATTATTTAGGAAGTTCGAATGAACGACAAGTTTGGTGATTTTGTGGATATTCGCTTAGGCGAAAGCGGTATTGTGAACAATGTCGGCAAACTGGTCGTCAGCAAACCAATATGTGACTTGAGTCGGCAAGGCTCAGTGTCTACTGAGCAACAGTTGTTTAAGCTTCTAAAAACAGAATTAAGACGCGCCTACGAAGCTCCAGAAGCTGCATATCAATCGTTGACAGCCGCCGAGATCATCGCTCGCAATCAAATCTAATTGTGATTGACTGAAAACTGTGGGATAATGGCAGGCTAACTTCACTGTTTTTACGGGGAGTTAGTCATCTTGCTCGATTCAGTGATTTGTCTGAAATGATGGTTTGCTGAACGGGCTACCGCTGTCGCAATTATTGTGTGACAGGTAACCACAGGAGTTATATCAACATGCGTCATTATGAAGTTGTATTCATCGTGCACCCAGACCAAAGCGAACAGGTGCCTGCGATGATTGAACGCTACCAAGCGATCATTACAGGTCAGAACGGTAAAATCCACCGTCTGGAAGACTGGGGTCGTCGCCAGTTGGCCTATCCCATTCAGAAATTGGTGAAAGCACATTACGTGTGCATGAACATCGAAAGCGATCAGCCCGCCATGGAAGAACTGGAGCATGCATTCCGGTTTAACGACGCTGTGCTGCGCCATCTCGTCATCAAAACAACAGAAGCGCCTGAAGGTGCATCTGTCATGATGAAATCTGTTGAGCGTGAAGAAGCCCGTAAAGCGCCGGCCGAAACCGCTTCGAACGAGAGCAACGACTAATAGAACTGTTGAGGCTGATGGCGCTTGAATAATCTGATCATTTCCGGTGAGCTCGTAGAACTGGAACCGTTGAGAAATACACCTGCTGGTGTACCGGTTTTAAGTTTTAAGTTGGCACATACGGGGACAGTTGTTGAAGCCAATCATCCCAGACAGATTCAATGTGACATTTCGGTCATTGCAATGGGTGATCTAGCGACGATGTTTCAAACGATGAAACTCGGTACGCAGTTAGAAGTTGAGGGATTTATTGCCCCAGTTCGAAAAGGCGCCCAAAAGTTTCGTTTACATGCAGCAATGATCCGAACAGTCCAATCCAATTCAAATACGAACAGTTAAAGGTGTCCAACATGGCATTTGCAAAACGCAGGGACAGAAGAAGATTTACTCAGCAGAATCCGCTTTTTAAGCGTCGTAAATTCTGCCGTTTCACAGCCGCTGGTGTTAAAGAAATCGATTACAAAGATGTCGATACACTGCGCGATTTTATTCAGGAAAATGGCAAGATCATTCCTGCCCGTTTGACCGGTACGAAAGCACACTTTCAGCGTCAGCTGGATACAGCGATCAAACGCGCACGTTTTCTGGCATTGTTGCCGTTTACTGATAACCACAAGTAATCGGGAGATTCGATATGCAAATTATTCTTCTTGAAAAAGTGGTGAATCTGGGTGATCTGGGCGATGTGGTTAAAGTTCGCAGCGGTTACGCACGCAACTACCTGATCCCCCAGCAAAAAGCCCGCCGCGCAACACCAGAAGCACTTAAAGAGTTTGAAGCTCGCCGTGCAGAAATCGAACGCGCTCAGGCCGAACGTTTGGCCGCAGCACAAGCGCTGGCAGCACGTCTGGAAGACTTGGTGATTACCATGTCCGAAAAAGCGGGTGTGGACGGTCGTTTGTTTGGTTCAGTCACTCACATGGATATTGCATCGAAGCTGGCAGCCGCTGGTTTTGAGGGCATTACCAAGAGCCAAGTCCGTGTTGTGGAAGGTGCCATCAAAGCGATCGGCGATTACACCGCAGAATTGTCTCTGCACCCTGATGTAGTGGTTCAGGTCAGCATCAAAGTGGAAGGCGATCTGGTATAAATCGGAGCTTTCACTCGATGTAACGTCTGTCAAACAGCACGCTTTGCGTGCTGTTTTAGTTTAAGCGTACTAAAAAGTCTCGCGTTTAAATAAATCTTTCTGAAAGATGGAATCCTTTCTCAAGCGAATCGTATCCTGTCGATGGATGTTATTCTTTTAAGGATTCTATATTTGTGTTCTTAGGGCGCCTTATGAATTTACCTGTGCAAGAAGCCGATCTCGAATACCTTCGGGTCCCGCCGCATTCCATTGAGGCAGAACAGTCTGTTCTAGGGGGCTTGTTGCTGGATAATGCCGCATTTGAACGCATTTCTGATGTCCTAAGCGAAGAGGATTTCTATCGCCAAGATCATCGACTCATTTGGCACCATATCTTCCAACTGATTAACCTTACACGCCCAGCGGACGTGATTACGGTGCATGAATCACTAGAGAGTGCAGGTAAGTCTGACCTCTCAGGTGGATTGGCTTACCTCAACTCACTGGCGCACAACACACCATCGGCTGCCAATATCCGACGTTATGCAGAAATCGTGCGTGAACGGGCGATGTTGCGTAAGCTAGTGTCTGTGGCTGATGAAATTGCCGATATGGCACTGAATCCGCAAGGAAAAGAAGCGAACCAACTCTTAGATGAAATTGAGGCGCGCGTCTTTAAAATCGCTGAGGAAGGTTCTCGGGGCGAGCAAGGGTTTCAGGAAATTCAGCCCTTATTGGCACAGGTTGTAGAGCGAATTGATGAGCTGTATCACCGTGAGGGCGATTCCGACATCACGGGTATCCCGACTGGCTTTATCGATCTAGATCGCATGACGTCTGGCTTGCAACCTGGTGATTTGGTCATTGTGGCGGGTCGACCATCGATGGGTAAAACATCGTTTTCAATGAACATTGCGGAGCAAGTGGCGATTGAGCAAGGCTTGCCAGTCGCGGTGTTTTCAATGGAAATGGGTGCGGTCCAATTGGCCATGCGCATGATTGGTTCAGTGGGCTTGCTGGATCAACACCGGATGCGAACCGGTAAGCTCAGAGCCGATGACTGGCCCAAGCTTACGCATGCGGTTGAGCGCATGGAAAGTGCGCAGCTTTATATTGATGAAACCCCAGGCTTAAACGTGGTTGAGTTGCGTGCACGCGCACGTCGTTTGTCACGTCAATGTGGGCGCCTCGGTTTGATTGTGATTGACTATATTCAGTTGATGTCCACCACCGGAAAACGCAGTGAGAACAGAGCCACTGAAATTTCTGAGATTAGCCGTTCACTGAAAAGTTTGGCCAAAGAGTTAGATTGTCCAGTGGTTGCCTTGTCGCAGTTGAACCGCAGTCTAGAACAACGTCCGAACAAGCGTCCTATCATGAGTGACTTGCGTGAGTCGGGTGCAATTGAGCAAGATGCTGACGTGATTTTGTTTATTTATCGAGACGAGGTCTATAACCCGGACTCTCCGGATAAAGGCACGGCAGAAATCATTATTGGTAAACAACGTAACGGACCAATTGGAACTGTGCGTTTGACCTTCCAGGGCGAGAGCACGCGCTTCTTGAACTTCTCTGCAGTTGGTTACTAAAAATTGACTGCTTTGTTATCCGTTTAAGCGATGCTGAGAAAGCTGATCAGCCATGACGAGGGCGTGGTAGAGTGACGCTTCGCTGGCAATGCCTTGAGCTGCAATGTCAAACGCGGTGCCATGATCAACGCTAGTTCGCACAAATGGCAATCCTAAAGTGACATTGACGCCTTCATCGAGTCCCAGATACTTCACAGGAATGAGTCCCTGGTCGTGATACTGCGCGACCACGACATCAAATTCACCTTGTCGAGCACGTGCAAAAATGGTGTCACCTGGGTAAGGACCACTCACATTGATGCCCAACGTCTGTGCCTTTTGAATGGCGGGCATGATGATTTCGATTTCTTCTCGACCAAACTGACCGTCTTCACCCGCATGTGGATTGAGGCCTGCCACGGCAACTCGTGGAGATTTAAACCCCAGTTGTTGTCCAGCCTGATGCGCAAACTCTATGGTTTGTAACTCTTTGTCAAAGGTGATTAGATCAGGGACACGTCGGATAGATTCATGGATCGTGACCAACACCACACGTAAACTTGGATTGGCTAGCATCATAGCTACCGGTACATGACCGCTGTAGGCGGCCAACATTTCAGTATGCCCAGGAAATGGAACGCCAGCTAAGGCCATGGCGTGCTTGTGTAAGGGGGCGGTGACGATCGCTCGAATATCACCAGACAACGCATCTTTGACAGCTTGTTCGATACAAGCGTGTGCACAAGCACCAGCTTGCGCACTGATTTGCCCAAGTGTCACTTCATCTGAAACTTGACTCGTTTTGAGAACAGGGATGACTGCGGGTTTCGACTGATGACTTGATGTCTCAGAAAGCTGTGTCAGTTCGCGAGGTGAGTCTATGGTTCGGATCTCACAATCTAGCTGCAGCCATTTGGCTGTTTTTTGTAGCCAATCGGGATCCCCATAAACGACACAAGGCCAAGGCTGTGGTTTGGCCAGTAGCCTCACAATGATCTCTGGTCCGATGCCAGCCGGATCACCCATGGTAAAGCCAATGGGTGTGAGGGTTTCAGAAGAGTGCTCAGTCATGATTAAAGAATATCTGCCGCATAGTCTGCCAAGCGCGAGCGCTCGCCACGTTGCAAGGTGACGTGCCCGGCGTGAGGCCAGTCTTTGAATCGATCCACGACATAAGTGAGGCCAGAACTGCTTTCGGTCAAATAAGGGGTATCAATTTGAGCAATGTTGCCTAGACAAACGACTTTGGTGCCCGGACCTGCCCGAGTGATCAGTGTTTTCATTTGCTTGGGTGTCAGGTTTTGGGCTTCATCGAGAATAAGGAATTTTTTCAGGAAGGTGCGCCCTCGCATGAAGTTTAATGACTTCACTTTAATTTTGGACTGGATCACTTCCATGGCAGCATTCTGACCCCAAGTGGGCTCCTGATTGTCAGGTCGGGCGTTTAAGACTTCTAGGTTGTCTTCCAACGCACCCATCCAGGGTTGCATCTTTTCTTCTTCAGTGCCGGGTAAAAACCCGATGTCTTCAGCGACAGGTACGGTGACCCGGGTCATGATAATTTCACTGTAACGTTGAGTTTCCAGAACTTGCGTTAAACCTGCTGCTAAAGCAAGCAGTGTTTTACCTGTTCCAGCCTGGCCTAGTAGTGTCACAAAATCGCAATCGGGATCCATAAGCAAGTTGAGCGCAAAGTTCTGCTCCTGGTTTCTGGCCATAATGCCCCAAACATGATTCTTTGCGTGTGAATAGTCACGTAAAGTGGCCAGAACGGCAGTTTGACCAGCGATTTCACGAACTTGCACAAACAGTGGAACAGCCGTTTTGATGTGCAGGAACTGATTGACATGGAGTTGTGCGCACAATGGACCATGGATCCGATAAAAGGTCATGCCGTCTTGTTGCCATGATTCGACGTCACTAATTTGCTGGCTCCAGAAATCCTCTTCAAAGGCTTGCACACCGGTGTAGAGAAGATCCGTGTCTTCCAAGACATGATCGTTGTAGTAATCCTCCGCGTTTAAGCACAGTGTTTTGGCTTTTAAACGCATGTTGATGTCTTTGGATACCAACACGACAGCGCGCTGTGGATCGGCTTGTGTGAGCGCCTGTACAACCGCCAGAATCTGATTGTCGGCTTTAGCCATCGGAAAATCTGCGGGAAGCGTTTGACTTAACCCTTTTGTTTGAAAAAACATCCGACCGCTGGCATTACCGTGTCCAAGCGTGTCCAGAGGAACACCTCGCTCAAAATCATCGGGTTGATTGACTTCGCTCACCAGGTCATTGAGCCAGCGACTGACTTGACGGGCGTTGCGAGCGACTTCAGACATGCCTTTTTTCTGCTGATCAAGCTCTTCGAGCGTGGTCATGGGCAGGTAAATGTCATGTTCTTCGAAACGAAACAGGCTGGATGGATCATGCAAAAGGACATTGGTGTCCAACACGAACAAAGCTGGCTGACCTTCGCGACGTTCAGTTGGATGTACGACGCGTGGTTTAGTGGCGATCACAGCGGGTGTGTTTGCTGGCGTGATAGGGGTTGAGGTGATGGAATCCGGACCTGTTGTCTGTGTGTCAACAACCTTTTTGGTTTTTTTAGCTGATGTCTTTGAGGTGGTTTTGCTGGCAGCTTTTGTAGTGGTTTTTGTGGCAGTTTTGGTCGCTGTTTTGACAGCCTTTTTAGCGGCTGTCTTGATTGCTGGTTTTGAAGCAACGACGGTCTCGGTGCTCATATCAGCAGTTTTGATCGCTTTTTTAGCAGCCGTTTTTTGACTGGGTTTCTTCGCTGTTTTAGCGAGCTTGGGCAGCGCATCAATATCCAGCAAGGTGGCAGGCTTTGAGGGCATTTTTGGTAAAGGCATAATCAGTGACTCATCAATAGCGGAGCTTTGGATAGGCGTGGCGTCTAAAACAGCCTGCTGGCTGAAAGGATCTCAAAATAAAACGCATCAAGCGATGGTTTTTGCTTGTTCAATAACCTCAGCGACATGGCCAGGCACTTTGACTTTGCGCCAGATTTGAACGAGCTGACCCTCACGATCTAGTAAAAATGTACTGCGTTCAATGGTACGCACTTGCCGCCCGTACATCATTTTTTCTTTCATAACACCGTAAAGGTTACAGATGGTTTCCTCAGGATCTGCAATGAGCGCAAAAGGCAGATCGAGTTTTTGATGAAACTTCTGGTGTGATGTCATCGTGTCGCGTGAAACACCCAGAATGACACAATCGGTCTCGGTAAATGCTTGAGCTTGATCCCGAAAGTCGGATGCCTCGGTCGTGCAGCCAGGCGTATTGTCACGAGGATAAAAATATAGAACAACTTTTTGACCACGTAACTCACTGAGACGGACCGAACCTTGTGTGCTTTCACCTTCAAAATCTGGAGCGGTTTGTCCAATCGTTAATTCACTCATGATGTGGTTTCCTTAGTTGGTAAGAGGGCGGCGATGACACGTCGGCCTTCAGCCATTAGGACGTTGTATGTGCGCGCAGCGGCTGGGGTGGACATGGCTTCTACACCAATGCCGCGTTTTTGTAATATGGCCAAGAGGCTATGGGCGAGCAAGATTTGCTTTGCACCGGTCCCAATCAGTAAGACTTCTGGTTGATCGGCACTGACCGTCGGGCCGTCATCGTCTAGAAATGCCATTGGGTCTGCAGATTTTTTGTCGAGTCCGCAAATCGTTTTTAGCGCATCAGGTGTAATGTCAGCCGTACTAATGGCATCCCAAGTGCGAATCTCACCTTCAGGCTCAAAAATGACGGCATGAGGGTAGCGCACCTCGTTAATCTCGATGAAGTCATCACCATATGCAGTGACGGTATTGAGTGATTCGGTGTCAGTCGTGTGCAGTTTCAAGCAGAAATCTCCCGTTTTGTGTGCACATTGATGATAGCGCACCCATCCAGATCTGTATGTAAATCTGTGGTTTCCTGCTGGTGTTGATGAAAAAATACGCAAAATCTTTCGGTATGATGAGATTTGTGCGAGGTTAGAAGGGTGACTGATCGCGCACAGGCTTCTAAAGCACTACAATCTGATACCACTTGCGGCGACTCGATATTGCTCTGCAGCATGGATTCGCCGTTTCTCGTTGTGCACCGCTTTGGCGGTGTACCATTCTGGTTTTGTCACCTAACTCGCTTTCCACAAAAGGATCGACAGTGAAGAAGTTCCCACGGATTGAACGGTTGCCTCCGTATGTATTTAATATCACGGCCGAGCATAAAATGGCCGCAAGACGACGTGGCGAGGACATTATTGATATGTCCATGGGGAATCCCGATGCGCCCACTCCGCAGCATATTGTGGATAAGCTGGTTGAGGCGGCAACTCGACCCACAACGCACGGATATTCCGTTTCACGCGGCATTCCGCGTCTCAGAAAAGCGATTGCGGATTGGTATCAGCGTCGTTATGACGTGACGCTGGATCCAGAAACTGAAGCCATTGTGACCATTGGTTCTAAAGAGGGTCTGGCGCATCTGATGCTGGCCACATTGGATACGGGCGATACAGTTCTGGTGCCCAATCCAAGCTACCCCATTCATATCTATGGTGCGGTGATTGCGGGAGCGAACATACGTTCTGTGCGGATTTCACCCGGAGTGGATTTCTTTGAGGAACTTGAACGCGCAGTACGCGAATCGATTCCGAAACCTAAGATGATGATTCTGGGTTTCCCAAGCAATCCGACTGCCCAATGTGTAGATCTGTCATTTTTTGAGCGAGTGGTCGCACTTGCCAAAGAACACGATATTCTGGTCGTGCATGACTTGGCTTATGCAGACATCTGTTTTGATGGGTATCAGGCACCTTCGATTTTGCAAGTGCCGGGGGCACGCGATGTGGCCGTTGAGTTCTTTACCATGAGTAAGAGCTACAACATGGCAGGCTGGCGCATTGGCTATATGGTGGGTAATTCGGAGCTGGTCAGTGCCTTGGCACGGATTAAGAGTTACCACGATTATGGAACGTTTACCCCATTGCAAGTGGCTGCGATTGCAGCACTGGAGGGTCCCCAAGATGTGGTGCATGAAATTACGGCGCGTTATCAAAACCGTCGTGATGTGTTAGCCAAAGGTTTGCAAGAAGCCGGCTGGGATGTTGAGATTCCTAAAGCTTCGATGTACATCTGGGCACGAATTCCAGACGCCTATCAGCATATGGGGTCTCTGGAGTTTTCTAAGCATTTGCTGGATCATGCCAAAGTCGCCGTCTCACCTGGGGTCGGTTTTGGGGATGAGGGCGATGAATACGTGCGATTTGCCTTGATTGAAAACGAGCAAAGGATTCGTCAGGCAGTTCGTGGGATTAAAGATATGTTTCGTAAGGATGGGTTGCTTTAATGGAAGCTATCCGAGTTGGTTTATTGGGTCTGGGTGTCGTCGGTGGTGGCACCTGGAAGGTTTTGCGTCGTAATGCACAGGAAATTACACGCCGTGCAGGCCGTGCCATTGATGTGGTTCAAATTGCGACACGCAATGTCGAAGAAGCCAAACAACGTGTGGGTGCAAATATTCCAGTCACTACGGATGCCTTTGAGGTTGTTCGTAATCCGGAAATTGACATCGTGGTCGAACTGATCGGTGGAATTGAACCTGCCCGCGCCTTGGTGCTTGAAGCCATTGCGCACGGTAAGCACGTGGTGACGGCCAACAAAGCATTGTTGGCATTGCATGGCACTGAGATTTTTGAAGCCGCTTCAAAAAAAGGTGTGATGGTTGCATTTGAAGCCGCGGTGGCCGGTGGTATTCCCATCATCAAAGCGATTCGGGAAGGTTTGACTGCGAACCATATCGAGTGGGTGGCAGGCATTATTAACGGCACCACAAACTACATTTTGACCGAGATGCGTACGAACCAGTTGAGTTTTGCGCAAGCGCTTGAGCAAGCGCAGGCTCTGGGTTATGCCGAAGCGGATCCGACAGCGGATGTGGAGGGCATTGATGCCGCCCACAAGCTGACGTTGTTGGCCGCCATGGCTTTTGGGATTCCTGTGCAGTTTGATAAAGCGTATGTGGAAGGGATTAGCCGCCTCAGCGATGAGGATATTGAAATGGCACAATCTCTGGGCTATCGCATTAAGCTCTTGGGGATTACCCGCCGTCGTGAGCAGGGCATTGAGCTGCGTGTCCATCCGACGCTCGTACCAGCGGAGTCCATGCTGGCCAATGTTGAGAACGCGATGAATGCAGTCTTAGTCAACGGTGATGCTGTGGGTCAGACGCTTTACTATGGTCAAGGCGCCGGTGAAGAACCAACGGCTTCTGCAGTCGTCGCCGATCTCGTAGATGTCACTCGATTGCATACGGCTGATCCCGAACAGCGCGTACCGCATCTAGCCTTTCAACCGCAAGCGATTGCAGATACGCCGATTTTGCCGATGGATGATGTGTGGTGTGCCTGCTATCTGCGTATGACGGTTAAAGATGAGCCAGGAGTGCTGGCTGAGATTGCACGTGAGCTTTCCACTGCAGGTGTGTCGATCGGTTCGATGATTCAGCAACCGTGTGATGAGGAAGGCTCAGCTCAGCTGGTGTTCTTGACACATGAAGCCTTTGAGCGTTCGGTGAATCAAGCCATTGCAGCGATTGAAAAACTGCCCTTTATGCAATCTGAAATCACGCGTTTGCGAGTGGAAACATTCTGATGCAATACATATCGACACGGGGGCAGATGGCCCCTCAGCATTTTAGTGACGTCCTGTTAGAAGGTTTGGCACCGGATGGTGGTTTGGCTGTCCCGCAAACGTTGCCCAAGATCGATGCGCAAACATTAACAGCTTGGCGCGAGCTAACCTATCCCCAATTGGCGCTCGAGATTCTGAGTCTGTTTGTCACGGATATTGATCGTCAGACTTTGTCTGCCATGATTGATCGTGCATACGCAGCCGATAAGTTTCGTAGTGAATCGATTGTGTCGGTGCGTCCATTGGGTGATGAGGCGTATTTGTTGGGTGTGTCGGAAGGCCCGACATTGGCTTTTAAAGATATGGCCATGCAGTTTTTGGGTGAAGCGTTTGGTCATGTACTGACGCAGCGTCAAACAACCTTGAATATTCTGGGTGCAACCTCCGGCGATACAGGTTCAGCTGCCGAATACGCCATGCGACAGCATAAACAGGTGAGTGTCTTTATGCTCTCACCCAAAGGCCGTATGAGTGCTTTTCAGCGTGCACAGATGTATAGCCTGCAAGACGACAATATTCACAATATTGCCGTTGAAGGTGATTTTGATCAGGCACAAGAAATCGTCAAATCTCTGGCGAGCGATCTGGACTTCAAACAGAAGTACCGCATTGGGGCCGTGAACTCCATTAACTGGGCGCGCATTGCGGCTCAGATTGTGTACTACTTCTGGGGCTGGTTGCGTACCACAGAAACAAACGATCAGAAAGTGTCGTTTGCGGTGCCATCGGGTAACTTTGGCAATATTCTGGCAGGTCATTATGCGCGTCAGATGGGCTTGCCCGTGGCGCGTTTGGTTTTAGCCACCAACGAAAACAATGTGTTGGAAGAGTTTTTCCAGACAGGTATTTATCGTCCTCGTTTGCCCATCGATACCCATGTCACATCGAGCCCTTCCATGGACATTTCGAAGGCCTCAAATTTTGAGCGTTTTGTTTATGACTTGGTCGGTCAGGATCCTGAACGTGTGGCTAGTTTGTGGCAAGCCTTGAGCAAAGATGGTTCGTTTGACTTGTCTGAATATCTGCCAGCTTTTGAGTCGCAATATGGTTTTGTGGCGGGCAGTAGTTCCCATGGGGATCGCGTGGCCACGATTCGACGGGTGTTCGATGAGTATGGTGTTCTCATCGATCCGCACACTGCCGATGGTGTGAAAGTTGCTCAAGCCTTTGCGCAGCCCGGGATTCCGATGTTGGTGCTTGAGACGGCTTTACCCGCTAAGTTTGCAGAAACCATTGAAGAGGCGATTGGGCGTACGCCACCCATGCCTGTGGGTCTAGAAGATCTCGAAATACGTCCTCAGAATGTGGTTGAAATGTCTTGTGATGCGAGCGCAGTGCGAGCGTTTGTCGAAGCCAACGCCAATCTGTAATTGTTTAAAGATCGGTGATGTCATTAGCGTTTTTTAAACTCTGACTGACGCATACACAAAACAAATACCCTGGTTGTCCGATTTGAGTGGACTTCCGGGGTTTATTTATGGCTGTCATTCACTTAGTAATGCTTGCGCTGCTTCTTGACCACTGAGGATGGCGCCTTCAAGAACTGCAGGATAGCCCGTGTTCGTCCAGTCACCAGCGATTTTGAGATGAGGCCAGTCCGTGTGCACTGAAGGTCTTTGTAAGCCGGGTTGTGCGGCAAAGGTAGCGCGTCGGTCACTCAGAATTCGGCTTGTACGAATCGATAGCTTATCTGGGACTGTGTGTCCATTACGCTGTAAATCGGCTTTGAGTTGTGCCAAGAGCTGGGTCGGTAATTCGGATCGTTCAAACGTGACAGCTTGATCAGCATGACTAATGACAAATGACAGCTGCGCAGATTCTGTGACGAGATCTTTGGGTAAGAACGCATTGCGATCAAATACCCATTGTCCGGGCTGCAGTGGCTGTTGAACCTGTATGGACTGTTGGGGTTGTGTAGTTGTGTCCGTTTTAGGATGACCACCACTTAAGAGTAAGATCGAGTTTGGTAATCGCCAGGGTTGGTCAAGTGTCATGTAGCAAGTTGTGATGCTGTTGTAGGTCAAACTTTGCGCAGCTTCAATGATGTTGTTCAGGTATGGGTCAGATGCTGCGTGGTGACTGGTTGTTTGCAACAAACGGCTGGTTTCGTGCGGCGTGGTGGCAACAATGGCACCATCAAACGTTTCACCATCAATCTGAGCGTGCTGGTCTGTGAGTTCAATGTCTCGGATGCGTTTACTCGTTCGCAGTGTCAGATTTCGGGCTAGTGGCCCAATCCAGAGATCAGTTAGATTACTGCGTGCAATCAGCATATCCGCAGCTCCGGGTAAAGGACTGAGCAAACTGTCTTGAATCACACGGGCAAATAGCTGTGCGCAAGCGTTTTGAGGGGTCGTGTTGAGTGTGGCTAAGCACAGCGGTGTGATGAGCTTGTCACGGCTAGCAGGATCAATATGATGCTGATCGAGCCACTGATGAACGGTTTGTCCTGCAGATGGACTCGCAAAACCCAGTCGGACTTTGCTAAGCCAGGTCACTAATTGCCAACGTTCGCGTCGAGACAATCCCTGTGCTTGTGTAAATGCACTCAAGCGCTTTAAAGGTCCCGCATGAGTCTGATGGCTTTGGATTCGTATCGAGCCGTCTGCAGCGAGCCACTGTAAGGGTAGGCGAGTTAATACAAGTTCGGGTGCTGGATGAGCCTTGTGAATGAGTTTGAGCGTTTCAGTGTAGGCGCCAATTAAAATGTGTTGACCATTGTCGATATTGACTAGATCGGAGTCGGGCACACCTCTGGCGCGACCACCTGCAATAGCCGCCGCCTCAAAAACTGTGATGTCGTGACCCGCTTCAACGAGGGTTTGGGCTGCAGCCATACCAGCCCAGCCACCCCCGATGATGGCAAACTTCATGATCGATCAGTGTCTTGGCGAATTTGTCGGATGATCGGGCGAGCACCACCCACCCAGTTACGCCAAGCTAACCAGAGTTTACGAATTGGTGTCAACGAAATGCGCTGATCCAGAACAGCCCACTGCTCGGATTCGATTTCACCGAGTAGGGTGTAGTAAATCGCAGCCATCATTAGTCCGGGCCGTTGGGCGCGACGGTCAGTCTCAGGTAAAGCATCGACGGCTTCGCGGTAGAGTTCCCGAGCGCGCTGGGTTTCAAACGCCATGAGTGCAGTGAACTGTTCGGTATGAATACGATTGAGAATGTCGGCGGTTTTGACGCCATGTTGTTCTAAGTCATCAATGGGCAGATAAATGCGTCCACGTCGTGCATCATCGCCGACATCCCGAATGATATTGGTCATCTGAAATGCCAGCCCCAGCTTGGCGGCATATTCCATGGTGCGCTCATCGGTGTACCCAAAGATACCCGCAGACAATTCACCCACAACCCCAGCCACGTGCCAGCAGTATTTCTTAAGCGCAGGCCAATCTAGGTAGCGCGTTTGTTCCAAATCCATTTGCATGCCTTCAATAATGGCAAGCAATTTATCCTGTGTAATATGGCAGGTTTCTAAGTGCGGCTGTAAAGCTTTGGTGACTGGATGAGTTGGCACACCTTGATAGAGGTGTGCAACTTCTGTGCGCCACCATGCCAGCTTTTGGTGCGCAACGCTCACATCGGTGCAATCATCGACGACATCGTCGACTTCCCTACAAAATGCGTATAGCGCTGTGATGGCTTTGCGAGTTGCGGTGGGTAAAAATAAAAATGCGTAATAGAAGCTTGAACCGCTACGGGCGGCTTTGTCCTGGCAATAAGTATCGGGTGTCATAGGCTTACCATAAGGCGCGTAAGGCCATCTTGAGCCAATCCGTGCGCGTTAATGTCGGGCGACGTGTAAAGACGTCGTAGTCGACAGATTCCAATTTTTCCAGCACGCGCATTCCCCCTTGAACAATCATTTTAATTTCGAGCGCCACGCGACCTTTGAGTTGTTTTGTGAGCGGTCGCCCGAAGTTTAACAAGTCCTTACACTCAAGCACCTGATTCCCCATCAATTGACGCCAGTTCTCGTTGACAAGGCCGGCGGCAATCTGAGTTTCATCGACTCCAACGGCAGCCATGGCATCTTGTGGGAGATAAACGCGGCCTTTTTTCCAGTCGATAGCGACATCCTGTAAAAAGTTGATGCGCTGTAAAGCAGTGCAGATGGCATCTGAGCGGGTGAGTGCTATCTCATCGGTTTGGCCGAATAAGTGCAGTAAAAGCCGACCTATCGGATTGGCAGAACGTTGGCAGTAGTCGTTTTGTTGTGCTTGGGTGGCATACCGTTTGACGGTGATGTCTTGCTCAAAGGCCAGTAACAAATCGTTGAGTAAACTCACCGGTAGATCATGTTTTTGTATGGTTTGCGCGAGCGGAATAAAAATGGCTCGAAGTTGCGTGTCTTCACTTTTGATCGTGCCAGTCTGGGCCGCTTCAAACAATCGTTCTCGATAGTGAACCAATGCGTTTAAGCGTTCTTCGTCGCTTGCATCCCCTTCATCCGCAAGGTCATCGGCGGTGCGAGCAAACCAGTAAATGTGAACCACATCTTTGCGGATGCGCCGAGGCATCAGAACAGAGGCAACCGGGAAATTCTCATAGTGATCAACGCCTGTGACCGTACTAGTTTGAATGGAATGTAATTGTGTCATGGTGCCTATTGTAATGATGCCTTGCGAGACGTTACGGTGTCTGGCAGTGTTTGCTTGCAGTGCACAGTATAAAATGGGTGTCTAAGAGTACTCTACGTTAGACTTGTGACAACCAATTCGGGTGAAATTTCATGCCACGACCCATTAAAGCCGTTATTGACCTTGCTGCCTTGTCACATAATCTGGGACGTGTGCGCGCACACCTGTCACAAGCGACTGATTCTGCGTCTCATCAAAATACGCGGATTTGGGCAGTTATTAAAGCCAATGCTTATGGCCATGGGATTGAGGCTGCGGTGCAGGCGTTTGCAGCGGCCGATGGCTTGGCCATGTTGGACTTTGAAGAGGCCGTTCGCTGTCGCCAAGCGGGTTGGCAGGGCCCGATTCTAATGCTGGAAGGCTTTTTTGACGAAACAGACCTTGAGCTTTGTGTGCAGTTGCAGCTTTGGCCAGTTGTGCACGATGCTGATCAAATTGCAACATTGCAAAGTTGGGCGGCCAATGGTTCCAATCCGTTGTCTTCAATGCGCGTGTTTTTAAAGCTTGATACTGGAATGCATCGCTTGGGTTTTACACCGCAAACCTATACGCATGCATGGACGCAGTTGGAAGCGTTGAGAACTCAAGGCAGACTTTTAGGTATTTCGCACATGACGCATTTTGCGTGTGCGGATTCGGATGAGGGGCTGGCACCCGCTTTGGCGGTCTACACGAAAGTGACTGAAGATTTATTGGCGGATCATTGCTTGGCTAACTCAGCTGCAATCTGGCGCCATGCGCCACAAATTGTGGACGGTGCCGTTTGGCAAAATGCCACGACCAGTACAACTCAAATGCCAACCTCGGCCACAACCACTTGGGTACGACCCGGGATTTGTCTGTATGGAGCCTCGCCGTTTGATGATCGCCGAGCACAGGAAGATCTGCGATTGCTGCCTGCGATGACGTTGGAATCTCGAGTTTTACAGATCAGTACCGTCGCAGCCGGTGAAGGGATTGGCTACGGTTATAAGGATCGAGCCAATCAAGCAATGCGAATTGCGGTGGTCGCTTGCGGTTACGCAGATGGTTATCCAAGACATGCGCCGGCTGGGACGCCTGTGGGAACTTCAGCAGGGATTGCAAGCCTAATTGGTCGGGTCTCGATGGATATGCTGACGGTCGATATAACGCATTTGCCTAATGTGCAGCGCGGTGATCCGGTGATTCTCTGGGGACAAGACGGTCCGTCGGTCGATGAGGTGGCCAAACTCAGCGGCACGATTGGTTACGAATTATTAGCCGGTGTCACTGCGAGAGTCCCCCGCGTCGTGGTCTAGCCTCCTTCGCATTCAATGTAAGACATGAGCCAAGTGAGCATGATTCAGTGGTTTGTGTAAATTTCAGGAAATCAATGTCCAAAGTTAAAACGCAGTATGTCTGTCAGGCGTGTGGTGATATCAGCCCGAAATGGCATGGTCAGTGCCCATCGTGTCAAGAATGGAATACGCTCGAACAAATGGTGCGTCCAGCGGCCATGCCAGGTGGGGACCGCTATACATCGATGACGGGCGTACAAGCACAAGTCCAAAAACTCTCGGATGTGCAGGCTAGAGAATTGCCGCGTATGCCCACAGGCATTGCCGAGTTTGATCGCGTCTTAGGTGGCGGATTGGTGCGCGGTGCCGTGGTGCTCATCGGTGGTGATCCGGGCATTGGTAAATCGACTTTACTGCTTCAGGCGCTGGCGAGTGTCTCGCGTGCGCAGCGGGTGTTGTATGTAACAGGTGAGGAATCGGCTGAACAAGTGGCCTTACGGGCTCAACGTTTAGGTGTTGATGGTGCGGCCGTGGATCTGCTTGTTGAGATTCGTCTGGAACTGATTGAAGATCAGTTGCGTAAAACGCAGCCCGCGGTGGCGGTGATTGACTCGATTCAGACGGTTTACAGTGCGCAGTCGAATTCAGCGCCCGGATCGGTGTCGCAAGTTCGGGAGTGTGCTGCACAGCTCACTCGTTTGGCCAAACAAACGGGTGTGCCAATCGTCATGATTGGTCATGTCACAAAAGATGGTACGCTGGCTGGCCCCCGTGTTTTAGAGCACATGGTCGATACGGTGCTGTATTTTGAGGGGGATAGTCATTCCTCGTTTCGTTTGATTCGAGCATTTAAAAACCGCTTTGGCGCAGTCAATGAGCTGGGTGTATTTGCCATGACAGATCGTGGCTTGCGCGGCGTGGCCAACCCTTCAGCGTTGTTTTTATCGCAGCACTCGCGTGATGTGTCGGGTTCTTGCGTGATGGCCACACAAGAAGGCACGCGTCCCTTACTCGTTGAAATTCAAGCACTGGTTGATACCGCGTACGTACCGAATCCAAGACGCCTGGCGTTGGGTCTGGAGGGGCACCGTTTGGCGATGTTGCTCGCGGTGTTACACCGACATGCGGCGGTTGCGACAGCCGATAAAGACGTGTTTGTGAATGCCGTTGGGGGGGTGCGAATTACGGAGCCGGGTGCTGATTTACCGATTTTGTTGGCGATTCTGTCGTCGTTACAAGACAAGCCGTTGCCTGTTGGCTTGGTTTCATTTGGTGAAATTGGGCTCGCTGGTGAAGTGCGACCTGCAGTTCGAGGTCAAGAACGTTTGCGAGAAGCCGCCAAGCTTGGGTTTTCTGTGGCGATTGTGCCTGCTGCGAATGCACCGAAACAAGCGATTGAAGGTTTGCGCGTGATTGGTGTGAATCGACTTCAGGAAGCCATTGAAGCCGTTCTGAATTTGGCGAACCAGCAAGGCTGAGGATGAGTTTGCAATCGATGAATCGAGTTGAGCTAGAACGTCGTCGCAATCAGTCCGTGACAAGTCGGGCGCAATCATGGTGGCGGTTTGGGTTGCGTCAGACTTGGCGTGATGCTCGCTCTGGTGAACTGCGTCTACTTTTGTTCGCAGTCATGATTGCTGTGGCTGCCATCACCAGTGTGGGATTTTTAGCGGATCGGGTGTCTCAAGCACTGAATCAAGATGCGGTGCGTTTGTTGGGTGCTGATTTGCTTGTGGAAAGTCCGCAAGCCGCGCAGCCTGCCTGGGTTCAAGCCGCCCGCGATCAAGGCTTGGCAGCGATACGCATTCAACAGTTCCCTTCGATGGTGGGGTCATCGGATGGACTGTGGCAGCTGGCCTCTGTGAAAGCGGTTGAAGAAGGCTATCCCTTGCGAGGTGCTTTACGCACAGCAGAGTCAATCGATACGCCGGATGCGGTCACCGAAGCGGTGCCAGAAGTAGGGACGGTTTGGATTGATCCCCAGTTGTTGTTGCAAACGGGTTTATCCGTGGGTGAAGACTTGCAGGTTGGCCATTCCGCGCTGACGATTGCGCGTGTTCTGACCTATGAGCCTGATCGAGGTATGCAATTGGTGTCCATGGCGCCTCGTTTGTTGATGCGCGCAGAAGATTTGCAAGCGACAGGGTTGCTGGCCGCGGGCAGTCGGGTTGGCCATAGTTTGATGGTGGCGGGTGAATCGGATGCATTGGCGAACTTTAGGGATTGGTTGGAGCCCCAGTTACAAACCGCTCAAAAAATACTCGACGTACAGGAAGGACGCCCTGAAGTGGGTCGGACGGTTGAACGTGCGCAGAATTTTCTGACGTTGGTGGTCATGATCGCCGTGCTGATTTCAGCAGTTTCGATTGCGCTGGGTGCGCGTCGGTTTGCACAACGTCAGCAGCAAGCGATTGCGGTGATGCGCTGCTTAGGTGCAACTCGGGGGTTGATTCGTCGGGTGTTATTGGTTGAGTTCTCTTGTGTGGCGCTACTGGGTACGGTGTTGGGGGTCGTCATTGGTGCGGCTGCTCAACTTGGTCTAGCGATTACGATGCAATCACTGGTGATGCAGTCTTTGCCTGCGCCTAGCTGGATGCCGGTGTTACAGGGTGTTTATGCGGGGTTTTGGTTGCTGTTTGCATTTTCATTGCCGCCATTGCAGTCATTATCACGCATGAGTCCGGCGCAGATCTTTCGCCAAGAAACCGCGGGTCTGGCTTGGCAAAGTATCAGTGGCTATGGGCTAGCCATTGGCGGGTTTTTTGGTTTGATGTGGTGGATTGCCGGTGATCTGCTCTATGGGCTGGGTTTGGCAGCTGGGTTTGTTGCAGCCGCCGCGCTCTTTGCAGGTCTAACCCTAGCCATGCTGCAAGCATTTTCTTGGTTTAGGAAATGGCATCGTGGGCATGCAACCTGGCGCTTTGCCATGGCAGGGATGGTGCGAAGACGAGGCGCGACGATGGCCCAAGTGAGTGCTCTGGCGGGTGGCATGATGGCGATTTTGTTGTTGCTGATTGTGCGCACGGATTTGTTGGACGGCTGGCAACAAACCTTGCCACCCGATGCGGCCAATCGCTTTCTGATTAACATTCAACCCGATCAAATTGCTGATGTTCGTGTGCAATTGCAAAGCTTAACGAGTCAACCAGCACAGGTCTATCCGATGGTGCGGGGTCGCTTGATTGAACACAATGACAATCCGATTCGGGTCGACGACTATCGTTCACCTCGGATACAGCGTTTATTACAGCGGGACTTTAATCTGACTTACCTGGACTCGTTACAAAACCAAGGGCAGGTGGTGGCAGGTGAAGCTTGGGATCCACAAACGTTGTCGGTTTCCATCGAGGATGAGATTGCCCGTGAACTGGGTTTGCGACTAGGGGATCAAGTCACATTTGATGTGGCGGGTCTGTCTGTGCCGGTTCAAGTGACACAGTTTCGCAAAGTGGATTGGGGGACGTTAAAGCCAAATTTCTTTGCCATTACCACCCCACAGGCCCTACAAAACTCACCCCAGACCTGGATGACGGCAATTCGCTTAGAACAAACGCAACAATCAGAATTAAAAACCTTGCTACAAACGTACCCGAATATCACGGTCTTTGATGTCGATGCTTTGATGAACCAGTTACGATCCGTTTTGGATCGGGTGGTGTTTGCGATACAGGGGCTTTTTGTGTTTGCTGTGTTAGCAGGTGGCTTGGTCCTGATGGCGGCTTTGAGTACGAGTCGTGATGAGCGAGTTCGTGAAGCGGCATTGCTACGCGCTTTGGGCGCAACTGATCGACAATTGCGTTCTGCACAACGGTTAGAGCTTTTAACCATCGGTGCATTGGCAGGTCTGATGGCCAGCGCCGGTGCCACCACAATCGCTTGGGGGTTGTCACGCTGGGTGTTTGAATTTGCCATGGTTTGGTCGTGGCTGCCTTGGGTCACAGGTTTGGTGGTTTGCATGGTGGCTGCTTGGGTGGCAGGTTCACTGGTTTTACGGGGCGTGCTTCAAACGCCGCCCTTGCAGATATTGAGAACATCCTTATGAGTGAGAATGTCGTGCAAACTGAGTCATTAGGGTTCTTTACACTACACCACGATCAAACGTCTGTGGTGAGTGCGCGTTCCGATGTTAAGTTTCAGTGGTTTGATCCAGATTGTGAGTCTCTACACGCACAGCCTGTGCAAACGGGAGGTCGTGGAGCAGCCTGGTTTGTTGATTTGGGTATCCAGCAAGGTGTACTGAGACATTACCGACGCGGTGGTCTGATCTCGCGTCTCACAAAAACGCTCTATGTCTGGGGTGGCTTGTCAAAAACTCGCAGCTTTCAAGAGTTTTATCTGATGCATCAACTCCAGAATCTTGGACTGCCTGTCCCCACTGTGATGGCTGCTCAGGTACAGCGTGTGGGTTTTTTCTTTTACAAGGCGGCTTTAATTACAGAACGTATTGACGGCGCACGCGCCCTGGCTGAGTGTGAGGATCCTGAGCTATGGTATGCAGCGGGCATTCTCATTCAAACAATGCATGCGCTGGGTGTTTGGCATGCGGATCTGAATGTGCATAATATTCTGGTGGATTCGCAAGGTGCTTTGTGGCTGATTGATTTTGATCGTGCGCAATATCCTGTATACGACTCTTCCCGGCTTCAAAGCAATATCGAGCGCCTAGAGCGTTCCGTTCTGAAGGTTTGTCCAGAAAAGCATGAATTACATTGGCAAATGTTGTCTCAGGGATACGCTACAGATGGTCCGCAAGCATAGGTCCTGATCTGAGATGACCTTATCGTGAAAAAGCTTTAGAATTCTAGGGTTTATGTCGTGTTGCGTGCAGAACTGCCCAACATGGCTTTTTTTAATGGGGGGTTTAAAATGAAATCACGCGTTTTGTGGACGTGGCTGCTCAGCGCAGCCGTGGGTGGTTTGAGTCTGACTGGGCTGACACAAGCTCAGACACTGAACGTCTATAACTGGGCAGAATATACCGCCCCCGATACGATTCCTGGGTTTGAACGTGAAGCAGGGGTCAAGGTGCGCTATGACACTTACGATAGCAATGACACGCTTCAAGCCAAGTTGTTAACGGGCAATTCTGGGTATGACGTGGTCGTGCCCTCTACGCATTATGCCGCGCGTCAGATTGAAGGCGGGCTGTTTCAAAAACTCGATAAATCCAGAATCCCAAACTGGGAGAATCTGGATCCAGCCATCATGAAGTTACTCGAGCCGGTTGACCCGGGTAATCAATATCTGGTGCCGTGGGGGTATGGGACCAATGCCTTGGGTTTTAATGTGACTAAAGCCCGTGAGATTTTAGGTGATGATGTCAATCTTGCTGACTGGTCGTTGTTATTCGATCCTGAGAAGATTAAGAAATTTGCCAGTTGTGGGGTTTCGATTCTGGATGAGGCGGCACAAGTGTTTCCAGCCGCATTGCACTATCTGGGCAAAGATCCCAACAGCAGCAAACCTGAAGACATGAAAGCTGCGCTGGAGTTGCTGAAGTCGATCCGACCTTACGTGCGTCAGTTCAGTTCATCGGGCTACATCGATGAGTTGGCAACCGGTGACCTGTGCTTGGTCTATGGGTTCTCAGGTGATGTGTTGATTGCAGCCAGTCGCGCTAAAGAGGGTAAACGTAATTATGAGATTGATTACTTCTTGCCAGAAGATGGTGCACCGGCTTGGTTTGACACCATGGCCATTCCTAAAGATGCGGCCAATCCTGATCTGGCCAACGACTTTGTGAACTACATGTCTAAACCGGAAGTGTCTGCAGCGATCACGAATACGATGTTCTACCCAAACGCCAACAAAGCGGCGCGTCCTTTGGTGATTTCTGAAGTGGCTGACAATCCATCGATTTATCCGAGTGATGAGGTTCAGAGCCGCATCTTTGTGATTCAACCCCATGCACCCAACGTACAACGACAGCAGTCACGGATGTGGGCTGAGTTGAAGTCAGGTCGCTAGGTTTAGATGAGGTTTTTTAAGATGGCAACGTCGGTGAATGGTTTGAGTACCTATGCGGGTGATGGGCAGGATTTTGTGCGTTTAGTGGATGTCACCAAAGTCTACGGAGAAACCGTGGCTGTTCAGACCGTGAATCTGAGCATTCAACGCAATGAGATTTTTGCATTGTTAGGGAGTTCAGGTTGCGGTAAATCGACTTTACTCAGAATGCTGGCAGGGTTTGAAACCGTGAGCTCGGGTCAGATTTTTTTGGATGGTGCCAATATTACGAACTTGGCGCCCTACGAGCGTCCGGTCAATATGATGTTTCAGTCGTATGCCCTGTTTCCCCATATGAATGTGGAAGCGAATGTGGCATTTGGTCTGAAGCAAGAGGGTGTGCCACGTCACGAGATCCATGAACGTGTCTATGAGGCGTTGGAACTGGTGCAAATGTCGCCGTATGCACGACGTAAACCTCATCAATTGTCGGGTGGTCAACAACAGCGAGTGGCGTTGGCTAGAAGTCTGGTTAAACGTCCAAAACTTTTATTGCTCGATGAGCCGATGTCTGCACTAGACAAACAGATTCGCCATAAGACGCAGATCGAGCTTGTGCGTATTCTGGATCAGTTGGGTGTGACGTGTTGCATGGTGACCCACGATCAGGAAGAGGCGATGAGCATGGCGAGTCGATTGGCCGTCATGACTGAGGGACAAATTCGTCAGGTGGGGTCACCGCAAGAGGTTTATGCGTTTCCAAACTCTCGCTTTGTCGCGGGATTCATTGGCTCGACCAACTTGTTTGAAGGTGTGATTTCGGTTGATGAACCAGATCACATCATGATTGAAAGCGAGGACTTGCCTCGTCCCTTTTATGTTGATCATGGGGTGAGCGAACCTTTGGGTATGGACGTGTCTGTGTCATTGCGACCTGAGCAGGTGTTTGTGAGTCGTCAGGCACCTGATAGTGAGTACAACTGGGGCCATGGTGTGGTGAGTCACATGGCCTGGATGGGGAGTTATGCGCTTTATCAGATCCGTCTGGATTCAGGCAAGCTTGTAGAAGCCAATTTGCCTTCACAAATTCTGATGCAATCTGATCCACCGGGTGTCGATGATGAAGTTTATGTGCATTGGAACCAGGATAGCGTGACGGTACTGACATCATGAAGAAATCTTGGCAACAGATCCGAGCGGATCTGCTGAGCATTGCGCCACCATTCTTATGGCTCATTCTGTTTTTGTTGATCCCATTTTTAATGGTTCTCAAAATCAGTTTTGCTGATATGGAGTTTGGGGTGCCTCCCTATACGGCACTGACGCAGTGGGCCGATGAGACATTGGCTTTGTCAGTGCATTTGCGTGGATATTTTTTACTGTTCAGTGATTCGCTGTACATCGCGACTTATATCCAGTCTTTGCGCATGGCGGCTATGACGACGCTAGTGTGCATTCTGATTGGCTACCCCATGGCGTATTACATCGCGCGAGCACCTCAGCGAATTCAACATTTGCTGCTGCTCGCTGTGATTCTGCCTTTCTGGACATCGTTGCTATTGCGCGTATACGCCTGGGTAGGAATTTTGCGCAGTGATGGGTTGCTGAATTCGGTGCTGATGGGATTGGGGCTGATTCAGACACCACTTGAAATCTATCGCACAGATTTTGCGGTGTATATCGGTTTGGTCTACGCGTATTTGCCATTTTTTGTGTTGCCGATGTACGCCGTCTTGGTCAAACTTGATACACGATTGCTAGATGCAGCCTATGACTTAGGTGCGCGCCCATGGCGTGCGTTTATTTCGGTCACTTTGCCGCTGTCCATGCCGGGGGTGATTTCGGGTGCCATGTTGGTATTTATTCCATCCGTTGGTGAGTATGTGATTCCAGAAATGCTCGGAGGTGCGGATACATTGATGATGGGTCGCTTGATGTGGGGTGAGTTCTTTACCAACGCAGACTGGCCGATGGCCTCGGCTGTGACGATTGTCATGGTGGCTTTGCTGTTGTTGCCACTGATCGTGTTCCAGGTCAGTCAAGCCAAGCATTATCAATCTCAGGGAGGTCGTCATGGCTAAAGCTCGACGGGCGCCCAATGCGCCAAGCGCCCTTGGGACTTGGTTGGCTCTGGGATTGGGTTTTTTGTTTTTGTATGTGCCGATTTTAAGTTTGATCGTTTTTTCATTTAACGATTCTGCGATGATGACCAGCTGGAGTGGGTTCTCATTGCGCTGGTACAAGGCGCTATTCAATGACACAGCTCTGTTGCAGGCAGCCTGGCTCTCTTTGCAGGTGGCCTTGATGACAGCAACCGCAGCTAGTGTGATTGGCGTTTGGGCAGGTTATGTGCTGGCCAGAAAAGGGCGGTTTCGCGGGTTTTCTTTATATGTGGGTTTGGTCAGCGCGCCCCTAGTGATTCCTGAAGTGGTGTTGGGTATTTCACTATTACTACTCTTTGTGGAAATGGGTAGCCTGTTTGGTTGGCCAGCACATCGCGGTATGTTTACGATTTGGGTAGGACACACGACGTTTTGTATGGCGTTTGTAACCGTCATTGTGCAGACCCGAATCCGTGATCTGGATCGCTCACTAGAAGAAGCCGCCTTGGACCTAGGCGCAACACCGCTGACAGTATTTTTTAGGGTGACCTTGCCATTGATTGCACCGGCGATTGTTTCCGGATGGTTGCTGGCGTTTACACTGTCATTGGATGATGTGGTGATTGCCTCCTTTTTATCTGGCCCTGGTGCCACATTGCTGTCACCGGAAATTTTCGCACGCGTAAGATTGGGGTTGAAGCCTGAAGTGAATGCGCTTGCGACTTTATTTGTAGTCGTTGTCGGTATTCTCGTGTTTGTTGCGAATGCGGTACAACGTCGTCAAGGAAAAAAATCATGATTCAAGTCTATGGACTGACAAAGTGTTCGACATGTATCAAAGCACTCGACTGGTTAAAAGCGCAGTCGATTGATTTTGAGTTTACGGATTATCGGGATCATCCCATCGAGCCACAAGATTTGGTGCGTTACGCCGAGATACTGGGTGGCTGGGAAAAACTGGTGAACCGTGCGTCTATGACTTGGCGTCAACTCGATGACTCACAAAAATCTGCCAGCACTGAAGCGCAGTGGTTAAGCTTAATTGCTGAATACCCGACGCTGATTCGTCGGCCATTAGTGGTGAGTCCGGATGGTCGAGTGACGAATCGCTTTAATCTGAAGCGCTGGCAGGCGTTTTTTGACGTTCAAGCCAGTTGATGTCGATCGCCCCTGAAACACTCGATCAATGGCTTCAAGCGCACGGACTTTTGAGTGGGCTGTTGTTGCTGATCGTGATTCTGTGTCTCTTGGTTTGGCTGATGGTTCGTTCGGGACGTCATTCGAGTCAAGAAGCAGATGCCCAAGAGATGCTTCTGAAGTTAGACGGGCTTTTACAAAACCAAAGCCGTCTGGAGCAATCACTGCGACTTGAATTAGGACAATCACAGACTCAATTGCGTCACGAGATTTCTGAACAGCAACGTGCTTTTAGACAAGAGTCGACCGTTGGTCTTGAACAACTGATTGACAGTTTTTCTCAACGACTTTCACTCTTGACGCAAACGAGTGAAGGGCGGTTTCAGGATCTGCGTGATACGGTTGAAAAACGTTTAGAGAAAATTCAACAGGATAACCGCCAGCAGCTTGAGCAAATGCGCCAGACTGTCGATGAGAAGTTGCAAGCCTCATTAGAAAAGCGATTGAGTGAGTCGTTTCAGCAAGTCTCTCAACGGCTGGAAGCTGTTCACCAAGGTTTGGGTGAAATGCAGGCTCTCGCACAAGGCGTGGGTGATCTGAAACGCGTCTTAACGAACGTCAAAAGTCGCGGCACTTGGGGTGAGGTGCAGATGATGCGCCTGGTTGAAGACGTTCTGACGCCCGCGCAATATGCCCTCAATGTCAAAACAGTGCCGACTAGTTCAGCAATGGTGGAGCTGGCAATTCGACTGCCGGGTGTAGATCCTGACAGTGGTCCTGTGTGGTTGCCCGTGGATGCTAAATTTCCGAAAGAAGAGTACGAGCGTTTACAACAAGCGCTTGATGCAGGCGATCAAGAGGCGCAGCTCGCTTCAACCAATGGTTTGAGGCGAGCCATTGAAGCACAAGGCAAGTTGATAGCTGAGAAATATCTGGCGCCACCGCATACGACCGATTTTGCCATTATGTTTTTACCCAGCGAAAGTTTGTATGCCGAGGTGCTCAGATTGCCTGGAATGTTAGAACGGTTACAGGCGATGCGTATTGTGGTGGCAGGTCCGGTGAACTTTGCAGCACTTCTGAGTAGTTTGCAAATGGGCTTTAAAACCTTGGCAATTGAGCAACGCTCGTCTGAAGTGTGGCAGATTTTACGGGGTGTTAAAACAGAGTTCGACAAGTTTGGTGTGACGCTCACTAGAATGCGTAAATCACTTGAAACAGCTGCCAATACACTGAGCGATACAGAGCAAAGAACGCGTGTGATGCTCAGAACACTTAAAGACGTGGAGATTCTGGAAACAGATCCGCATGCGATTGAAATACAGGAACCGGACGATGAATCAGCAACAACTTAAACAAGCTGCTGCCCAGGCTGCACTTGACTATATTCAACCATGCCTAACCTCGGACGCCATTATTGGTGTGGGAACCGGGTCGACAGCAGATTGTTTTATTGATTTGTTGTGTCAAGAGGCACACCGATTTGCAGGTGCCGTTGCCAGCTCTGAACGCACCGCACAGCGATTACAAGCGGGTGGCGTTCGCGTTCTAGATTTGAACGATGTGGATTACATGCCGGTGTATGTAGATGGTGCCGATGAAATCAACCCAGCCTTGCAAATGATCAAAGGCGGGGGTGGTGCACTGACTCGAGAAAAAATCGTGGCTTCTGTGGCACAAAAGTTTGTATGCATTGTGGATGCCTCTAAGCAAGTCTCTGTCTTGGGTAACTTCCCGTTGCCAGTAGAGGTTTTACCGATGGCGGTGCGCAACATAAAACGCGCATTTGCAACGATGGGTGGTCAGTCTCGTGTGCGTGAGGGCTTTGTGACGGACAACGGTAATTTGATTTTGGATGTTTCGGGTTTATCGATTGAAGATCCTTTGGCGCTTGAGCAAACCATTAATCAGTGGCCTGGTGTGGTGACCAATGGGATTTTTGCGATTCATGCGGCAGCAGTCGCGCTGGTCGCCTCTGAAGCGGGTGTTCAGCAGATCAAACCGATTGATCATTGATCGAGAAATAAACAAGCCTGTTCGCGATCTGATTTAAATGCGGTGATTGCATATTTGCGTCGTTTGGGTCGCAGTTTCAGATTTTGGTGGCGTAACGAGGAATGGGTGGTATGTTTTTCGCAGTGTTTGTTTTTAGGCCTTGCTTTGTCAGACGAGAGTCTATTGAAAATGTACTGTCCGATCAACAGATGCTGTCGATTGGCGCAAATCGATAGAAGTCATTCAATCTAACAATTAAAACAGAGGTGTCTTATGTTATTTCATCGGATTAGTCGTTTGTTCCGAGCTTTATTGCCCAGTTTATTCATTGCAGCCGCATTATCGGTGATTGCATTGCCTGCGCAGGCACAACGTGGGGAGCTTATTGATTCTGTAACTGGTGAACAAGTTTTTCGTATGATGAAGAAAGAGGGTTACGCGGTTGTGCTCTCTGATGATGACGATGAAGTGATTAAGTGGAAGATTGATGGTACAACACGCTAATACTTATCATGAATCGAGGTTCTTCCTTGCAGTTTTATGCGGGTTTTACGATGGATAAAGTTTCATCCAGAAAATTGAATGAATGGAACGCCAATAGACGCTATTCCCGTACCTATACGGATGACGACGGTGATCCGGTCATTGAGCTGGATTTAGATTTGGAAGGTGGTGTCAGTCAAGCTCGCATTCTTGATTTTCTTAAAACGGCTCAGATCTCATTTGGATACTGGCGCCAAGAAGTGGTTGGTGAATAAACCGAGCTAAGCCACTGCGTAAAACAAAGTGTTTTTAACTCAAGCCAAGCATCTTTCATTGATTCTTGGCTTGAGTTTTTATAGACATAATCATTAATCAGCTATTTTTAAGCTGCCTATTTTTTAGTTGATTTCATGTCCATATGTCGGCTATTATCGACATATGGACATACAGACTGCAATTGCTAGCTTTTCAGCTTTCGCACAAGAGACACGCCTAATGGCGTTTCGCTTGTTGGTGCGTCATGAGCCTGAAGGATTACCTGCTGGAGAAATCGCCCGACAGCTCTCGATTCCACACAACACCTTATCGACTCATCTTGCCGTACTCGAGCGAGCGGGATGGCTGACATCACACAGGCAAGGGCGTTCCATCATTTATCGAGCCAACCTTGCGCACATGCAGACCGTGCTGGACTACTTGGTGCGCGATTGTTGTGCTGGGCATGCTTCGATTTGCGAATTACCCAGCGCATCGCGATGTAACGATACGATTAATTTATAGGAATGACTCAATGCTAGCGCTGTCTATTTTTATCGTCACACTTGTGCTCGTTATCTGGCAACCCAAAAATCTAGGGATAGGTTGGAGTGCTTTAGGTGGAGCCGCTGTGGCGTTGATGACCGGTGTTGTGCAGTTGCCTGATGTTGTCATCGTTTGGGATATCGTTTGGGATGCAACATTTACGTTTGTGGCCCTGATCATCATCTCCCTGATACTCGATGAAGCTGGATTTTTTACGTGGGCCGCTTTGCATATCGCGCGTTGGGGCAATGGCCGTGGACATTTGCTTTTTCCACTCATCGTATTGCTAGGTTCGGTTATTGCAGCATTCTTTGCCAATGATGGTGCCGCTTTGCTACTGACGCCGATTGTCATTGCTATTTTGCATCGACTTAAATTTACCGCATCTGCCACACTGGCTTTCATTATTGCCACCGGATTTATCGCCGATACGGCGAGCCTTGCACTGGTGATCTCTAACCTCGTGAATATCGTTAGTGCCAATTTTTTTGATATTTCGTTCTCCCGCTACGCCTTAGTCATGGTTCCGGTGCATCTGGTCTCAGTGGCTGCTTCATTAGGGGTTCTATGGTTAGTGTTTTATCGTCAGGTGCCGACTCGATATGAGCTTGATGAACTGGACTCTCCAGCCAGTGCAATTGTCGATCATCAAGTGTTTCGTGCAGCAGCGCCCATTTTTATAATGTTACTGATTGCTTATTTCGTCTCGGGACGGTGGCATTTGCCATTTAGTCTGGTGACCGGTATTGCGGCCATCGCTTTATTAGTCATTGCGGGGCGGTTTGGTCAGCCGCATCAGCCGCGCGTTGTACAGCTAGGGAGTGTCCTACGCAGCGCGCCATGGCAAATTGTGCTGTTTTCTCTCGGTATGTATCTCGTGGTGTACGGTCTGGGTCAGGCTGGGTTGACACACTACGGTGCTAGTGCGTTGGACTGGCTTGGTGAGCAAGGGGTAATCGTTGCGACTGTGGGGACAGGTTTTCTGGCTGCGGTAACTGCATCCATTATGAATAACATGCCGTCCACACTTGTCGGTGCGCTGGCGATTGACCAGACTCAGGTGTCAGAACTGACTCGACAACTAATGATCTATGCAAACGTCATTGGGAATGATATTGGTCCAAAACTAACGCCGATTGGCAGCCTAGCCACATTGTTGTGGTTGCATGTGTTGGCGGGTAAAGGCTACCGAATCACTTGGGGGCAATATATGAAAATCGGCCTGTTGATTACACCCCCAGTGCTGCTTGTGACCTTAGTGAGTCTCGCTTTATGGCTACCCATGCTGCCTGTATCTTAGAAACAAAATTGATTGGATCAGAAAAAAACTATTCGACTGCTTTCCAATTCATGGTTGTGGTGAGAGAAGTGATGTGGTGTGATAGTGTTGGAAAAAACGTTAGTTGCAGGATCCTCTTTTTAGATGGATTAATTTAAAACTGACTTAAAAGTTGATAACTGAATTAGCAAAAGATAAGGTTGTTATGGTGTTACGCTGTTTCTGACGATATAGAAAATGTACCCTTCGAACGTCTGAATAAATGGAATTCAGAAAACCCTTATTCCCGTACGTATATCGATAAGGATGGTGATGCAGTGATCAAGTTGAATTTAGATTTGGTCGATGGTGTGATCAAAGCTCGAAGACTGGGTTTCTTTAAAACTTGTCAGAATTTGATTGTAGAGTGGCACAAGGAAGTGCTTGACCAGTAGAGTTTATCGTCAGCTCATACGAATACAGCCCAGAGAAACATGAAGCTCTCTGGGCTGTATTTATTAAATAAACTGCGATATCAATCAGTGTGCTGCTGTTTGAATTTAGGCGGAAGGCGGGACGTAGCCTTGGGCTTCAACATCCTGATCTTCGAACAAGTACATTTCCATTTGCTCGCGCAGGTATTTTCTGGCACGCGCATCGGCAAGATTCAGGCGGTTTTCATTGACCAGACGGGTTTGAATTTCTGTCCATTGTTTCCAAGCGTCTTGAGAGATTTCACGCCAGATACGAACACCCAAATCACCGGGGTAAGGTGGATAGTCCAAACCTAACAACTCAGTTTTTAATTTGGTGCATTGAACCATTCTTTTGCTCATGTGCTTTATTCCCTGAAAAATTGATTACTTGACTGCCATTTTAAACATGGCTAGTGCGTTTTGTAATGAATAAGCACACCAGTCAAAGCGGATACTAATGAAATGCCTTATAAGCGTTTCATAAAAACCAGGCTATTTCGCTGACGGTTATAAGCTGCCTGTCGTTCTTTGGGCAGATCTGAAACCCCACCTTGCACAAATCCCCGTTTTACAAACCAATGTGCGGTGCGGGTCGTTAAAACGAATAATCGTTTGACGCCTAGATTGCGTGCACGGTTTTCCATGTGGCGTAGCAATAAATCGCCTTCACCACCGCCTTGCCATTCTGGATGCACAATCAGACAGGCCATTTCTGCCATTTGCTCTTCGGGATAGTGATTGAGTGTCGCACAACCAAAAATAATGCCGTCATGCTCAAGTACAGAAAAATTCTCAACTTCACGCTCAATCACATCGCGACTGCGCGTGACTAACGTGCCATCTTGCTCAAGTGGTTCGATTAAACGCAAAATCGCACCGACATCATCGATGGTGGCAGCCCGTAAATCATCCAGTGTGTCTTCGACTACCATGGTGCCCACACCATCGTGGGTAAAAATTTCCAACAGAATCGCACCATCCAATGCAAATGGAACCAGATGGGCACGAGCGACCCCTCGTTTGACAGCGCGTGAGGCTTGTTCAAGGTAGCGAGCGGTGTGGTCGGTTTGAGTTTGATTACGCAAAAGCGCATCGGCATCCAAACGGGCGAGTTCAGGAATCACTTGTTCTTCGCCGTCGGTGACCCCTGGGTTTTCGTAGAGAAAGACCAGTTTCTCTGCTTTTAGACTGATGGCCACACTGGTGGTGAGTTCTTCCATCGTTAAGTGAAACGCTTCCCCTGTCGGTGAAAACCCAAGTGGGGAGAGTAAGACAATGGAGCCACTATCTAAAGAGTGACGGATTGCATCGGTATCGATCTTGCGAACTTGGCCTGCGTGCCGATAATCGAGCCCATCGATGACACCAATGGGTTTGGCCGTCACAAAGTTGCCGGAGATGACTCGAATCTTTGCGTGGGACATGGGTGTATTGGGGAGCCCTTGGCTAAACGCAGCTTCAATGTCAAGGCGGATTTCACCGGCTGCTTCTTTGGCGCATTCGAGCGCAGCTGCATCGATAGGGGTGATGCCTTGCGTTAGTTGTTGTTGGTAACCCTTCGCTTGGAGTTGTTCATTGACCTGCGGCTGTGAGCCGTGAATCAAGACAAGTCGAATCCCAAGTGAAGACAGTAGTGACAAATCCTGAACGAGTGTATTGAGTGCATCGGCTTTAATCAGTTCACCTGTAAACCCGACCACAAACGTTTTGCCACGAAATGCGTGTACATAGGGGGCGACTTGCCGAAACCAGCGTACAAATTGAGGTTGTGACGGTTCGGCGGGCTGAGTGGAGCTGTCTATGAGTTCTTGGGTCATTTGTCTGCTGGCCTGTCTGTCCCTTAAAGGGTGACTAAATAAGAATGCTAGAAATCAGTACATTGAATAATGGATGCGAAAGCGTGTATTTTATCTGTACACAGTCAGTTTGATGGGAGTTTGCTTGCGTTTTGTTGCAAATGAATAGAGGCACATGCTTGATGCGCGTATGATGGCAACTCGCTCATTTTGAACACTGAGCCGATACCTATCGTATTTGGCACAAGATTACATAAAACCATTGATAGAAAAAGATTCACACATTTCAGATCATCAACTGCCACCTATCACGTTTGACCCTGCGCTACCGGTTAGCGCAAACCGTGAAGTCATTGAAGCCGCCATACGAGATCACCCTGTGGTCATCGTGAGTGGTGAAACGGGTTCTGGTAAAACAACGCAGTTACCCAAGATATGCCTAGCGATGGGGCGTGGACGCACCGCCATGATTGGCCATACGCAACCCAGACGCTTGGCTGCCACGTCAGTCGCTAGACGCATTGCTCAGGAGCTCGAAACGCCACTGGGTGATTGGGTTGGTTATCAAATTCGATTTCAGGATCGAAGTGCAAAATCTACGGCCATCAAATTGATGACCGATGGGATCTTGTTGGCTCAAACCCAACGCGATCCACTGCTCAAACGTTACGACACGCTCATTATCGATGAAGCGCATGAGCGCAGTCTCAACATTGATTTTTTGCTGGGTTATGTGCATCAGTTGCTGAAACGTCGCGATGATCTCAAAGTCATTATTACGTCAGCAACTTTAGATGCTGAACAATTTGCGCGTCATTTCTGTGATCGTGATGGTCGTCCTGCCCCGATTATTGAAGTGTCTGGGCGTTTGTACCCGGTTGAGATCCTTTATCGACCCTTAGATGGGCAAGATCAGGTGGGTGGTCGCGAAGGCGATCTTGATGAGGACAGTGAGGATGGTTCCGCACAGTCGCAGGTGCGTGAATTGTCGGATGCCATTGTCGATGCGGTGGATGAGTGTCAGGCAATGGGCCAAGGCGACATCCTAGTCTTTTTACCTGGAGAGCGAGAAATACGAGAAGCTACGACTGCTTTGCAAGACCATGCGGATCGAGGTGTGCAGATTTTGCCACTTTTTGCGCGTTTGTCACAAAATGAGCAAGAAGCTATTTTTCGCCCTAAAACAGGCGCAAGGCGCGTTATTCTCGCGACCAACGTCGCCGAAACCTCATTAACTGTCCCGGGTATTCGTTATGTGATCGATAGCGGATTGGCGCGAGTGAAGCGTTACTCTTGGCGTCAAAAAGTAGAACAACTGCTTGTTGAGCCAGTGAGCCAGGCGGCCGCCAATCAGCGTGCAGGTCGCTGTGGTCGTGAAGGTCCTGGTGTTTGCATCCGTCTGTACGATGAACAGGATTTTGAACGTCGGCGTGAGTTTACCGATCCTGAGATTCTTAGATCATCGCTGGCAAGCGTGATTTTACGCATGAAGTCTTTGCGCTTTGATGACATTGAGCATTTTGCCTTTGTGGATGCGCCCACGGGGCGAGCGATTGCAGATGGTTATCAAAGCTTGCAAGAGCTTGGGGCGCTAAACGAACGCAACCAACTGACGCGTACGGGTCAGACGTTGGCCAGACTGCCGCTGGATCCACGAGTTGGACGGATGTTGTTGAGTGCAGTGGATCAACAGTGTTTGTCGGAAATGTTGATTATTGCGTCTGCGTTGGCCGTTCAGGATCCTCGCGAGCGGCCTGTTGAAGCCAGAGAAGCTGCGATGCAGGCGCACGCACCTTTTAAAGATACGCAATCTGAATTTTTATCTTGGCTCAAACTGTGGCAATGGGATCGAGCACAGCTTGCGCAATCGCTCTCCAGACGGGCGATGTCCAATTTATTGAAAAAGAACTTTTTGTCAGCCAATCGCATGCGTGAATGGCGCGATGTCCACGAGCAGTTGGTGTTGCTGGCGAAAGAGCGTCGCTGGCGATTGAATCAATCCGAGGCAACCTATGAGCAACTGCATCGGGCATTGCTGTCCGGTTTGTTGGGTCACGTGGGTTTGAAAGCAGATGAGTCGCCACCTCATTATCGTGGTGTGCGAGATTTACGGTTTTGGGTGCATCCCGGATCGACCTTGCGCAGAAAGGCAGGGAAGTGGGTGGTTGCGGCAGAACTGGTTCAGACCAGTCGTTTGTATGCACGCTGTGTGGCGAACATTGAACCTCAATGGATTGAGGCGGCAAGTACGCATTTACTTAAAAAGTCCTGGGCTGAACCGACTTGGGATCGTAAGCGCGGTCAAGTGATTGCTTTTGAAAGTGCGACTTTATATGGATTGCCACTTTACAGTGGGCGCCGTGTGCACTATGGACCGATCGATGCGCAAGCTGCACGCGAAGTATTTATTCGTGAAGCACTCGTTCAAGGCTTATTAACCAATCCCATTGTCTCCAGAGGTCGTCGTCGAGATGACTATGCTTTTTTGACGCACAACATCCGACTGGTGCGTGAGATTGAGCAATTAGAGCACCGCAGTCGACGCCCGGATATTCTGGTTGATGAGTCTCGGATTGAAGCGTTTTATGAGAAACGATTACCTCCCGACATTCATCAAGCGGTTACTTTTCGTCAGTGGTTTAAAGGCTTGTCGTCCGAAGAAGCGGCATCTTGGTTATTAAAGCGCGACGACTTGATGGTGCATGATGCGACCGAGATTACGGTGGATGTGTTCCCAAAACACGTCATGCACGATGGGACGCGTTTGCGGCTGGAATATCATTTTGAACCGGGTTCCCCTCGCGATGGTGTCACGCTGGTTGTGCCTTTGATGCTTTTGAATCAGCTCGATGCGATTCGCTGGGAATGGCTGGTGCCTGGCATGCTCAAAGAAAAGGTAGAAGCTCTAGTGCGATCGTTGCCACAGCGAATTCGTCGTCATTGTGTGCCGGTGCCTGCTTATGCTGAAACCTTTCATAAAGTCTGGTTTGATCGGTTAGATGAACCGAATGTGAGTTTGTTGCAAGCACTTGCACAAGACATTCGAACGCGATTCAAAGTGGATGTGCGAGAGTCTGACTTCAAACCAGAAACTCTGGCACCTCACTTATTGATGCAATTTAAGATCCTCGATCAGGACGGACGGTTTTTAAACGCTGATCGTGACTTGAACCTCATTCGCTCCAAACTGGGCGTGCAAGCACAAGAAACTTTTCAGAAGCTGACGGCGCAGGCTGAACCAGTTGACCAGCAATTACCCACTGAAGACCTAGTTGATTGGTCGTTTGGTGTGTTGCCAGAAATGATGGAAATTCGGCGTGGTCGACGCAGTGTTGTGGGTTATCCAGCTTTGGTGGATCACCAGACGGTTTGTCGAATTGAGCTGTTTGATGATTTGTTTAGCGCCCAGCGCGCGCACCGCTTAGGTGTGTTGCGACTATTGCGTTTAACGCTGCGAGATCGTGTCAAATATTTGGAGAAAAATACCCCGCATGCACTCAAATTAGGCGTCTTGTTTATGCCCATGGGTGCTTGGGCTGATTTGCACACGCAACTGATCGATGCAGCATTAATGCATGCTGCATTTGAGGACGGTGTGCCTGACGGACCCGAAAGTTTTGAAAAAGCACGCCAAAAAGCCTCACAAAACATGGTGTCCGTGATGCAAACGATGTCAGATCTGGTTTTGAGGGTTCTTGAGACTGCGCAGAACGTGCGCCAAACACTCACTGAGATCCAATCGTTTGTGGAGGCCAGCCAGGATTTGCAAACCCAGCTGCAAGCATTGTTAGCAGATCAGTTTGTGCGCGATACGCCGTATGAACGTTTGGTGCATTTCCCGCGCTATTTGCAAGCCATGGTCATTCGGATGGAAGGGCTGCGCAATCAGCCTAGACGGGATGAACAGTTGATGGATGATTTATCGTCTTTGGAGGCACGGTATGCGAAAGCTCGAACAGTGCCTCAAGATTTGAATGACAAAGCGAGACAGGCGTTAGAGGATTTTGGTTGGCAACTTCAGGAGTTGCGGGTTGCTTTATTTGCACAGCAATTGAGAACACCGTCACCTGTATCTGTGAAGCGGCTTCAGAAAGCTTGGGATGCGCTCAAGCTTCAAGGGATTGTTTGAAAAAAGCTGTGCAGTCTTTTAAAACTGCACAGCCATTAGATCATTAAAAAAAATTTAGATCGCCAAGAATATGAATACTGCCAGCACTAAGAGTGCGACTTTTGTGGCTTTATAAAGTGTGCGGTTGGCATTTTTGAAGGCCTTGCGTTTCTGATCAATCACCCAGTGCGCATGCGTTAAACGGTTAATAAAGCCGGTTTGATCCGATTGCTCATTGGGAGATGAAGCAGCAGACATGAAAATTTTGCCAAACCACTCGTTGACTTTTTCAGTCCAACGCCAGATCAAGGGACGCTCGACGTCACAGAACAAAACAATCCGATTGGTCTCGGTTTTGTTATGCGCACTGTGGACGTAGGTCTCATCGAAAACCATGGCTTGACCGTCGTACCAAGGTTGTTGAATCCCATCGACTTCGATATAACACTGATCATCGTTCGGTGTAGTAAGTCCTAGGTGGTAGCGTAAAGAGCCTGCATAGGGGTCTCGATGTCGGTTAAGTTTTCCACCGGCAGGTAGCTGGGCAAACATCGCTGCCTTGATGTTTGGGATCTCATTGAGTAGGGCCACGGTTTTAGGGCACATTTCGAGTGCCGAGGGGTGTTTAGCGTCATACCATTTCAGATAAAAACGCGTCCAACCTTCTTTAAAGAACGAGTTGAAACCGATGTCATTGTGAGTATCTGGAGCTTTAATGGCATCCTGATCAGCGAGTGCCAAGGCTTCATCACGAATGATTTCCCAATTCTCTTCGAGTTTTTCTAGACCAGGAAATCTAGAAACTGGTGCAAAGGGGGTGGTGGGGATTTTAGAGGTCAGAATCATCAGCGCATTAATTGGCGCAAGGATGACAGAGTGATCCAGTAACTGGCGTCTCAAAGGCAACCGAACTTGTCCTCGGTAGTGGGCAAACAGAACTGCGCCCAGCCATGCAATAAGTATGATCCATTTCATTAATTCGTCGCTCCTTGAGTACAATCGTCCAATGACTGACGATTCGAACTCCTCTCCTATGTTTGTACACCTACGCGTTCATTCGGAATATTCCGTGATGGACGGAACTGTTCGCATTCCTGCGCTGGTGGACCGTGTCCGCTCATTAAATCAGCCGGCTGTAGCGCTGACTGATTTATGTAATGTGTTTGGGCTGATCAAATTCTACCGAGCTGCCAGAAATATGGGGTTAAAGCCAATCGCGGGCAGTGAGGTATGGTTAACGAATGACAACGATCCGAATAAACCCTTCCGTATTCTACTCCTCGTTGCCAATCAAGAGGGCTATCGCGAGCTTTGTGAGCTATTGACTCGTGCGTGGTTACAAAATACGCAAGGTAACAGAGCCGAAGTTCGACGTGAATGGGTGCAAGAAACTCAAGGCTTGATTGTGTTGTCTGGCGCTCGTCATGGCGATGTCGGCCAAACGCTTTTGGCTGGACGACCTGAGCAGGCGCAAGCCCTTGTCTCGCAATGGCGTGAAGCTCTGGGCGATCGGTATTGCCTTGAACTACAACGTACAGAACATGAAGAAGATTGGCTGTGTACGCAGGAAACATTGGCTTTGGCGCAGCGATTAAATTTACCTGTGGTGGCAACCCATCCGGTGCAGTTCTTGCAAGCGGGTGAATACGATGCGCATGAGGTTCGAGTGTGCATCTCACGTGGTGAAATTCTGGCCGATCCTCGGCGTCATAAGGCATTTGTGCCGGATCAGTACCTGAAGTCCACTGAAGAAATGATGACGTTGTTTGCCGATGTGCCATCTGCAATTAGCAATGCCGTGGCGATTGCGCAACGTTGTAATCTAACTTTGACGCTCGGTGAAGCGCGTTTGCCAGAGTTTCCAACACCCGATGGGCTCACAATCGGTGAGTACATGGTGCAACTGTCGGAAGAAGGATTAGAAAAACGTCTGGAGCATTTGTATCCCGACCCTGAAGAACGAACACGTCAGCGACCTGAGTATCAGAAACGCCTAGAGTGGGAGTGTCAGACAATTCTGCAAATGGGGTTTCCAGGCTATTTTCTGATTGTTCAAGACTTTATTAACTGGGGTAAGAATAATGGCGTGCCCGTCGGACCAGGACGTGGCTCTGGTGCGGGCTCATTAGTCGCTTACGCGCTGGGTATTACCGATTTGGATCCGATTCGGTATGACTTGCTCTTTGAGCGTTTCTTGAATCCAGAGCGGGTTTCGATGCCTGACTTCGATATTGACTTTTGTCAGGACAACCGTGAGCGAGTCATTGAGTATGTCAAAGAAAAATATGGTCGTCAGGCAGTGAGTCAAATTGCGACATTTGGGACACTAGGTGCGAAAGCGGTTGTTCGAGATGTGGGGCGAGTGCTGGATATGCCCTATATGATGTGTGATGGTCTCTCCAAGTTGATTCCGTTTAATCCGGCTGACCCATGGACACTGGATCAGACACTAGAAAAAGAGCCTGCGTTTAAAGCCAGATATGAGAAAGAAGAGGAAGTGCGAGAGTTAATTGATCTGGCACGCCCGCTCGAGGGCTTAACCCGAAACATTGGGATGCATGCAGGGGGTGTCTTGATTGCACCCGGGAAGCTGACAGATTTTTGTCCGCTGTACGCGCAGCCGGGTAGTTCTGATGCCGCAGTGTCTCAATTCGATAAGGATGACGTCGAGGCCGCGGGTCTGGTGAAGTTTGACTTTTTAGGTCTGCGTAACCTCACGATTCTTGATTGGGCTGTGCGTTACGTTCGACGCTTTAATCCATCGATGAGTGACTTCGATCTGATGACGCTGTCATTGGATGACCCAGCGGTCTACAGCTTATTGTGTGAGGGCAATACCACGGCGGTGTTCCAACTGGAGTCGCGCGGTATGAAGGAGCTGCTCAAAAAACTGCGCCCAAGTACGTTTGAAGATGTGATTGCGGTTTTGGCACTTTATCGACCTGGACCACTTGAGTCTGGCATGGTCGATGATTTTGTGAATCGTAAACATGGTCGGGCGACGGTAGATTATTTCCATGAGGACTTAGAACCCACTCTGCGCAGTACCTATGGCGTCATTGTGTACCAAGAACAGGTCATGCTGATTTCACAGATCATCGGGGGTTATTCACTCGGTGGTGCCGACTTGTTGCGTCGCGCGATGGGTAAGAAAAAACCCGAGGAAATGGCGCAACAGCGAACTTTGTTTGTGAGTGGCGCAGAAAAGAAAGGTTATGACAGCGAACTGGCTGTGAAGCTGTTTGATCTGATGGAAAAGTTTGCAGGGTACGGTTTTAACAAATCACACTCAGCGGCTTATGCCTTGATTGCGTATCACACTGCATGGCTTAAAGCACACCATCCAGCCGAGTTTTTTGCATCCACGATGTCTTCGGATATGGATGATACAGATAAAGTGCAAGCCTTTTGGCGAGATTGCTTAGCGAATGGTGTGGCTGTGCTGCCGCCTGATGTGAATGCGTCAGGATATCGCTTTGAGCCTGTGCAAGATGCTTATTACGAGAAAGGCCTGCCCCCTAAAACGGTGCGTTATGGATTGGGGGCGATTAAAGGCGTTGGACAGGCTGCGATCGAAGAGATTGTGGCTGAGCGTCAAGCGAATGGTCCATTTGTCTCTTTGTTCGACTTTTGTAAACGAATTAACCGTCAACTTGTGAATCGACGCAGTATTGAAGCCATGATTCGTGCGGGCGGCTTTGACAGTGTGGAGCGCAACCGAGCTGCGCTGCTAGCGTCGTTGAGTACGGCATTGGATGCGGCTGAACAATTGGCCCGCACGGCAAGCCAAGCATCTTTGTTTAGTGACGATACAGATGATGTGGTCGCCATTGAACTTGCGAACGTGTTGCCTTGGGATCTGGTGACTGAGCTGACTGAAGAAAAGAAAGCGATGGGTTACTTCTTTAGTGGTCATTTGTTTGATGTGTGGCGTGAAGAAATTCGTCCCATGATCAGCAAACCCTTGAATCAGATCGCAGCCTCGAAAGAGTCGCAATGGCTTGCTGGTACTGTGGCCAGTTTGCGCACTCAGATGACGCGTCGCGGACGGATGTTGTTTGCCACATTAGATGATGGGACGGCTCAGCTGGAAGTAGCGATTTACAGTGAATTGTTCGAAGAACATCGTCACTGGTTGCGAGAAGATAGCTTGCTGATTCTGTCAGGCAAGGTCACTGTGGATGAATATGCGGGCGGTTTGAGGGTGTCCGTGGATGAATTGTTGAATCTAAGTGATTTCAGGCAAAGTCGTGCGCGTAGCTTGACGATCAAGGTGGATGGCCAAGTGGATGCGAATCGTTTGATGAGTATTTTGAAGCCCCATCATTGTGAAGTGACTGCGGGTGGTGTGCCTGTTGACATCCATTATCGGAGTGAACAAGGTCAGTGTGTACTGCGTTTAGGCGAGCAATGGGGTGCTTTGCTTAATGATGAGTTTTTGAGTGCTTTGCACGCTTGGGTTCGTCCGGATGCCGTTGAGATCCATTACTAAAGCGGTTCGGCAGTCGCTGCGCCGTTTTGGGCAGAGTCGTGATGCATTTCGTAGGCGTTTTTCAAAAACGTTGTTGGATCGCGCACCTCGCCCATTGAAATCGAGCAGACCACAAATTGTCTTTGTGCGATGGGATGGAAAACTGGGTGACAGCATTGTTTTGTCGTGGGTTTATGCCGCATTGGCGCAACAACGCCCAGATTTGCAGGTGACGGTGCTCACGCATGGCGCCTTGGTTGATTTGCACCACAAAGGGTTTGGTGTCACAGATGTCGTGCCGTGCAGTAAACGGCCATCTTGGCGAGAGCTTTGGCGGTTGGCTCGGTCTGTTCGTGGCGCACAAGCCATTGTTCATTTAAGTGAATCCTTTAAACCACGCGACTTTTTGTTTTTGAAGCTAGCTAGACCAGCGCAAGTAGTTGGACTAGATGATGCGACTGAAAGTGTATCTTTTAAATTGGGTCGTAAAACAGAAAATACGCACTTTAGTCAGAAGCTGGTGCCTTGGTTACAGACGCTGGGTGTGGCGCAACCGAATATCCAATACGTGGTGCCGTTTGATGAGACGCTTCAGAAAGCCGTGCAAGCCCATTGGCCTACATCACCCGTGATTGGATTTTGTCCGTTTTCAGGAGGTGGGGGCAGGACTTTTTCATATCCCGTGATGGAAAAGTTGATTCGTTTGATGAGAGAGCACACAACTTGGCCCATCGCCTTGCTGGGGACGCCAGAGCGTCATGCTCAATTAATTCACTGGGTTGAGCAACTAAATGATGATCAGGTTTTTGTGGTGGATCCGTCTCATGGCTTAGGTGGGTTGTTTGCCCATGTTCGTCAATGTGACTGCATCGTGACCGTTGATACCGCAATAGTGCATATCGCTTCTGGATTAGATAAGCCACAGTTGGCAATTTACAGAACTGACATCTTGAATTACCGAAAATGGCACCCCAATTCTTTCCTTGCTCAATCGATGCATGTGAAAGGCGTTGTGGACAAGATTAATCAAGAAGACTTTGCGCTGCTTTTTAAGCAACTTCTGTCACAGATTTCTTACCCATCTGAGCAGATAGTGTCATCAGATACACCATGAATAATGGGGCAAAGCTGAGTATCAGGTCGTAAAAAACGCCCACAATCAAAAAATTTAGAAAGACTAGAAAGCCGCCAATTGCATGTAAGTCGCCTGCTTGACGATTGCGTAGCAGTGAGCATGCGATGCTGATCAGAAACGCAAAGGCCAGAGTGGTCCAAATGATGCCCATCTTTGAGGTGGTGTCAATATAGGTATTGTGCAGATCATTGCCTGGATAAGCGTGTTGCGTCAGGTACTCTTTTTTCTCTTCAGAAAAGTTTTTTGTATCTTCAAAAAATGGCATCAAGTCTTTGATGTGATGTGCAGGTCCTGATCCGAACCAAAATGTGACGGGATCGTGCGTGTATTTGTGCTGTAAATGAGCACCCCCTAACTCCCAAAGTGTCAGGCGAATTTTATTGGAATCATTGTGCTGACTGTCTGCAATGGACACGATTCGAGTTTGCATATGGTTAAACATTTTTGGGGCAAAGTGTTTGGCAGGCCAGACCGCAATGAGACCTATGACAACAAGAAGGAGTAAGACTTTGCGTTGATAAACCAATAAAAACCCGAGCGTTAAGAGCCCGGTCGCTAGCCAAGGTCCTCGGGCTAAGGTCAAAATGAGCATGACAAACGCTGCGAACCAGCATAGCGCCCAGAAAATTTTGTGTTTTAGAGTTTGAGCTTGAAAGATAAAGGGCAGCATAAACACGCAAACGAACCCAGTCATGACGCCCATGACGTCGACACTCCATGAGCCTGCAATCCGTGACCCTTCCCATTGCCAGCCACCAGCTTTGGCGGTCAAAAGGGCAGCGATCCAGAGTCCCAGGATGAGTCCAAAAAGTCCGCTACGTCGGTTTTGTGGGTTTTCGAAGAGCAATAGAAGCGGCGCAAATAGGAGCAAAAACATACATTTTCTGGCGTAGTAGAGAGTGTCAGTCAATGTTCCGGGGTAAATCCAGCAAGCTAAAATGCCCAAAATGAATAAGATTAGCGAAGCCGTCCCAATCCAGCCAGAAAACAACCGCGCACGATACACAGAATCTGTGCTTAAACGAATAATGGCATACAGCAGCACCATGCCTGAACTGACGTACATGCCAGGTTTCCAGAGAAAAATGGAGATGCCAAAAGTAAACGCAATAAGCAATTCAAGTGTTTGAGTGCGCGATAACTGTTTCATAAGTGCCAGATGTTTTCGAGATTGGGAGACACTTTAATCCGTATTTAAACCTAGACGTAGCCAGTAGAGGACAAGTCCGAGATATTCTTTGATGATGGACTGACTCGCCAGCAATGTATGCAGGTCTGGTGTCCAGCGAGATTTGATGGAATCTGAAGACCAGATGATCTGTGCGGGCAGTGGAGCAGGTGTGACTCGCATAGGACGATGCTCAAACGCCATCATCGCTCTGGGCATGTGTAAAGCCGATGTCACCAATAAAATGTGTTGATGCTCAAGGTTGTGTAAAGTTTGTTCAGTTAATCGAGCGTTCTCAAAAGTGTTCTTGCTTTTGGATTCATGCAAGATGGAAGACTGCGGAATGCCTTGCGCGAGCAATGTGTTTTCCATGACGGCTGTGTCACTGACATTACCTTCCAGCGCGCCACCAGACAATAAGATGAGATCTGATCGGTTGGCTTTAAAAAGCTCTGCTGCGATTGATTCCCGACGAATGACTCGATCAGACTCATAAGGCTCAAACCAGTTGTGACGGTTTCCTTGAATATGGCCGCCCAGAACCACGATCGCATCGGCTTTGGGGTATTGCTCAGCCAATTGTGGCGAATAGCGTTTCTCGAGATAGCCGCCAGCGTAGAGTGTGGTGATGGGTAAAGACCAGATGATGACCCAGAACGCTCCCGTACCCATGAACAATAAGGCAGTTCGACGAAAATTCAGCCACCAGCTTAAAGCACTGAGTACTGCCAACGCGATTAGTAGGTTGGGTGGGAATAATAGGCTGTAAAGTGAAGTTGGAATCATAGAGATGATGCCGCATTCTGTAATTTAAGCATCGTCAGGCAGCGTTGCAAGACGACATCAATCTCAGGCCAGGCGTTGAGGCTACCTAGACATTCAGCATGTTCTGACCAAGGTGCTGTGTGTGCAGGTGATGTGACCCCAAAGAGTGTGAGCTGATTGGCCTGAACTAACGCACTTAAATGAGAAACGCCAGAGTCATTGCAAACAACAAAAGCGGCCTGACGGGCGAGTTCACAAAACGCTTCTAATCCCAAAGGGCTGAGCAATTGCGCATCGGGTGCGGCTTGTTTGGCTTGCTCGCTTTCATGAGCGGGCGGACACATGACGACTTTGAATCCTGCAGCTAGAAGTTGTTGAGTTAATTCAGCAAAATGAGGCCATACCTTGATTTTCCCTTTGTGTAAGCCTGTCGCTGTGGGTGCGATTAAGATGTATTGACCCTGAGTTAAAGCATTCTCTTTGAGCAGATTGCGGACTTCAGTCTGAGCCTGAATGTCAGGCACGAAGCAGTAGGGCGCAGGTTTTTCTGGAAGAGGTGCGTGAGTTTTGAAATGCCAAGCCATTTGTGCAGCCTGAATTAACCCATACCACTTCATCACAGCATGGGTAGGATTTTGTGGCTTGTGAATTGGCCAACGTAACAACAAGCTTCGGCCATCGTCACGGTACCCCAGACTGGAAATGCCAGAGAGTTTGAACACCATGGCGCTGGTGAGCGAGTCGGGAAATAGTAAGCCTCTGAGTCGTTTTTTGTTTTTTGGTAAGACAGCTTTGAGACTTTTGACATCTGAAGACACTTTGCCACCGAATTCGACAAATTGATGATTGGGCAGGTTTTTGACCAGTGCACGAGCAAAAGGTTTGCCGCACAAGATCATCGGAAGACCGGTCTGTGCAAGCAAGGCGAGACTGGGTAAAACCATGCAGACATCGCCGACCCAGTTAGGGAGTCGGACAACAAAACAGATGGATTCAGAATGATTCGCTGACATACCTAGCAGAATACGCAATCTGTGACGGTTTGTGTATAGGTCACGTGGTTTATTCTTGGGTTTTCTGGAAATCAGCGTATGTTTGTCGTGACTCGAATACGATCCCAGTACAATGCCACTGGATCTGGGGGCTCATTCGGGTTCCTAATGGGAAGTTGTGCGCGGTTCAGTGATTTCTTGGCCGACGAACAAAACATTTTATAGGATCGTGTTTTTTTGAAACAATCGCATTCAGATACTTCGGCGGATCATCCCCTTAAAAACATTATTTGGAAACGTATTTACGCGCGCGTTGGTGTGTACTGGAAGGCACTCGCGGTAGCCGTCCTGTTTATGGCCTTAGCAGCTGCAACACAACCGACGTTGGCTTTGGCGATGAAGCCGCTGTTAGACGAAGGGATAACAGGTGCGAAACCAGACTATGTGTGGCAGGTTCCACTTGCGATCGTGTCCTTAGTGCTGTTTCGTGGCATTTGTTCATTCTTAAGTGATTATTTGTTGGCTTGGGTTGCGAACAATCTTTTGCGGGGATTGCGCAAAGATATGTTTGACCGTTTGTTGGCGATGCCAGACAGTGAGTTTAAGAAAGGAGATAGCGGACGTTTGTTGAATCGCTTTACAACCGATGCCGGCAATATCACGTCGACTGCGACGAGCGTCATGACGGTGTTGGTACGTGAATCGCTTGTGGTTCTTTCGTTACTGGCGGTTCTGTTTTACATGTCTTGGCAATTGGCGCTGATCATCTTGATTATTATGCCCGCCTCGGTTTTTGTGACACGAATTTTTATGAAACGACTGCGCCGCATTAATCGTGAAACGATCACAACCAATGCGCAGATGACTGAGGTCGTCTCTGAAGGTATCAATGCGCAGCGTGTGATTAAGTTATTTGATGGCTACGAAACAGAACGTGAGCGTTTCCAAACTGCAAATGCCAGACTTCGAAGACACCAGATGCGATCTGCGATTGCAGATTCTGCATTGCGCCCGATTGCACAAGTCATCATTTCAATCGCGGTGGCCATTACGATTGGAGTTGCCTTGCATGAGGCGGACTCAGGTATTTTGACGGTGGGTAGCTTTGCGGCTTTTATGGCTGCACTTGCGCAGATTTTTGATCCAGTTAAACGATTGACCAACGTTGTGGGTAGCATGCAACGGATGTTGGCATCCGCAGAGAGTGTGTTCACTTTGATTGACCATCCAGGTGAAGACCACGATAAAGGCGCATCTTTAAAAACACCCGTTCAAGGTCGTATTGATTTTGTGCATGTGACGCAACGCTTTGATGGTGCGCATCGAGATACTTTAAAAGACATCAATCTCTTAATTGAGCCTGGTCAGGTCGTGGCTTTTGTCGGTCGGTCAGGTAGTGGCAAGACAACGCTCGTTAATATGTTGGCTCGTTTTGTGGATCCAACGCAAGGGTCTGTGTTGGTGGATGGCCAGGATATTGCCAATGTGTCGTTACGTAGTTTGCGTGCGAACTTGTCTTTGGTGAGTCAGGATGTTGTGCTCTTTAACGGTACGATCGCATCCAATGTTGCTTACGGCTCTTTAGAACAAGTGTCTGAACAGGCGATCTGCGATGCTTTGGCTGCTGCGAATTTACTGCAGTTTGTAGAAAGTTTGCCGCAAGGTCTTCATACTGCCGTTGGTGAAAATGCAACCCGTTTATCGGGCGGTCAACGCCAGCGTTTAGCGATTGCAAGAGCATTGATTAAAGACGCACCAATTTTAATTTTGGATGAAGCCACATCTGCGCTGGATAATGAATCCGAGCGTCAGGTGCAAGCCTCACTCGATGTGCTGATGAAGGGGCGCACAACTTTGGTGATTGCACACCGTTTGTCGACAGTGCAAAATGCAGATCGAATTGTGGTGTTGGATCAGGGTGAAATATTGGAGTCCGGCACCCACAGCGAGCTGTTGGCCGCTGATGGTACTTACGCAGCCTTATATAAGATGCAGTTTCACGCTGCAGAGGCATAAGGTATAACGCAAATTAGAAACGGCTGTTATTCAAAATCTGTTGATGTGATGATGCAACAGACTTTGAATAACAGCCGTTCGCTGTTTAACAGCCTTCTGGGATTGTGACTCGTGTTGTACCGATTCAATCTGTATGGATCGGTTAAAGCAACACAATGTCGTATTGCTCTTGGTTGTATTCGTACGACACTTCCAGTGAGATGGGTTTGCCGATGAAATCACCCAGCATGGCTAAATGCTGACTTTCTTCTTCCAGAAACATATCGACCACATCGTTAGAAGCCAGTATGCGGAACTCTTTTGGATTGAATTGCCGTGCTTCACGCAAGATTTCACGAAGAATTTCGTAACAAACACTGCGTGTGGTCAGGATTCGTCCTCGGCTGTCGCAGGTCGGGCATGTTTCACACAGCAAGTTAACGAGTGCATCGCGGGTTCGTTTTCGAGTCATTTCAACAAGCCCTAGTGCACTGAAGTCACTCATTGATGTGCGGGTTCTGTCTTGTTCCACGCTGCGTCGGAGTGCATCTAAGACAGCTTGCCGATGTTCAAGGTCAGTCATGTCGATAAAATCAATGACAATGATTCCACCTAAGTTTCGTAGACGAAGTTGTCGCGCAATGGCGTGAGCAGCTTCTAGGTTAGTGCGAAAGATCGTGTCATCAAAGTTTCGACCACCTACAAATCCACCAGTGTTGACATCAATGGTCGTGAGGGCTTCTGTCTGATCAATGACAAGGTAGCCACCAGACTTTAAAGAGACTCGACGTGCGAGTGCCCGTTTAATTTCCTCCTCAACATTGGCCAAGTCAAAAAGCGCCCGTTCGGCAGAATAATGTTTGATGCGATCCGTAATCGTTGGTGAGTAGACAGATGACCATTGACGCATCTGTTCAGACTCTTGTCGTGAATCCACCAGAATTTGATGCGTGTGACTGTGGACCATGTCACGAAGAACACGCAGAGAAAGTGGAAGATCTTCATAAAGGAGTCCAGGTACGGGGCTTTGTTTGGCTTTCGTTTGGATGTTGCGCCATAGATGCAGAAGGTAATTGATATCTGCAGCAATCTCATCATCGGGCGCACTTTCAGCGAGTGTGCGAACAATAAAACCACCAATCTCATCCTGGGGAAGTAAATCCATGACGAGATCACGCAGCCGCATACGGTCTGCTTCACTTTCGATTCGTTGTGAAATGCCTATATGGCGATCATGCGGAAGGTAAACGAGTAAGCGACCAGCTAAGCTGATTTGAGTGGATAGTCGGGCACCTTTGTTTCCAAGCGGATCTTTGATGACCTGCACCATAATGGTCTGGCCTTCAAATAAAAGCTTTTCGATGGGCGTCTGTTTTAAGCCAGAAGTGCGTTCAAGTCGGTTTTGTCGCATATCTGCAATATGGATAAAGGCCGCCTTCTCTAGTCCAATGTCGATAAAGGCACTTTGTATACCTGGTAAGACACGAGAAACTTTACCTAAACGAATGCTGCCGACGAGTCCACGTTGAAAGGCACGTTCTAGATGAAGCTCCTGAACTTCCCCTTGTGAAATTAAAGCAACACGGGTTTCAAAGGGTGTGATGTTGATGAGAATATCTTCGGTAAGACCGGTTTCCATAGTATGCAAGCCAAAAGTGAATCTAATAGTTAAAGTCTACGGGACTTTGTGACTGTCTGGTTAAGTCAGGGGTTTAGAGAGTGAAAGGCTGGATAGGTGACGTTTAAATGCAATGGTGAAGAGCCATTCTATATAGAGGACATATCAATAGAGGCCATAAAGGGAGTCGTGGAGTTCATAAGCAACGGATCAAAGTGCGTATGAAAGATGAATAAAGGCGATTTAGATGGCTGATTAGGGTGAGAGTGGCAGAAAACGACAGAAAAGAAATTTATTCGTAAAAATTACAAAGAAATTGAAAAAAACATAAATAACCATACAATCAAATAGTTGAGAAGTAAGTCAGTGCAAATAAATACAAAAAACAACAAAAAAACGACAAAGAGTGTGCATAAAAGTGCCTTTTTTTAGCAGTTGGTTTGACAGGCTGAAATAGATCGTGCATAATTCTGTTTCTTCGCTGCTCCAACGCAAGTTTGAAACGCGAAGCAAGTCACCGGAAAGCGGGACATCTCAGGAAAAGCAGAATGCTCGAAACTGAGAAGTTCAAAAAAGTTTTCCAGTCACTTGACAAATAAATTCAAGAT
>NZ_JBMERD010000016.1:0-54740 GCF_048820935.1 Orrella sp. 11846
GTCAAAAACACGAGTAGTTCAGAGGTTCCTTATATCAAAAAAAGACGCCAACTTATTCATTTGCCTAGAATAACTGTCGTCACGGCCAATAGGCAGTTTCTAATGGCTTCGTTATTCTTCAATCATCTTAAGTGTAAATGCGTCAGATTTTAGATCTGCTGAGGAATATCATGGCTGAGCAAACAACAGTAGTTTCATCATTGAATGGTCAAGCATGGGTACGTACCCAAGACGGTTCGCTCAAACCAATTCGTGAAGGTGATGTACTGCCTGCAGGCGCAGAAGTCGTCACAGCTGAAGGAGCTAGTTTACAGCTTCAGCCTGAAGCCATGCCAGCCATTGAGATTGGTGGTGGCAGAACCTTGGCTTTGAGTGGCGAGATGTTTGATTCACGTCCACCCGTGGATGTGAATGCCGTGGATGATCCAGCCGATCCTGAAGCTGCCGCGATTATCGCTGCTTTGAGTAGTGGCGGTGACCCGTTTGATGATCTGGATCCAACCGCTGCGGTTAATGCTGCTGCCGCTGCGAGTGGCAATGATGGTAGTAATTTTATTCGCGTAGCCAGCATTATTGAAACAACCATTCCGATGGGGTTGGAGTATCCACGTCCAGGTCTGGTCAGACCAGAAGAATATCGTTTGGGCGATATTGGACTGCCCAATTCTGTGCCAGAACTGAACGATCTGATTGCATCACTAATGGATCAACTGAACAACGACAGCGATGCCATCGTTGGTTTAGATGTCGGTAAGTACTTCATGGATCGTGATGGCGATGTCATGACCTTTAGTGCCACTGGTTTGCCACCCGGTCTGATCATTGATCCTGTGACCGGTGTGATTAGTGGTCTGATCGATAAGTCAGCCAGCCAAGGTGGTCCAGGTAGTGATGGTGTCTATCAAGTGACTATCACGGCAACCGATATTCATGGTGCCAGCGTGGATTTGGGCTTTACCTGGACAACCCTGAACCCACCTCCAGTTGTAACCGATGACGAAGCTACCACAGAAGAAAATACCGTTGTGACCGGTAATCTTATGGATGGTTACGATGATGGTGGTGTGTTTAAGGGTGTTGACTATGACCCCGATGGTGACACCATTACAGTGGTCAATATCAGTCCCTCTCTCGATCCAGATAATCCTGGTGCTTGGACTTCTGTGCCAAGTACAGGCGCAACCATTACCGGAACGAATAATGATCCGGGTAAAGGTGGTGGTAGTTTTACGATTTTCCCAGACGGTCGTTACGAATTTAATCCTGGCACAGATTTTGATTATCTGGCTGTCGGAGAAGAAACGACTGTCACCATCACTTACCAAATCAGTGATGGTGAAGGTGGTTTTGATACTGCGAAACTCGTAGTCACAGTGACAGGTAGCAACGATGCACCTGAAATTGATGTTGTGGATAAACCAACAGACCCCGATGTGGTTGATCCCGGTGCGCCTGACAGTGCTGCGGGTTATGCGATTGTGAAAGAAGCTGACTTGTTCGGTGGTGTGAGCAGCACTTTCCCTGGAAAGATTGACTTTAGTGATCTGGATGATAGTGATACACACACAGTCACGCTCAGTGAGCCGTCAGAGACCTTGAAGTCACAAGGCGTGCCTATCATTTGGGATGCGACTGGTGGCAAAACACTGGTGGGTAAAGCAGGTGGTGTCGACGTTATCACAGTGACGATTGACGATGCTGGAAATTACACGGTGACTTTGAATGCGCCAGTGGATCACGAAAATGCCGATGGCCAGAACCTACTTGGTTTTAATGTCGGTGTCACTGTGACAGATAATCAGGGTGCTGCAGTTAACTCGGTCATTCATGTGACGATTCAGGATGATGTGCCCGAAGCATTTGACGATTTTAATGAAGTTAAAGAGGATGACACGCTGACAGCTGTCGGTAACGTGATTACCGGTCTTGCAGCGGGCGATGTAGCCGATAAAGTGGGTGCTGACGGTTTTGTCCTGACCAATATTGAGTTTGGCGCAGTGAGTGAGCCCGTGGTGAGCGGTACAGACACGGTTATTCAGGGCGACTATGGCACGTTAACGATTAAAGCTGATGGTTCATACACCTATGAACTCGACAACACGATTCTGAAAGTTCAAGCTCTGAACGCAGGTGACGCGCCTGTTGAAATCTTTAAGTACACGATTAAAGACGGTGACGGTGATGTGGCCACGGCTGAGCTGAAGATTACGGTCAATGGCACTGATGATGGCGTCACAGTTGAGATTCCGACGGATGTGACCACGACAGTGCTGGATGGTGATAAGACTGATCATGTGGTGTTCGAAAGTGCCTTGGCTACGGGCAGTCAACCGAGCCCAGATGATTTGGTGGTTGAGTCGGCTTTTACGCTCAAAGCGCTGGATGGTTTGGCTACGACCGATGCTGTCACTTTAAATTATGTCGATCGTGCAGGCAATCCTCAGTCATTGGTGCTGAGCAAGGACAACGTGGAAGCCTTGTCGGGTACGCCGAAAACGATTGAGACGCAGTATGGTTCATTGGTGCTCAATGGCTACAGCCAGAACCTTGTTGATGGCACGATCACGATCAATTACGGATATAAGCTGGAAGTGGCTCCAACGGTGCCAGGCACAGATACCATTGACTCGATTAATGTGACGGTGAAGGATCGCGATGGCAGTAGCGCGAATCAAAATCTTGGCATCAAGATCATGGACGATGCGCCGACAGCACGTGACGATGCGAATGCAGTCAAAGAAGATGACACACTGACAGCCGCTGGTAACGTCATGACGGGTGGTGCGGCAACAGATGTGGCCGATACCGTAGGTGCTGATGGAGCTGTACTGACCAACATTACGTTTGGCGCAGAAAGCAAGCCTGTGGTGGATGGTATCGACACGGTCATTCAAGGTGAGTACGGTAAGTTAACGATTAAAGCCGATGGATCATATACTTATGAGCTCGATAATGCGAGCCTGAAGGTGCAAGGTTTGAATGCTGGCGATGCGCCTGTTGAAGTCTTTAAGTACACGATTAAAGATGCCGATGGCGATGTAGCTACGGCTGAGCTGGAGATTACGGTCAATGGCACTGATGATGGTGTCACAGTGGTCACGCCTTCCGATATAACGAAAGATACGGCAGACGGTACGACCACTGACCACGTGGTGTTTGAGAGTGGTTTGGCTGATGGTAGTAGTCCAAATTCGAACGATCTGCTGGTGAATTCTGCGTTCACGATTGAAGCCTTGGATGGTCTGCATGCGGATGAAGCGGTGACGCTGAGCTACAAGGATCGTACTGGTGATCCTCAGACACTGGTGCTCACAAAAGCTGAGCTCGAAGATTTGGTCGCAAATCCTCAAGCGATCGAAACGCAGTATGGCTCGATGATTCTCAATGGTTATAACCAAGCTGCAAATGGCACGATCACGGTTGGCTATCAGTACACACTGCAAGTGGCTCCAAAAGTGTCGGGCGATGATGTGACTGAATCATTTACGGTGGCGGCTAAAGATCGCGATACCAGTGTCAACTCGAGTAATTTCGGTATCAAGATTGTGGACGATGCACCGACTGCCAAAGCGGATACGAATCAAGTCACAGAAGGTGATGAAATTACGTCTGTCAGCACAGCCGTTGGTAACGTGATCTTGGGTGATGCGCAGGGTGGAGTGGCGGATATCGCAGGTGCGGATGGTGTCACTGTGTCTAACATTGTGTTTAACGGCACGACAGATATTGCCGGTGTTGTTGGCGCAGGCTTGCCAGGTAATTACGGTACGCTCACAATCAATGACGATGGTACCTATACCTATCAGCTGAACAATAGCAATTTGGCGGTACAGGGTTTGATTGAAGGTGAGAAGCTATTTGAGAACTTCACCTACACGATTGAAGACGCCGATGGCGACAAATCGACGGCAACGCTCATCATCACAATTAATGGTGCGGATGATGGTGTGACTGTGACAACACCGTCCAATACGACACAAAACACAGCAGACGGTAAAACAAATGACCATGTGGTGTTTGAGAGTGGTTTGGCGGATGGTAATAAACCAAATGTGAACGATTTGCTGGTGAATTCTACATTCACCATCAGAGCGCTAGACGGTCTGGATGACGATACAGCGGTGACGCTGAGCTACAAGGATCGTGCGGGCGATGAGAAAACTCTGGTGCTCACAAAAGCTGCGCTCGAAGATTTGGTTGCGAATCCCCAGACCGTTCCAACTCAGTATGGTTCGATGATCCTCAATGGTTACAGTCAAGCGGCTGATGGCACGATCACGGTTAATTATCAGTACACATTGGAATTGGCTCCGAATGTGACTGGAACAGATGTGACCGAATCGTTCACAGTGGTCGCTAAAGACCGCGATGGTGATGACCACACAGGCAATTTTGATATCAAGATCGTGGACGATGTACCCGTGGCCGTCGATTATGACGGTGGCCATGTCAAGGAGGACGCGATTTACGAGGTTTCCGGCAATGTTTGGTCGGAGACATCTGTAAGCTATGGTGCGGACCTTGGTGCTGATGTTGATGCTCTGGTGTGGGGAACGCCAACTGCGACTCTTGATACAGACAAGGGTGGTGTGCAATCGAGCGTGCCTGTTGGTGACTTGTCTGATTACGGTATTTTGACACTGGATGCCTTAGGTAACTGGAAATTTGAGCTTACTAATTCTTCTGCAGCCGTACAGGCATTGAATCCAGATCAGAAGGTTTCGGTGTCGGTCCAATACACCTTGACAGATAAGGATGGTGACTTTGTCACCAAAACGGTGAAGTTTGAGATTCAGGGTACGAATGATGCGCCGACAGTGACCACAAAAGATGAAGATGGTGATCACAGCGGAGATGTTCGTGAAGAAGGACACGGCGTACCAGGTAACAACGAAGCGACTGGTCGTGTCGGTGGTCATGATGTCGATAACGACCATACTCTGACTTGGACGGTGAATACTGCCGGGACTCAGGCGAATGAAGGTAAGGTGGGTGACGAATGGATCATTAACGGCACCTACGGTAAGCTGTATCTGGATTCGACCGATGGCAATTGGCGTTATGAGTTAGATCAGAGTCGTCCTGAAACGGATGCGCTTGGAAACAAGGATAAAGTTCAGGAGATTTTTAACGTTCAGATTACGGACGAATACGGTGCGAATGTCACGCAGAATGTCACGATTAACATTCAAGGTACGAATGACGCACCAACAGCTGAAAATGACAATCATGTGTTCAACGAAGATTCTGGTCCTGCAGAAGGCAATGTGCTCACGAATGACAAGAACCCAGAAGGTGATCTGACCGTTATTAAGGTTGAGATCGACGGTACTGAATTCGCCATTCCTGCTGGACCAGATGGTCTGGAAGTATTGTTGACCGCAACTGGCACGACGCTGGATTCGGCAGAAAGTATCGGAACGTTGATCATTAAGCAAAACGGCGAGTACTCATTCCAACCTAAAGAGCATTATTCGGGTCTCGTGCCTTCAATCGTTTACACGGTTCAAGAAAAAGGAACAGATGACGGAGAGGAATCTCTGACTGATAATGCGACGCTGACCTTTGAGATCAACCCGGTCGCAGATGCACCGACAATGGTTGCGCCGGCAGCACTGACAGTCAAGGAAGATACTGAGATTGCATTGGGGCTCAAAGCACCTCTGGTTGTGGATAACAAGGATTTGAATGACTCCGAGCCTGGTGATAATCCGGAGCTTTTGGGTGTCATTACGATTTCTGGTATTCCGAGTGGTGCGATCATCCACGGTCTGCCTGGTGGAAATACGGTATCTGATGGCACACCCTTGAAAGTGGTGATCACTGATCATGCAGATCATGGACATATCAAAGATGCGGCCAGTGAATCTGGTGTGATTGAACTGACTAAAGCCCAATTTGAGGCATTGTCCGTCACACCACCAGAACATGATTCAACCAACTTTAGTGTGACCGTTACAGCGACTAGCTATGAGGTCAATAATGATGGTGTGCCGTTGTCCGGTGTCGCGGGCGCGCAATCTAGCACCGTCACAGCAGTGACTGTCCTTGCGGTGACGGATGATGTGACACTAAACCTTAAACCGGGTAGTAGCTTTGATGCGACGGAAGACAAGTATTTCAACTTGACTGCTCAGCTCGAAGCTGGATTCCAAGATTTGGATACCAGTGAAAAACGCTGGATCACGATTGAAGGAGTACCACAAGGTACTAAAGTTAAGGTCGATGGTACTGTCCATACGATAGATGCCAGTGGTCAAATCACTATTGATGCTAAGAGTGGTTCGGCTGGGCAAACCGGTGGCATCGATAGCTTCCCGAAAATTGAGATCAAAGCGCCCAGTAACTATAGCGGCACCATCAATAACATCAAAGTGACCCTTGGTGCTCAGGATCAAGATGCGGATAATCCATCGCATGTGGCCGAAGTTAAAGAGGCTGTTGTCACTCTGGACCTGAACGTGAAACCTGATGCGGATGGAATTAAGGTGACTAAAGGTGCGGAAGGTGTCGAAGATACGCTCATCACAAATGTCTTTGCCGGTATCAAGTTTAATGGTGACACGGATCGCAGTGAAACGATCACATCGATGGTGATTAGCGGAATCCCCAACGACTGGGTGTTGACGCGGACAGTCGATGGCGTTCAAGAGCCTGTGGAGGTCACACCAGACGGCAAGTTTGTTGTTGACGTGAGTGGTGTAATCGACACACCTGCAAGACTTGCAGCATTGTTGAAAGATTACAACCTCATGCCGCCTGCTCATAGCAGTAAAGACTTGACGCTGACTGTAACGGCAACGACGAAAGACTCAGCCACCGGTCTTTTAGATTCTGAAATAACTCAGGATATTGCTTTGGTTGTGACAGTCACACCTGTCGCTGAAAAGATTGATGGTGCGATTTCAGAGGCGCAGAGTGAAGATAATACCCACTTCCTAGTTGGCGAAGTTGGTGATGATTTGACGATGACCAAGGGTAAAAATTATGATGGAATTGAAGGTGGGTTAGAAGATGGATGGTTTGCGCTGAGTGTCGGTGGTTTTAAACTGACTGATGATTGGAGCAACGTCGATGGTGATCCAGACTGGTGGGCGGATGCAGGGACGACTGCTGCCGACGAAGGAACTGAAAAAACGTATGCATTGTTAACACCCATCTTGAAGGATGGTGTGCCTGTTGAAACCGCGAAAGGTGCTAAGTTCAGTTATACGGACAATGGTCAGGAAATTACTGTCGAGTTCGATGGGAAAACCCCCGTTGAGATTCCAGTTTATGCACTAGATACCGTGAAATTCATGGCGCCTGAGCATGTCTCTGGTTTGTTTGATATTCGCATTCAGGCAAAGACCGTGGATACAGACAAGGATCTGGACGATGATACGACTGATACAGCGATTTCTGGCCAGTCTTGGCTCACCAATATTCTGGTTAAACCCGTTGCTGATGGTATCAATTCACTGCTTGTCAAACCAGCTAGCGGTCTGGAAGACTCGAAGATTGCGCTCAATGTAAATCTTAGTAGTCTGGATCCGTCTGAGACCTTTAATCTCAAACTTTCTGATATTCCAGAAGGCTCGAAGGTTTTCTATAACGGCGATGAACTGGTTGTTGCAGCAAATGGTGAGGTCACTATTGACGGGTTTACGAATGGCACGTCATTGCAAATTCAACCGCCACTCAATAGCAACGTTGATTTTGCGCTGAATGTTCAGGCGCAAACGGTTGACTCTGTAACTATTAATGGAAAGACGCACACAGATACTTCAGACTGGTCAGCAGTCACGTCATTGCCGGTCAAAGTGAAAGGTGTTGCCGATGAAGCCATCTTTGACTTCAACGGAACAGTGGGCACGCCTGTTGTTTTTGAAGAAGGCTATCTGGATGGTCATGATGGAACAGGCTCAGAGTCGATCAAACTCAATGAGCTGATTAATACGGTGACACTGCATGACAGCGATCGATCTGAAAGTCTGTCATTCAAGATCACAGGGTTACCAAAAGGTTTTGACCTTAAAGGTGATGGCGTCATCTTTATGGGTGGAAGTGGTGAGGGTCGTGAGTGGGTGATCAGTGTTCAGAATCCTGCAGACATGGCGAATTTTTCTGATGTGCTGAATGACGTTCTGAGCAAGGTTGAGCTGCATGTGCCCGAGCACTACAGTGGTAAGGTGCCAGGTACGATCACTGCGGTCACCACAGAAAACGATGGTGATTCCAAGACGGGTAGCTCGTTTGAATTCAATGCAGTCATCATGCCGACACCAGAATCTTCTGTGGTGACGACGTCAACGGTTCAAGAAGATCAATATGGTCAGATCAACTTCAAGATTGCCAACAATCATGGGGATGAGAATGAGTCGTTGACAGCGGTCTACATCAGAGTGGATCAAGCTTCTGGGGACGATTATGCGCTCTATCTGGGCAACACAGGCACGCTATTGTCAGCGGCCGGATTTGCACCCGTAGAGATCGATGGTGTTGAATACTACAAGCTCACCGACCCGCATATTACAAACGTCTACCTCAAAGCGGATCCAAACTTCGCTCATAACACTGGCGGTGGTTTTGATTTTGAAGTGAAGTATGAAATCACGGACCATGCAAGTGATGCGAGTGGTCTGGTCGGCACAACGATCATCGATGATGAGCATACGGTTCATACGGTTCATGTCAAACCTGTCACGGATAAGGTCGAGTTGTCTGATTTTGTCAAACAGGAAGTGGATCATCATGGTGACTTCGATGTGGCCTTCACTGTCACAAAACCAGCCGATGCCAATGCAAATAATCAAGCTGACCTTGATGGCAGTGAACAGCTGACGCAAGTCGTAGTTGGCGGTGTGCCTCAGGGCATGATCGTGACTGGCGTGACAGTGGGCGGCACGACGATTGACAATGTTGCCTATCTGGGTGGCGGTCGCTGGTTGGTTACCATTCCGAAATCTGCTGATTCGAGCTTTACGGGAGATATTAATGGTCAGTTGCACTTCAAGTCGGGTAGCTTGTTATCCAATGGTGAATACGGCTCTCTGACAGTGACAACGGTGACTCGCGATGAAGGTGCAGACAACACTGAGTCCGCAACCAAAGGCTTGATCATTGATTCTCAGGTTCCAGGTGGTGGTTCTGGTTCGACTGACGTAGTGAGCACTGAGGTTGTTGTTAAAGACTATAAAGGTACGGAAGACACAGGATTTAAATTATCCGATGTGTTAGGTGTCACGATTCAAAATCATGGGGTTGCAAATTCAAATCTGAATTCCTCTTATTCAGTGATTGTGAAGTTGCCTGCAGGTGCACAAATCTTTAAAGGTGATCCGACCAATCCTAACAATGAGATCAAATCTACCACTGTCGGTGGTGAAGAGGTCTGGGTGATTAGTGGTAAAGGAAACCAAGCTCAGCTCGATGAGTTCTTGGATAATTTGACCGTGATTCCGCCCGAGAATCTGAACGATAACAAGGGCGGTATGCCTCTCGATGTGACCGTGACGACCTACTTGGAGAATGGTTCGCAAGGTGTGACACCTGTCCCTGATAACTCGTTCGTGTCTCTGAAGCCTGTGACCGATGGGGCAGTTGTTGAAATTGGCTTTAGTGCTGCAGGCGTCGACGGGTTGGATACCCCAGATTCGGCACAAGAAGGTCGTAATGTTGCCATTACGATTGGACTGACTGAAGGTGTGGATACAGATTCCACTTTTGATGGATTCGTCTATCTGCAGCTCAGTGAGTCGAGTAAATTGACAGGCGGCTCATTACTGCACCCAGACGGTACGGCGCTCAGCACTGTGGAAGTTGGACCAGATAATCCTATTGATGGTCTAGCTGCGGGAACATACTATGTAATTCCAGCGCCAGATGGGGCCGATAAGGTCAACGTGTTGTACAAGCCCCATGTCGACAAGCAATACACCTCTGGTGAGATCACCGTGAATGCTTGGGTCTCCAGTCAGGAAGCAGGTGCTGACAACTGGGTCATGAATCAATCCAATGCGACAGGTAAGATCGAAGCAGTCAATAACGGCTACGAGATCATGGTTGGTGAAAAAGATCCAGATAGTGGTGTCTGGACACAGACAGGTCTTGAAAGTCAACACATTGAACTGGATGTGACTGGACAAGGTCTTTTTGATACGGACGGTTCAGAAAGTGTGATCGCCGCTAAACTCGAAGGCATTCCGAATGGATTCCTCGTGTTTGTCGATGGTCAGTTGGCTAGTAACGCGGGTGTTCAAACTGATGGAACGAACACATGGTTGATTCCAGTAACAGGTAATACCTTGCCAGGCAATATCTCGATCTTGCCACCTGAATACTGGAGTGGCACACTCAATGACCTGAAATTGTCCGTTTTATCTGGAGAGCAGGGTAATGAAACCTGGAGCACAACCGAGCAAACTGCAACTTTCAACCTGAAAGTCAAACCGGTTTCTGATGGGATTCAAAGCTTCGAACCGCAGAAAGCATTTAACGATGCCAATGGTGTTATTAACTTTAATCTGAACATTGCATTGATTGACCGCGATGATGCGTCTGTTGCTGGATATGACGATGAGAACATGGAAACTGTCAGTCTGAAGTTTACAGGTCTCGGAGAAAACGCACTCTTTGTCTTGAATGGTGAGCAACCAGACAAGATTGAGTTCGATGTGGATGGCGGCTACACCGTGTCTTACTCACACGGCGGTGTAAATACATCATTCACGGTCTCGATCGATGATGATGGTAATTATGTCATCAACGGCCTGAGTCAAGACGTTGTGAACGACCTAGGTGTGATTCAAACTTCGGATCAAATCACAGGCCCTGCACAGGTCAGTGCTTGGACGGTTGATGGTGATGCCGATGCATCTACTGCAGTGGATAAATCGTTTGATATCACGATGTTTGATCACCCGATCGCGGGCGGCACCGATGGTGACGACATGCTTGTTGGCAATGACAATGCCAATATACTGTTAGGCGGTGAAGGTGATGACATCCTCATCGGTGGCAAAGGCGATGACATCCTCATCGGTGGCAAAGGCGATGACATCCTAGTCGGTGGTGCGGGTGACGACATATTTAAATGGGAAGCTGGAGATGCCGGTACGACAGAAAACCCTGCCGAAGACATCATTCGTGACTTTGGATTGGGTGGTGTCGATAATCCATACGGTGAAGATAAAATTGATCTGACAGATCTGCTCACAGGCGATGAAGAGAAGCTGATTACAGACTATCTCTCCGTTGAGAAGAATGGTGCAGACACTGTGATCAATGTCAACACAGATGGAAACTTGGCCGCAGATGGTGCGAACCAGAAGATCGTCCTGCAAAATGTGAATCTGGCTGATTATGATGCAGATACTGTTGCTCAGTTCATCCAAGATTTCATTGAGCATGGCAAGAGCACCAATAACGATGGTAATGGTGGCTAATCGAGCACCTGCTTGAAGTTATGTAGCGTCTCGTCATGTGGTTTGGTTGCGAGACACTACAAACTTCGATTGCCACAAAGAATGGGATTTCGGTTCTGTTCTTTGTGGCTTTTTTATTGTGTGGTTGGTTTGTTTTGTTTTGCTTTGTTTGTTGGGATTTGAGGGATGTGAGTAGGAAATTTCGTGTTCAGATTATGTTGGACGTAAAAAAACCACGACACAGCATCGGTCGTGGTTTGAGGGTGTTTTGGTTTATTAGGTCTTAATCGTGACCTGTACCACCGCAACCGCCGCAGCAGCCAGACTCTGTGGCCATAGCCATTTCCTGACGCTCGGATTCAATGCGACTAAAGCGCTTGAAGGCAGGCAGGTGACGCGACTGTGAGGCGTCTTGCAGGTTTTCTAGAACACGGATGATGTCTGCATTTTGTGTGGATTTGAGTAGGCGCGCATACATCTCGGCATTGTCTGTCTCTGATTTTACGGCTGCTTCCGTCGCTTCCAAGATGGATTCGTAACGGGGTGCTTTAGAAACCCAAGTGTTCTCTGGGACGGCTACGCCGTACTGGTTATAAAGGTTGGTCAAGGCTTCGATGTGATGGCCTTCGGCTTCGCGAATATTCACAAACGGGCGCAGCTCACCAAAGTCTGCGATGACCTGACCATAAGTGGTCCAGGCAAAATATTCATCATTCAAAGCTTCGTTCAGAACATCAATGTCTTGCTGAGTCAAGCTGGTCATGGGGGAGCTCTCCATTCGGTATCAGGGTTAACGCTTAAGATAACTATTGCATACATGTTTAGATTAACCCATTTCACACAAAAAGTCAGTAGTTGTCGCATGATGCGTGTAATGTTGTTTTAGAAAGCGGTGTTTAGCGATTTGAACCTTGAGTGCGCAAGGTGTCCCGCAGGTTCCATCGTATGATGTTCGAAGGTCAATTTTTATTGAGGATGACGCATGTCAGAGGTGCGATCGGTCAATGCCATTGAGCCAGGTTTCATGATGTTGCACTCCAATCGAATGGAGTCATTGTGTGAGTTGGTTGCCATGATGATGCAGCGCTTTGCGCTGGATCCTTTAGAGGAAGAAATCATCCTTACACAGAGCCGAGGGATGTCGGAGTGGCTTAAAACCCAGTTGAGCGCAGATGACCGTCTAGGGGTGGTTGCCGGTCTACGAAGTTTATTACCCTCCAGCTTTTTATGGCAATGCTATCGCACGGTGTTAGGTACTGAAGCAGTGACGAGTAGCCCTCTGCTGTCACGACAAGTGTTGCGCTGGCGGCTCATGAAGCGTCTACCCACACTACGCGATGATGCACGTTTTGTGCCGCTGTTTCAGTATTTGGCTGATGATGAGAATCAACGCAAGTTGTTTCAACTCAGTTGCTTGATTGCTGATATTTACGACCAGTATCAAATTTATCGCAGCGACTGGTTGGCAGACTGGGCACAAGGGCGTGACGTTTTACAAGGTCTAGATGATGCGGGCATGACTGAAGTCCGTGCGCAAAGTCTGGCTTGGCAAGCCCCGTTGTGGCGTATGCTCATTGAACCTGAGAACCCTTCTTCTTCTTCTTCTTCTTCTTCTCTTTCTTCTGCTTCTTCATCTTCGTCATTAATTTCATCTTCACCCGAGCAGCACACTTTGCGTGATCGTGGTCAGATCCATCGCCGTTTTATCGAGACTTTGGCGAGTTTTAAAACCCGACCTCGTGGATTGCCACGTCGGGTGATAGTGTTTGGCTTGTCATCATTACCTGCTCAGACTTTGCAGGCCTTAGAAGCCTTGTCGCCTTTCATGCAGATTGTGCTGTGCGTACACAATCCATGCCAAATGTATTGGGGCGATGTGCGTCAATATCGTTTGTTGCATGCCCGTCATGCGCTCAAAGCCGGTATTCATGAACAGATGAGTGATATCGAGTTGCATACGGAGTTTCAGCCGCTTTTAGCGGCTTGGGGTGAGCAGGGCCGAGATTACATGCAGTTGCTGTCGGTGTATGACGATCATGAACGACTGACTGCGTATTTTGAGAGTCAGCCGCGCAGTAACATGACAGCGCCTCTGAAGACCGAAGTGTTTGATGACGAGCCCGCTGACACTTTACTCTCTCAGTTACAAAACGATATTTTGAATTTACGTTCACTGGATGAAACTCGTGAGCTGTGGGCGCCAGTCGATGTGTCGACAGACTGGTCAGTACGGTTTCACAGTGCGCACAGTGTGCAACGTGAAGTAGAAGTGCTGCATGATCAGTTGCTCTATCGTTTTTCACAAAACCCACATTGGACACCCGCCGATGTGGTTGTGATGGTTCCGAATATTGACCGTTATGCACCCCATATTGAGGCGGTGTTTGGCCAGTATGAACCCGGTGATCCCAAATACCTGCCTTTTATGCTGACTGATTTAGGCTCGCGTGGCTACGATCCGTTGTTACTGGCTTTAGAGCAATTGTTAGAGTTGCCAACTTGTAGGCTGAGTTTTGGGGAGATTTTGTTGTTGCTGGATGTGCCTGAAATTCGTGAGCGATTTGGAATTGCTGATGCGGATGTGGCGCGGTTAACGCACTGGTCACAAGAAGCGGGTGCGCGTTGGGGGTTAAATGCTGAGCATCGCGAAAGCTTTGGGTTGCCGCCTGATTTAGAAGCCAATACTTGGGAGTTTGCCCTTAAGCGCATGCTCAGTGGCTATATGTTGGGGTCACCCCATATCTGGGAAGAGACGAGCGCTTACGGTGAAGTCGCAGGTCTTGAAGCGCCGTGTGCGGGTGCTTTGTTTATGTTGCTGGAGACGTTGGATGACTTCAGACTTGCCATGGTAGAGGATCGGTCACCTCAGGCGTGGGGCGAGAGTTTTAGAGAACTGTTAGAAGCGTTTTTTGCGATGACACAAACGCCTGCAGCGCTCGCCATGAAGCGTCGCATTGATTCGTCCCTACAAGCTTGGTTGGATGAATGTGAGCTGGCTCAACTTGAAGATGCCATTCCTCTGGAAGTGGCACGTCAGGCTTGGTTAGAAAAACTCGATGACGATCGTGAAGGACGCGGGTTTTTAAGCGGCAAGATTAACTTTTGTACGCTTTTACCTATGCGCAGTATTCCATTCAAAATGGTTTGTTTGTTGGGGATGAATGATGGTGACTTCCCTCGCACGGACGCACCCGTCGACTTTGACTTGTTACCTGCGATACGAGTACCGGGTGATCGATCGCGTCGCGATGACGATCGGTATCTGTTTTTGGAAGCGATTCTATCTGCACGTGAGCAGCTTTATATCAGCTGGGTAGGTCGCTCTATGAAAGACAATACAGATCGCACACCTTCGGTACTGGTTGGACAGCTGATGGATCATCTCAATCAGGGCTGGCAGGCAATGGCTGAAGGTGCATTGGCAGATGATGGGTTAGTCGATGGTTCCTTGACCGATGGTGCGTCGGGGAGTGGCAAGATTTGTGATCAACTAGTCACCCAGCACTGGTTGCAACCTTTTGCGCCGATTTACTTTGATGCGCGTCACCCCGATCTGTTTACATACGCCCATGAGTGGTTGCCCGTTCATAACGATGGCTGCGATGAAGTGATGGGTTCGCAAGCTTCACTGTCTTTACCGTTTGAAGCCATGAGCGCAGAGGTGCAATGTGATGAACTTGTGCGGTTTTTAAAGGTTCCGATCAATATCTTTTTTAAGGCTCGATACAAAGCCAGCTTGTCCGATCAGGGTATTGATCTCATGGATGTTGAACCGTTCGCCATGGATTTCTTACAGAAATACCGGCTTTGGGATGCCTTTAGTCAAGCAGCACGCACCGTGTCTGAAGATGAGTTACCCAAAGTTTTTACAGAGGTGTCACGTCAGTGGCGTTTGAGTGGTGAACTAGCGCTCTGCGGATTTGATCAGCTACAGATTGAAACGGTTGTGAGTGATTTTCAGAAGGCATTGGAGAATTTTTTTCCGACGCGTACGGCATTGGTTCGTGGGCAAGCCCCGGCGCTGACGGTACAAGCGCAGTATGAAGGCATTACTTTCAATGATCGCATCGATCATTTATTTGTGAATGAAGCCGGTGATTACCTCGCCCTGCATTTAGTCAATGGTGATTTATGGAAATCATCTCATTGGCGCAGCAGTGCGATGCTCAAGCCTTGGGTAGAACACATTGTGGTGTGTGCCTCTGGCTATGCATGCACGAGCTATTTGTTTGGCGCCGATTATTCTGTGCGCGTATTACCGGTTGAGCCTCAAGAAGCGCAAGCGCAGCTTCAGACATGGTTGAAATACTATCAGCAAGCTTTAACGCGGCCTTTACCCGTGACCGCAAAAACTGGTATTGCATTGCATTACCCCTATAAGGCAGGTCCAAAAACTAGACGCTCTAGCGAAGCGTTTGGTACAGGGGGACGTTATGGTCGGGGTGAGTCGAATTATGAGATTCTACTGACTCGTGTCTACCCGAGTTTTGAGGCGATGTTAGAAACGGGTGAGTTTGAAGAATTGGCGCAAGCACTATTTGGTTTACTGAAGACCTATATGCCGCCACCTCCCCGAAGAACGGCCAAAGCCCCTAAAGTTTGGGAGTTGAAATGAGTCAGCATTTATCGTTTCTCGACTTTCCATTGTCGGGCAGTCGTTTGATTGAAGCCAGTGCCGGAACCGGTAAAACCTATACGATTGCCGCACTCTATGTACGTTTGGTGCTGCAGCACGGTGAGGAGAATGGGTTTTCTAGACCGTTGTTGCCACCCGATATTCTGGTCATTACGTTTACCAATGCCGCCACGCAAGAGTTGCGCGATCGGATTCGCGCCCGACTGGTCGAAGCTGCGGCGTACTTTCGACAAGAGACTGATGCGTCTGGCGATGAGTTTTTACAAAGCTTGCGCCTAAGTTATGCCCCTGAGACTTGGGATGCACAAGCCTTTCGTTTAGACCAGGCTGCACAATTGATGGATGAATCAGCGATTCTCACGATTCATGCTTGGTGTCAGCGCATGTTGCGTGAACACTCATTTGCCAGCGGTAGTCTGGTGAATTTGACAATCGAAACTGAAATGCAGCCGTTGTTTGAGGAAGTCACCCGAGATTACTGGCGCAGTCAGATTTATCCTTTGCCTGTGACACAAAAAGCTTGGCTTCATGCACATGTGGATACGCCGGCTAAGTTGCTGAGTCGGATTCATCCTGCGTTGCTGAACCTGGAGCTCGAATTGCAACCACTGGATGCCACAGTGTCACTGACTGATTATTGGGCAGGGCGTGCCGCTGAAGACATGGTTGAGCACGAAGACCTGGCATTTTTAGCTTGGCATGCAGCGCACTGGACACGTGACCGTTTAGCGAACGTCAAAGCACAACGCGGCATCATGGATTTTTCTGATATTTTGATTAATCTGGATCTGGCTTTGCAGGGGGAGCGGGGCGAAGTGCTGGCGGGATTGATTCGTGAACAATTTCCGGTGGCCATGATTGATGAGTTTCAAGATACCGACCCCATTCAATATCGGATTGTGGACCGAATTTACCAAGTCTCACAAAACCATCCCGACACAGGATTATTCTTGATTGGGGATCCCAAGCAAGCGATTTATGGCTTTCGGGGTGCCGATATTTATACCTACTTGGCCGCACGTCAACACACAGCCGGGCGTCATTACACTTTGCAAAAGAACTTCCGCTCAAGCCATGCCATGGTTGCCCAGGCCAATGCATTGTTTGAGTATGCGCAACAACACCAACCTGAAGGGACGTTTTATTTTGGGAAAGAAACCAATTCGGGTGAATGGAAGTTACCGTACGAATCGGTCGATGCGCACGGGCGCAGTGATGAGTGGCAGATCGATCAAATGCCTGCACCGGCACTGACACTTTGGTACACCCCACCAAGTACTGACGAGTCTGCCTCTAAAAAACTCAGCAAAGAAGCCTACAGAAAAGACATGGCGGCTGTGTGTGCAGATACCATCGTGTCATTCTTGAATAACCCTGACACTGGGTTTGCCAATGAAGAAGGACTGCAACGTATTGTGCCATCCGATATTGCAGTTTTAGTACGTAGTGCTGAAGAGGCCATGCTGATGGCGTCTGAACTTCAAGCCCGTGGGATTCGTTCGGTGTATTTGTCTGAGCGTCGCTCGATCTATGAGACGGACCAAGCCCGTGACATTGTGTGGTGGTTGCAAGCGTGTTTACATGCAGAGTCTGAGCACGACATTAAAGCAGCCTTGGTGACGCCAATGTTGTGCGTCACGCTGTCAGAGCTTGAAGCAATGCGCGGTGATGAGCAACGTTGGGACGATATCGTGGTGCAGTTTCGGGGCTATCGAGAGATTTGGCAGCGACAAGGTGTGCTCCCGATGTTGCGTCGTTTAATGCATGACTATGAAGTGCCACAGCGTCTGTTGCGCGAACCCCATGGTGAACGCAGTCTGACCAATTTGTTGCACCTCTCGGAAAGCTTGCAGCAGGCTTCGCGCGCGCTCAACGGTCAACAAGGTTTGATTGACTTTCTGATTCAGGCACGGTGCAGCACTGAGCATCTACCGGATGGCAGCGACTATGAGTTGCGTCTGGAAAGCGATCAGGCGTTAGTGAAACTGGTCACCATCCATGGTTCCAAAGGTCTGGAATATCCGCTCGTGTTTTTACCGTTTGCGAGTATTCCTTCAATTCATAAATATTCACAAAAAAATGGCTATTTGTCTGTCCTTCAAAAGACGCAAGGGCGTGCACTGATCGCTCAACAAAAACTGTCTGAATCGGATGCATCACTCGATACTGATGCTGCTGATCTGGAAGCACAGCTGGAACTGACGCAAATACAAGAATCTTTGCGTCTCTTTTATGTGGCACTGACACGGGCGCGTTATGCTTGCTGGATCGGTGTCGACAACGTGAACGATCAGATTAAAGACACACCCATCGGTCATTTGCTGGGATTAACCGGTGCGGATCTTCACACTACCCTAGAGAACCGAGCACAGACCTTGGGCTTTGCCCTGAGTTCACCAGAGCGTACCCATGCGCGTTGGCAAGCACCTGAGTTAGATTTTGAGGCGGTGTGTGAACCCGCACCGAATCTGAATTTTAAAGCTTGGTGGGTTTCTTCTTATAGCCAAATTGCCAGTCATGCTGCCTCTGTAGGCTATCAGTTCTCATCATTGCCGCCTTCTGCAATGAGCACTGAACTTGCGACTGAAAGTATGGCTGATCAAGTCTCAGTCGATGATGACATCAGTGTGGTTGAAACCAGTCAGAGTGTGGAGCAATTGCTGATAGCAGAAGCGTCAGAAACGACTGTAATGCTCGAAGGGATTCATGCCTTTAAACGTGGCGCGCAGTACGGAACGTTTCTGCACGATCTTCTAGAAAAGCTTCTAGAGAGATCTCGTTCTAGACAAATGGCGCAGTCAGATGCGTTAGAAATCTTGCTGATGCAATGCGAGCGCGATGGCTTAGAAGACCAGTTTGAGTTTCTAAAAGACTGGTTACAAACACTGCTGTCGATGACATTTCATTTACCGGGTGGCGATGAGTTCAGACTGGATGATTTGTCGCAATCCGTGACGGAAATGGAGTTTCGTTTACCTGTGCATGAGGTCAATACTCATGAGCTTGATCGCCTGATTAAACAGTTTGTCTTGCCCGGTGAAGATCGGCCCGCCATCAATACACAAATCATCAATGGGCAGATGAAAGGGTTTATTGACTTGGTGTTTGAGAGCCAGGGACGCTATTACGTCGCTGACTACAAATCGAACTATCTGGCCGATCAAGCGCAAGGCTATACCGCACAACGAATTGAAAAAGAGATACTCGCACGCCGCTACGACCTGCAGTATGCGCTCTATACCTTGGCTTTACATCGGTTGCTGCGCAGCCGATTGGCTGATTATGACTACGACCAACATGTGGGTGGGGCGGTTTGGATGTTTTTACGAGGCATTGATGGGCCGGTTCAGGGTTTGCATGTGAATAAATTGCCGTATGCATTGATTGAAGCGTTAGATGCGTTGTTTGCGCACGAAACGCAGGAGTACACCCATGGTTGAGACGAATCACAAACTGATCCGGACTTGGCAAGCACAAGGCTGGATTGATGCCATGGATTATGCACTGGCCACGATGCTAGAAAAACAAGTTCCGGCGAGCGCTCCCGTCATTCCTTTGGTGGCATTACTCAGTCGGTATCTGAGAGGTGGACATATTTGCCTGGAATTAGAAAATGTCATTCACAACCTGCCTTTTACACCGGTGGTGACACCAGAAGTGGAGAAAGAAGAAGGAGAAGAAGGGAGGAATGATGAGGAAAAAGAAAACGAGAATAGCGTCGAGGCAGACGTCGCGAGTTTAGAAACACTCACTCCCCGAGATTGGTGGTTGAGTCGTTCACTGGATCAGTGGCGCACGATCCTTCATGACAATGTCATTGTGACCACAGACCCACATCAACAGGTGCAGCCTTTGGTGTTTGTGGATGATTTACTGTACTTCTATCGCCTCTGGCAGGCTGAATCAAGTGTGGCTCAAGCGTTGGCAAGCCGTCTATACGCCGAAGACGTCACACCCGATTTAAGAGCCCCGATTCATGCACTTTTTCCAGAAACGGGTGCGAAGCCGTCTTCTGAAGTGAACTGGCAGAAAGTGGCGTGCGCCATGGCAGCGTGTGGACCGTTAACCATCATTACCGGTGGACCGGGTACGGGTAAGACCACGACCGTGGTGCGCCTTTTAGCATTGCTTCAACAACAATCTCTGCAAGCCCATCAGTCAGTGCTGTCGATTGCGTTGGCTGCACCCACGGGGAAAGCAGCAGCGCGTTTATCTGAATCGATTGCTTATCAGATTCAAGGTTTGAATGTCCCAGAAGACGTTCGAGCCTCGATTCCCAGTGAGGTGCGCACACTACACAGACTTTTAGGGTCACGTCCCCAGACTCGGGCTTTTAAGCGAAACAAAGATAATCCCTTGGCATACGACATTGTGGTGGTTGATGAAGCCTCAATGATCGATCTGGACATGATGGACAGCTTGATGCAAGCGCTGACACCGCAAACTCGATTGATTTTATTGGGTGACAAGGATCAGTTGGCTTCGGTAGAAGCGGGTGCGGTCTTGGGTGAGCTGTGTGAATACGCCGATCAAGTGTTGTATAGCGACAAGACGGTTGAACAGCTTCGTGAACTGACCGATGAAACCGGTTTGGTGGCACATGCCCAAGGTGGCACCCATCCGCTGGAGCAGCGCGTGGTTAAGTTGCAGCATTCACACCGTTTTGCTGCGGACTCAGGAATTGGTCGCTTGGCCAGTGCCATGAATGAGATGCGTGTGCACGATGCTCTGAGTTTACTGGATGCGCCACCGGCTGATGTTCATTGGCTCGATGGCACTGAATCAGAAAGTGAAACACAAGCTGCGATTGATGCGCTCATTCGCCAGGGCTATCAGTCATTTGTACAAGTCTTAAAACGACCAACCGATGCGGATCAAGCCCACAGTCCAGCGTTTGAAGATTGGGGGCATGCGTTACTGAAGTCGTTCGATGCGTTTAGGCTGCTGTGCGCCGTACGTGAGGGCCCACAAGGTGTGGTCGAACTGAATCAGCGCACGGAGGTACTGCTTAACCGGACTCTTCAGAAAGAGCCTGAGCAGACTTGGTATCACGGCAGGCCTGTGATGGTCGTGCGTAACGACTATGCATTGCAACTCATGAACGGGGATATTGGCATCACCGTGTCCGTGCGTTTGCCAGATGGTCGTAAAACCTTGCGAGTGATTTTTCCGGACAGTGGACAAGCCAGTGGTTTGCGCTTAATTTCTCCAAGTCGACTGACTGCCGTTGAAACCGTGTTTGCGATGACGGTGCATAAGTCCCAAGGATCGGAGTTCACCCATTGTGCACTGGTCATGCCCGAAACACCGAATCCGGTGCTCACCAAAGAGCTGCTGTATACGGGGGTAACACGGGCTCGTGAACAACTGACGTTGGTTGGATCGCGCGAGATTGTGGTGCAAACAATTCGCCAACGTGTGCAGCGTCACAGTGGTTTGCGGATTCGTCTGGCGCAGGCTTATGCCGAACAAGGTGAGTTAGGTACATCGAATTGATGGAAGGTTGGCCGTAAATATTTGCAAATAAACAGAATTATTTTGATTAAAGAATAGTTTTGTGTAGAATGAGTTCAGGCTGTGACGTCTGCAGATCCATTTTGGGTCAGTCAGTTTCTCACCGGTCTGTGGCTCGTTTTTAACCTTCTGATCATTAGACAGCTTGAGGGTCGAGTGCAGGCATTTCAGTGGTGAGGCAAACCTGATAAAGGTGGATGCACCATGTCCGAAATGAGTTCTGAGTCGACTCCGAGCGCGAGTCTGATGAATCGTTTGCAAACAATACAAACAGATCAAACAACACAAGCAAACGAAATCGTTGATCGAGGCTACCAAGTTCGTTTTAAAGATGTCGCCATTCCTGGCGCAAGTTCTGTGCGTTTAAAAACACTGCTGGATCGCCAGCAATACTGGGATCCGGATGGGCAAGCGGCCCGGCTTGGGATTAGTGAAGCGTTGTGGCCCTTGTTTGGCATGCTTTGGCCAGGTTCAATTCATCTCGCAAGCCGTGTGGCGCAACGCCCGGTTTGTGACAAAGAAACCATCTTGGAAATCGGTTGTGGTCTGGCGCTTGCTAGCTTGGTGGCTCATAGTCAGGGTGCCAATGTCACGGCCAGTGATTGTCATCCGTTGGCCTCACGTTTTCTGTCTGCCAACATGCACTTAAATGATTTACCAAGTGGCCTAAGATACCGTCATGGACAATGGGGTTTGGATGTGTCCAAGCAATTTGTCCCCGATGGGATTAAGCCTCTGAGTGATGCACGGTTTGATCTAGTGATTGCCAGTGACGTGCTCTATGAGCGCGGCATGGCCGATGATGTGGCGGCTTTTATTGATCGACATGCTAACCAGCAGGCCCAAGCGTGGGTAGTGGATGCCAATCGTGGCTATCGGACTGCACTCAACCGGTCCATGGAAACGTACGGATTTCATCTGGTGGATGATGAGCGATTAGACGACATCGAAACAAATGGCAAAACGCGACCCTTTAAAGGCCGCTTCTTGCAGTATCAGAGAGCTTGAACTCTCTGATACTGATTTAAGGTTTTAACGAGTTTTATACCGTTTCAACAGCTTCCTGTGTGGCCTCTTGGCGCAAAGTTTGCGCTGCACTGACCATGGCTTTCAATGCGGGTAGGACTTCAGCCCATTGACGGGTTTTAAGACCGCAGTCTGGGTTGACCCACAGACGCTCTGGTGCAATGCGTTGTGCGGCATTTTTCATGAGCGCAATGATCTGTGCTTCATCCGGAATGTTGGGCGAGTGAATGTCGTAGACACCCGGTCCGATATCGTTTGGATAGTGGAAGTCATCAAACGCTTGCAACAATTCCATGTCTGAACGTGATGTCTCAATTGTGATGACGTCAGCATCCATGGCAGCAATGGCGGGCATGATGTCATTGAACTCGGAATAGCACATGTGCGTATGGATCTGCGTGTCATCACGCACACCGTTGGCCGCAATTCGGAAGCAATTCACAGCCCATTCGAGATAGGTAGCCCATTGTGATTGGCGCAGTGGCAAGCCTTCACGCAAAGCCGCTTCGTCGATCTGAATGATTTGGATACCAGCCGCTTCTAGATCTTGAACTTCTTTGCGAATGGCCAGTGCCAGTTGCAGGCAGACTGTGGAACGTGGCAAGTCATCGCGTACAAACGACCAGTTGAGCATGGTCACAGGACCTGTCAGCATGCCTTTGACAGGTTTGTTGGTGAGTGACTGTGCATATTGTGCCCAGTGGACGGTCATGGCGTTGGGACGATCGATGTCACCAAACAAGATGGGGGGTTTGACGCAGCGTGAACCATAGGATTGCACCCAACCGTATTGACTAAAGACGTAACCATCGAGTTGTTCACCGAAATATTCCACCATGTCGTTGCGCTCAGCTTCGCCATGCACCAGCACATCGAGTCCAAGGGCTTCTTGCTGTTCGATGGCGTAAGCAATTTCCTTTTTCATGGCCGCTTCATAAGCCTCGGCATCCAGTTCGCCCTTTTTGAATTGCAAGCGAGCCTGACGGATTTCAGGGGTTTGCGGGAACGACCCGATGGTGGTGGTTGGGAAAGCGGGCAGGGTCAGTTGGGCAGATTGCACCGCGTGACGCTCAGTAAATGCGTTCTGGCGAGCACCCAATTCAGTTGTGCAAGCTTGGACGGCTTGTTCGACAGCTGGGTTGTGCACGCGAGTTGATTGCTTGCGTGAAGCGATGGCGCGGGCGTTATCTTCCAGCGCACCAGCAACCGCTTGCCGACCCAGATTCAGGGCTTGGGCCAGTGTGTGCAACTCGTCAAGTTTTTGTTGTGCGAAGGCAAGCCAAGTTTTAACTTCGGGATCCAGATTCGTTTCTTGTCCAAGATCAGCTGGCACATGTAAGAGTGAGCATGAGGGTGCAAGCCACAAGCGTGAGCCAAGTTTTTGGGCGACGGGCTCAAGCCAGTCTAGTGTGGCGTTGAGATCTGTTTTCCAGATGTTGCGACCGTTAATGACGCCCAGTGACACGACGGTGTCTGCAGACAAAGCATCCACTAAGGGAGCCAAATCATCATGCCCATAGGTTAAGTCCAGATGCACACCAGCGACAGGCAAGCGTGTAACGAGCTCACGGTTGTCGAGTAATGTGCCAAAGTAGGTCGTTAAGAGCAGTTTGACAGGCGAGCGTGACAAGGCGGCGTAGCTGCGCTCAAACGCTTCTTTCCACTCGTCATCTAATGTTGTGACCAGTGCAGGCTCATCAATCTGCACCCAGCTGATACCTTGAGCGCTTAAGGTCGAGAGCAATGTCTGGTAAACGGGGAGTAATTGATCAAGCAAGCTTAAGCGATCAATGCCGTCTTTGCTTTTACCGAGTAACAGGTAAGTCACAGGTCCGATAATCACGGGTTTGACTGCGACGTTTTGTTGTTGGGCTTCTTTGACTTGTGCGAGTAAACGTTCGGCATTCAAGCTAAAGCGGGTTTGTGCATCAAACTCGGGCACGATGTAGTGATAGTTGGTATCAAACCACTTGGTCATTTCACCGGCTGTGATTTCTTGAGCATTGGTGGTTGGGGCAGTGCGTCCACGCGCAATCCGAAATGTGTTGTCGAGTGCATCCCCCTCAAAACCTTGTGCACGGGTGGGCAGATGACCCAGTGTCAAACTCATGTCGAGCACTTGATCGTAAAAACTAAAGTCACCGACTGGGACCCAGTTGAGTTGGTTTTGAAGTTGCCAGTGCGCTTTGCGCAGCTCGGCACCTGTGTTCTTGAGTTCGTCTAGGGTCGATTTGCCAGACCAGTAAGACTCAAGGGCAAATTTGAGTTGACGTTGATTGCCGATTCGGGGATAGCCCAGGTTGTGCGTGATGACCATGTTGTATTGCTCCAGTGATCGTTGAGTCATTTCAAGGACTCCATGGTAGAGAGGCACAGTCATGAAGTAAAATGGTCTTTTTTCACAGATCGTTGAGTTAAATTCATACATGAGCTTCATACATGAGATTAAGACATGATTGAACGCATGCATTTGATGATCGTTCGGGAAGTGGACCGACAAGGGTCACTGACGAAAGCTGCACAGAGTTTGTTCCTCACCCAGTCAGCCCTGAGTCACAGTATTCGCAAGCTGGAATCGCTCACTGGTGCAAAAATCTGGTTGCGTGAAGGGCGGCAACTGCATTTAACGCAAGCGGGTCGACATTTACTGGCGCTGGCAAATCGGGTGCTGCCCCAGCTAGAACTGGCACAGACACGCCTGGAGCAATATGCCCGGGGTGAGCGTGGTACCTTGCGCATCGGCATGGAGTGCCACCCGTGTTATCAGTGGTTATTGAAAATCGTGTCACCTTATCTGCAAGCCTGGCCGGATGTCGATGTGGACGTGATGCAGAAGTTTCAGTTCGGTGGATTGGCAGCCTTGTTGTCACACGACATTGATTTGTTGGTGACCCCAGATCCGCTGGCTAGACCGAGTCTCGTGTTTGAGCCGGTGTTTGATTACGAACAAGTACTCGTGACTGCGCTGGATCATCCGCTGGCGCAAAAGTCTTACGTGGCGCCGGAAGATCTTGCGACACAAACATTGATTTGTTATCCGGTTGAGCAAGATCGATTGGATATTTTTGCGTTGTTCTTACAGCCTGCTGGTATCATGCCGGCACGGTTTAAAACCATTGAAACCACGGATATCTTGTTGCAAATGGTGGCTGCTGGTCGAGGTGTCACGGCTTTACCCAAATGGCTGGTACAAGAATATGCCGCTAAATTACCGATAGCCCCTGTGCGATTGGGTGAGCAGGGTGTACAAAAGCAATTGTTTTTAGGCATCCGTGAATCTGATGACGATGTGGATTATTTGTCGGCTTTTATTGAGGGGGCACGGGCCTCAGATCGGATGATTCTTCAGTAAAGGTTTGCTGGGGCTGATGAGATAAAATCCATCGACCCCATGTCAATCACAGTGCGATTGTTCATCATGATGATTGAGCGTGATTACTCGATGCGTTTGTTAAACGCATTTGTAAATTGTTGTGGTTTGTTTCACTTCGATTTAGGCAAGAGCTCGAGCACGCTTTCGATGGGGCGGCACAAACGAGCACCTAGGTCGGTAATGACGATTGGACGGTTAATCAGAACGGGATGTTCGACCATAAAGTCGATCAATTCATCATCAGTCCATTTGGGATCGGCCAGACCCAGCTCTACATAAGGATCGCATCTTTCACGCAGGACTTCACGCACAGGCACATTCATTTTTTGAATGAGCGCAACCAACGTTTCACGGTTGGGTGGGGTCTTCAGATACTGCACCACCTCTGGTTCAAAACCTTGCTCACGAATCAGATCCAATGTTTTTCTGGAGGTGCTGCATTGTGGGTTGTGGTAAATAACGACGTCACTCATGTTTGATTTCCTTTGTGATCTTGTGTTTAGGAATACAAGTTGCATCATAGGCGCAAGCGCCTAAACTGTCACTGAATGCCGTTAGATTGGTGCCGGGTTATCGAGGTTTTGACTTGTTATGTTCAAGCAGAAAACTCAGATTTAATTTGTTTCAGCATCTTTGTCAGTTACAAGTTCTAGAACGCGATGCTGATTAACGGGCTTTGGTTTATCGACTGCTGCAGTTGCGAGAAATGCAGAACGACTTTGCCCACGCTGACGTGCTGTGGCATCAATACGTTGGACCTGATTTTCAGGGAGGCTGATATTTAATCGAACTGCACGAGACCGTACCTGAGAAATGTCTATATCAACCAGCATCCAAAACCCGCCGTCTTGGTAATCAGGATGATTGATCCACTGAAAAGGAGAACTAGGCTCAGGGATCGGATCGTCGTCTGCTCCGAAGTGGGTTTCTATTGCTTCCTGAGCTGAGCGTGGTAAGTCTTGAATATTATCGGCTGCTGTAAAACAGCCAGGAATATCAGGGAAAGAAGCGCCGTAAGCACTTTTGTCGTCTTGGTGTACGAAAATTGGATAAAGCATTTGAATACTTTCCTTACTGATTTATCGAAGCTTTTGGCTCTTTGTACGTAAGCGATAAATCCAAGCTGAAATTAAAAATAAGGCTACGGCACTGAGCCAAGTGACCCAGAGTACGGCTTGATCAAAGGCTAGGTTGATCTGCTGGCGCAACGCTTGTGCTTGAGTTCCAGTCAAGTGTTTCAGTGCATCGACCGCAGAGTCGATGTGATGAGCGATTTGGGCACTTTGTTCAGCACTGAGTGACAGACTTGCCGGTACGTCAAACGATAAGTTGTAGATCACCATTAGCAGGCTGCCCAAGACTGCCACGCCTAGCGCAGCACCCATTTCATAGGATACTTCCTCAATGGAGGCAGCCATTCCACTGAGTTCTAGCGGTGCGTTCAGCAGCATCGCATTGGAAGCTGCTGTCATGGCTGCACCAATCCCGATTCCGATAAATACAAACCCAACAAACTGCACAACAAGTGTTGCGTGTAGCGTGAGTGCATAGAGCGTAAAACCCACGCCTGCAATCAATAAAGACAACCAAAGTGTGCGGTGTACACCGATTCGATGTAGATAATGACCACTGATTGGACCCACGAGAAAGGCAGACACAGGAATCGGTAGTAACGAAAGTCCCGCCTCCCAAGCACTCATTTCATAAACTAGTTGAAAACGCTGTGTGATGGCGAGCTCCATGCCCAGTAAAACGGCGGTCGCAGTAACCGCTGTGGCGCAACCTGCCCGAAATACCGGATGATGAAAAAGCGCAAAATCCAGTAATGGTTGCCCGGTGTGGCGCTGACGCGCATGCAAGCCCCAGGCCGCCAGAACAGAAATCACCAAGAGCAAAATACCCAATGGCCATTCTTGCGCAAAATTCCCGAGTGTTTTAATGCCTAAGGTGAATGTGACGAGTGCGATCATGACAGCAATTGCGGCCACCCCATCAAAGGCTCGGTTCGGGTTTCGTGCAATGGTTGGAATGAAGCGATAAGCAATCGGTAAAGCAATGAGAATGATGGGAACGTTGACGAGAAAGACTGAACCCCACCAGAAATACTCTAGTAAAAATCCACCAACAATCGGTCCAACAGCTGCACCACCTGATGCGATAGACGCCCAGATACCGATGGCAAGCGCCCGTTGCTGAGGATCTTCAAACACAATTCGAATGATGGCAAGCGTTGATGGCATCATCATGGCTGCGCCCAGCCCCAACAGGACGCGCGAACTAATTAGGACAGTTGCGCTTGGAGAAAACGCGGCCAGCAAAGAGGCCACACCAAAGACCATCATGCCGTAGACAAACAGTTGTTTGTGTCCGAGACGATCGCCTAACGTACCCGTTGAGGGTAGCAGGGCAGCCACGGCCAAAGCATAGGCATTGACGATCCAGAGCTTTTGAGATGCGCTGGCTTGTAAATCATGCGTTAAGGCAGGCAGTGCCAGATAGAGCACTGTGACATCGACTACGATCAGAAACAGTGCGACAGAGACGATGGCTAGGATCAGCCAGCGTTGAAAAACAGGTGACATGGATGGAGCGTTTCCAGCAAAATTTCAGATCAATTTCAGGTTAATTGCATCAAAACAGACTTTTTGGAATGCGAGCCACGTTTTAAGGGCGCGTCAGTGCGATAATCCAGACTGTTTTTGATACTGGCCGCGTGGGTGAGTCAGCGATAAAAAGTCGGCTGGTCAGCGGATAGAAGGATATTATATGGCAGCAAATACACTGGGTCGTCTGTTTCGGGTCACAAATTTCGGGGAGTCCCATGGCCCCGCCATTGGTTGTGTGGTGGATGGTTGCCCGCCCGGATTGCCGTTGTCTGCAGAAGATATTCAGCATGATCTGGATCGCCGTCGCCCTGGAACATCACGCCATGTGACGCAACGTCAAGAGCCCGATCAGGTCGAGATTCTGTCTGGTGTTTACGAAGGCGTGACCACAGGAACCCCGATTGCGTTACTCATACGCAACCAAGATGCGCGTAGCAAAGATTATTCCGCCATCGCAGAGAAGTTCCGACCCGGGCATGCCGACTTTGGCTATTGGAAGAAATTTGGCGTGCGCGATCCGCGTGGGGGTGGACGTTCTTCAGCGCGCCTGACAGCACCGACAGTGGCAGCCGGTGCCATTGCTAAGAAATGGTTGCAAACTCACCATGGGGTCTTGATTCGTGGTTTTATGAGTCAATTGGGTCCGATTGAGATTCCGTTTGAGTCTTGGGATGTGGTGGAAGAGAATCCTTTTTTTGCAGCTAATACGAAAGTGATTCCTGAACTTGAAGCCTATATGGATGCCTTGCGTCGTGAAGGTGATTCGATCGGGGCTCGCATTGACGTGGTGGCTCAGAATGTGCCAGCAGGTTTGGGCGAACCCATTTATGACCGACTCGATGCGGATATTGCACATGCCATGATGGGCTTGAATGCCGTTAAAGGCGTTGAGATTGGCGCAGGGTTTGAGTGCATCACGCAAAAAGGCAGTGAGCATGGCGATGAAATCACGCCAGACGGGTTTCGAACCAATCATGCTGGCGGCATTTTGGGGGGAATCTCCACAGGTCAAGACATAACTGTGCGTATCGCCATTAAACCGACATCGAGTATTCGGGTTGAGCGCGATTCGATTGATACAGCCGGTGAGCCTGTGCGGGTCCAAACATTAGGCCGCCATGACCCATGCGTCGGTATCCGTGCCACACCAATTGCCCAAGCTCTGCTCGCGATTGTGCTCATGGATCATTTGCTGCGTCAAACCGCACAGAACGGTCAAATCTCTGAACGACCCCCTGTACTTTAAAGGCGGTTTGCAACCGATTCGCTTACAGTACCTCGGTGTCATGAAGATAGGCAAACACGGCCTGCTCAGACTTAAAACCGAGGGTTTGGCACTGCGCACGTGAAATCACTGCACGGACCTGTGTGTTATTGCAAAGCAGGGTGAGGGTGTATAAGCGCGAATTGCTGTGGTGCGCTTCGATGGTTTGGATCGTACCCTGCAATTCATTGTCACAAGAGATGTTAGACAGGGGTTTGCGACTGAGTGTGATTTGTGAAGGTCGCACACAGAGGCGTGTTTGTGCTCTTTGACTGGGCCAGTGGTTTAAACGAATGACGCCTAATTCCGTTTGCGCAAGGAACAATGAATCAGTTGTGTTGAGCGGTTTGTTGGTGTTAAGCGTTGCTGGATCAACGGTGGCAGTCAGATAGGTTGTGTCACGCAATTCGTGTAATAAATTGGTCTGTCGACTTTGGGTGACGGTTTGCAAAGAACCTTCAGCGACGACTTTGCCTTGCTCGAGAACAACAACGTGATCGGCTAGCGCTTCAAGCTCTTGAGTCGAGTGGGTGACATACAACATGGGAATATCGAGTGTTTCACGCCATTGTTGAAACCATTCCAGAATGTCATGGCGGCGTCGAATATCTAGACTCGCCAGTGGTTCATCAAGTAACAATAAACTAGGTTGAGTGACTAACGCTCTAGCCATGGATGCGCGTTGGCGTTCACCCCCTGAAAGTTGATGGGCATAGCGATCGGCCAGATGATCAATCCCTAAACGGGTCATGAGTGCATCAGGCGTCATGGCGGCGTCTGTGAGTTGACGATGTTTTTGAGCACGCACAAAACCGTATTGAAGATTGTCACGAACAGTCAGGTGCGCAAAGAGGCTCGCTTCTTGAAAGACGTAACCCAATGAGCGTTGCCAGGTTGGTACAAAAATCTGCTGCTCGGTGTCTTGCCAGGCCTGACCGGCTAACGCAATAAGCCCCGATTGCGGTTTCTCTAAACCAGCAACACAACGCAAAAGACTGGTTTTACCGCAACCTGATGCACCAAATAACACCGTGATGCCTTGCGCAGGCAAAGTGAGGTCGACATCAAGCGTGTAGTGTGTTCGCTGAAGTTTGACTTGAACACGAAGGGCCTTGGTTGGCATTAGGCTGTTGTCCTTACAGAAATACGCGATTGAAGCGAAATAAAAATCCGATCAAAAGCGATGGAAAGCGATCAAAGGTCTCGAAACAATTGATGACTGACTGCGACTATCGAAACATCCTAATCGTGTGTTGACGCAGCCGTGCCAATAGTAAGAGCACACCGAATGAGAAGAGCACCATGCCGCCAGCGAGCCAGTGTGCTTGTGCATATTCCATGGCTTCCACATAGCGATAGATCTCTGTGGAAATCACACGGGTTTTACCAGGGATATTGCCACCGATCATAAGGACTACACCAAACTCACCCACCGTATTGGCAAAGGTCAGCACCCCCGCTGTCATTAAGCCGGGTCGAGCAAGCGGTAGTGCCACGGTTAGAAAGGCATCCAGTGGTTTGGCGCCTAATGTGGCAGCCACTTCGAGAGGGCGCTGTCCACTGGCATCAAAGGCGTTTTGAATGGGTTGCACTGCAAACGGAATAGAAAACACGATCGAGCCAATGAGTAGTCCGGTGAAGGTAAACGACAGTGGACCAATCCCTAGCCAAGTCGTGAACTGCCCGACAGGACCGTGTGGCCCCATCAGAATGAGTAGATAAAACCCAAGTACAGTCGGCGGTAGCACCAGTGGCAACGTAACCAATGCACTGATGGGTGCTTGCCAACGTGAACGAGTTTGACTGAGCCACCACGCAAGAGGTGTGGCTAGGAGAAGTAAGCAGCAGGTGGTTAGGAACGCAAGCTTGAGCGTAAATCCAATCACCTGCAAAAGTGCTGCATCAATCGTCATGGTTTGTTAGGGATTTGGTAGCCAAACGATTTTAAGACTTTGGTGGCTTCATCGGATTGTAAAAACGTCACAAATGCCTGAGCAGACAGGTTGTCTGCGCCTTTGTTGAGCACGATGGCATCTTGTGCAATCGGTGTGTAAAGATCGGTTGGCACGCGCCAGAGTGAACCTTCACGCAACTGACCGTTTTCCCAGACTTGGGACAGCGCCACAAAACCTAACTGTGCGTTGCCACTGGCGGCAAATTGATAAGTTTGTCCGATGTTTTCTCCCATGGCTATATGGCCTTGCCAAAGATCCCAGCGATTCAAAGCTTCCAGTGTTTCTTGAGCCGCTTTGCCGTAGGGTGCCAGTTTGGGATCGGCGATGGCTAGGCGCAATTGGCCTGGTTCATTTAAGATTTCTTCGCCTTGTGTGATGCGTTTGGCATCAGCGCTCCAGAGTACCAGTGTACCCAGCGCGTAGGTGAAAGCGGTATCCGCTTTAGCGAGGTTTTCTTGGGCAAGACGTTTTGGGGTGGCTTGATCAGCTGCAAGCAACACCTCAAAAGGTGCGCCATGTTGAATCTGTGCGTAAAACTTGCCGGTTGAACCAAATGACAAGGCTAGCTTGTGCCCGGTCTTGGCTTCAAAGAGTGGGGCTAACGCTTGCATGGGTGCCGTCATATTGGCGGCGACTGCAACTTGAAGCGGTTCAGACTGCGCATGTGCGTTTGCAGAGATCAGTCCCAGTGTGAGCAGCAATGTTGAATTGAGCCAGCGTGTCATGATGCAAGGTCTCCCCGTTTAATTGGTTGATTGTTAATTCATCACATTGAAATACCGCTATTCCAATATAGAATAGCGGTATTGTTTCATAATTATTAAATTTGCTCAAATCCAAAGCTTGAACGTCACAAGGTTTGAAAATCATGAAAGACTCTTCTGTATTGAATACGACACAGTTGTCGGCTGTTTTGTCAGAAAGTGCGACTGATCAGCGTTTTCTGGTCTTGCAAACGGTTGCGCGCTGCGGATCGATTTCTGAAGCGGCACGTGAATTGGGGACGAGTTACAAAGCCGCCTGGCAAGCACTTGATCAATTACGACAAAGGCTGGGTGTGGCCGTGGTGCAAGCCAATGTAGGCGGACGCGACGGCGGAGGAGCACAACTGACGCCAATGGGTCAGCGTTTGTTGCAAGCGCATGCGCACTGGGCAGCGCTTAGAGATCAGTTTTTGATGGATTTTGTGAATCTTGGATCAGAGGGGATAACAGGACAAAGCATGTCCATGGGCTGGCAACACTCTATGCGCAATCGACTTTTGTGTGAGGTTGAAGCCATTCATGAGCAATCTGGCTTAATTCAAGTGGGTTTGCGTTTGCCAGGACAACAACAGCTGCGTTCGACCATCACAAAAGAAAGTCAACAGCAGTTTAATTTACGACCTGGAATGTCAGTCTGGGCCTTGTGTAAAGCCACCGCTGTGCACGTGGTGTCGGATGAGCAAATGGCAGAAGCTCAATCAAACCCTGAGTTCAGACCGAATGCAGTTGCCATTCGAGGCGAAGTGGCTGCCTGGCAATCTAAACAAGATCAAGGTCAAGATGAGGTGAGTTTGCACTTGGGATCTGGGCAAGGTTTAATTGGATTTGGTCGTTCATCGCAATGGACGACAGGGCAGTCGGTTTGCGCAATGGTTGCACCCCAATCCGTGGTGCTGGCGCGTGCGGCATAGCGAATTGTGGATTTAAATTTTGATCGCGTGGTGGTTGAATCGGTAGTTTAGTGACAAATTCTACGCTACAAGGCAGATTTGTAATCGACTAAGTGAGTATGGCTGGCCAAGAGTGTGGCATACATTGCGTCAATAAGGCATTCGTGTTGGAAAGGAGCGCGTTCGCATATGGTCGCTTAACCTCTGGAGCTAAGGACTACGAAAAATGGGGCAATATCACGAACGGCTTGACTCCAGTTTCTGTCGATCTTTCTGTCGTTTGCGTGAGAAGAGGTGGTTGGTTTAGAATTGTCTCAACACACCCGCCACACGTCCTATCTTCGGGTAAGGTTCTGCTAACGCAGACGTGCAAAAGGCGGGTTTTTTGCGTCTATATTACGCATATGGCAATAAATTGCATTCCATTCAATAAGCCGGCATCGTCACCAGAGAAGCTTCTCCAGAAGCTGGAGCGGCAGGGATTAGTGGTGGATGACGCCAAGCGCGAGCAAGCGCGTAATTACATGCGCTTCGTGGGTGGATACCGTCTCAAGGGGTACTGGCATCATCTGGTCGATCCAGTCACGAAGACCTTTCCCGCAGGTTATCGGTTCGAACAGATTGTCAGTCGCTACGAGTTCGATAGAGAATTGCGCGCTCTCACCATGATGGCCATCGAACGTATGGAAGTCGCGGTGCGGGTCGTGATGGCAAACCACCTGAGTCTGAAGCATTCACCGCATTGGTTCCTGGATGGCAGTTTGTTCAGGCAAGGGCGGCGCCAGGGCGCAGCCGAGCTTGTGGCGAAGATTGAGGGTGAGGTAGATCGAGCCCGCGACAAGACGTTCGTGAAGCATTATTTCTCGCGGTACAGCGAACCATATCTTCCGCCCAGTTGGTTAGTATGCGAGTGCGTGACCTTTGGGCTTTGGTCCAGAACCTATCAGTTTCTGAAGAATCCCGATGATCGCAAAGCAATCAGTCGGCGCTTTAGCGTGGATGCGACTGAAGTATTTGAATCGTGGATTCACACCCTGACAGTTGTACGGAATATGGTGGCTCACAGTGGGCAATTGCTCCGTGTAACGCTTGGTGTTGCACCCAAGGATTATCGCAAAGCAGGTATTCGGTTTTCCGATTCAAAATCGTTCTATGCCGTGGCAACGGTTATTAATTACTTATTGCGACAAACCGGGCTACCGCTGGAATGGTCAAAACAGTTGAAAGCCCTGTTTGGCAAATATCCAGGGGTGGATCTGGCAGAAATAGGCTTCCCGATAGATTGGGGACATCGACCTGGATGAATGTAATTGGCACCAAGTTTTCCATTCGATTCTCTACTGTGCGACGGAGATAAAAGGCCAGAATTTCATAGGGAAAGGCGGTATAGCGGCTTAGCGAAGCGCTGCAAAGTACGTTTGCATACCCTTGGATATGCGCAAGGTTGACGACCAAATTCTTGGGGCAAAGTTGGGCCAATGTAGTGGCTCCCGATTTTCGGACAGTAGTTTAGCTGTATCCGAGGAGGGAAATATGACGGTCAAGAAGCAGCGACGTACGTTCTGCGCACAGTTCAAAGCGAAGGTTGGTCTTGAGGCCATTCGTGGGGTACATACGTTAAATGAGATCGGCCAGCAGTACAACGTACACCCCGCGGTTGTTGAGCAATGGAAGAAAGCTCTGGTCGATCAAGCCAGCTCAGTATTCGATCAGAAGCGTGGTCCCAAGACTGAACCATTTCAAGATGTCGATTTGCTCTACAGCGAGCTTTGATGTTTTTTGATAAAAACATCAAAGCTTCAGAAAAGTTTTTAGGCGACGAAAGTGTCGAATTAAAAATAATTGATCTTAATTGAAAGACAATTTCTAATCGAAAGTCTAAATATGGCAAAAGTCAAGAATGGCTCAGTTATTGTGCATGCCATGAATTTCGTTAAGAATCGATTAATAAGAGGCGATGCGAGCGCATTTAGCGATGAGTGGCAGTCCCACCTACAGCTAGTACTCCAGATGGTTGTGTGAACCACGAAGATTAGTAAGAGGGTAGGTTTTGAATGTGGGTTCAGAACGATATATTGAGTCTGCGACCTTCAATCATGGGTCTGATGACTGCGACGCTCTTTGCTTGCAATCCAATCTATTAGGAATTTGTGTGAAGACTGCGCAAACAAATAAGCCTACCCGCAGAACAGGTTACGGATAGCTCATCTCTGATGGGACCTAACCTATTAGTTAACGATAGAGCGACGCATGGTTGCGTGTGACGTTTATACATGGCATTTGTACACGGCGTTTGACGCAGGCGCTGTGGCATAATCGGTTACAGTTTTGTGATTCACCTCTTTGAGGTGTCTGAAACGTACAGATAATCACAAGCATTGAGCACTTTATCCACGGTTGAGCAATAATGAAACGAACACTTTATGACAAACTCTGGGATGCACATGTTGTGCATGAGGAACCAGACGGTACCGCTATTCTTTATATCGATCGCCATCTCCTACACGAGGTGACGAGTCCTCAGGCGTTTGAGGGTCTAGAGCTTGCTAATCGGAAGCCATGGCGAGTCAGTGCCAACCTAGCGGTTGCTGACCATAACGTGCCCACTGTGAATCGTGAAGATGGCATTGATGATCCGATTTCTCGTCTTCAGGTCGATACACTCGATAAGAACTGTGAAGAGTACGGCATTATCGAATTCAAAATGAATGATTTGCGCCAAGGGATTGTGCACGTCATTGGGCCTGAACAAGGTGCAACGCTGCCTGGTATGACAGTGGTCTGTGGTGACTCGCACACCAGTACCCATGGTGCTTTCGGTGCGCTGGCGCATGGAATTGGAACGTCAGAAGTTGAGCACGTTCTGGCTACACAAACGCTGTTGGCCAAAAAGAGCAAAAACATGCTCATTAAGGTTGAAGGTCAATTGCCTGAAGGCTGTACGGCCAAAGATCTGGTGCTACACATCATTGGTGTGATCGGTACGGCGGGTGGCACAGGTTATGCCATCGAATTTGCCGGTAGCACAATTCGTGATCTGTCCGTCGAAGGTCGTATGACCGTCTGCAACATGGCGATTGAAGCGGGTGCCCGCTCCGGCATGGTGGCGGTCGACGATAAAACGATTGAATATTTCCGTGGTCGTCCTTTTGCACCGATTGGTGCAGCCTGGGATGCCGCAGTCGAGTACTGGCGTACATTGACTTCAGATGAAGGTGCGCATTTTGATGCAGTTGTTGAAATCAATGCAGCCGATGTTCAACCCCAAGTGACCTGGGGGACATCGCCCGAAATGGTGCTGCCAATTGATGCCCGCGTACCTGATCCTGAGAAAGAGAAAGATCCGGTTCGTCGCAGTGGTATTGAGCGTGCCTTGGAATATATGGGTCTGGAACCCAATATGCCCTTGACCTCGATTCGCATTGATAAGGTCTTTATTGGTTCCTGTACTAACTCGCGTATTGAAGATTTGCGTGAAGCTGCAGCGGTTGCACGAGGCAAGCGGGTGGCCGACAGCGTGATTCAAGCCATGGTGGTGCCAGGTTCTGGTCTGGTGAAAGCCCAAGCAGAAAAAGAAGGTCTGGACAAGATTTTCTTGGCAGCTGGTTTTGAGTGGCGTGAGCCAGGTTGCTCTATGTGCTTGGCGATGAACGCCGATCGTCTAGAGCCGGGTGAGCGTTGTGCTTCAACGTCCAACCGAAACTTTGAAGGACGTCAGGGACAGGGTGGACGCACACATCTGGTGAGTCCTGCGATGGCGGCTGCCGCTGCAATTGCCGGTCATTTTGTCGATGTTCGTTCCATCAACTGAGGTTAATTATGCAAGCATTTACCATTCATAAAGGTTTGGTGGCGCCACTTGATCGTGAGAACGTCGACACCGACCTGATTATTCCGAAACAGTTTTTGAAATCCATTAAACGCACAGGCTTTGGTCCAAACTTGTTCGATGAGCTGCGCTACCTCGATCACGGTGAACCCGGGATGGACAACAGCAAGCGTCCATTGAACCCTGACTTTGTGCTCAATCAGCCACGTTATCAGGGCGCCTCTGTTTTACTGGCGCGTAAAAACTTTGGATGTGGCTCTAGTCGTGAGCATGCGCCTTGGGCTTTGTTGCAATTTGGTTTTAGAGCCGTGATTGCACCATCATTTGCCGATATTTTCTTTAACAACTGCTTTAAGAATGGTTTGTTGCCGATTCGTTTGAGCGAGTTTGAAGTGGCCCGTCTCTTTGACGAGGTGAATGCCAATATTGGCTATGAGCTCACCATTGATTTGCCTGAGCAGCTGGTGCGCACACCGTCTGGTGATGCGTTTTCTTTTGAAATTGATGCCTTCCGTAAGGAAAGTCTGTTGAACGGCCTAGACGACATTGGTCGTACCTTGGCCTATGCAGACAAAATTCGTGCTTTTGAGGCTGAGCGCCTTGCCAAGCATGCCTGGTTAGATGTGCAACCCGTTGGAGTTCGTTCATGAGTCATTTGATTGCAGTTTTACCCGGTGATGGGATTGGTCCAGAGATTACGCAACAAGCTGTCCGTGTCCTGGAAGCACTGGGATTGCCTTTGACCATGGAAACGGCCCCTATCGGTGGGGCAGCGTACGATGCGCATGGTCATCCGCTGCCTGCGCAAACATTGGATCTGGCGAAACGATCCAGCGCCATTTTGTTTGGTGCTGTCGGTGACTGGAAATATGACTCATTGGCTCGTGAGTTGCGTCCTGAGCAAGCCATCTTGGGTCTCAGAAAAGAGTTGAGCTTGTTCGCTAACTTGCGTCCAGCCATGTTGTTTCCTGAACTCGCGAACGCGTCCTCACTCAAACCTGAAATCGTGTCCGGACTGGATATTCTGATTTTGCGTGAACTGACAGGCGATATTTATTTTGGTCAACCACGTGGTCTGCGCACCGCAGGTGAAGGTCCGTTTGAAGGTGAGCGCGAAGGTTTCGATACCATGCGTTATGCAGAAAGCGAGATTCGTCGTATCGCAAAGCTCGGTTTTGAGGCTGCACAAAAGCGCAATCGCAAGCTGTGCAGTGTTGATAAAGCCAACGTGCTGGAAACATCTCAATTGTGGCGTGATGTGGTGATCGAAGTGTCTAAAGATTACCCAGATGTCGAGTTGTCACACATGTATGTGGATAATGCGGCCATGCAATTGGTGCGCGCGCCACGTGAATTTGACGTGATTGTGACCGGAAACCTGTTTGGTGACATTCTGTCCGATGAGGCTGCGATGTTGACGGGTTCAATTGGTATGTTGCCATCGGCATCCTTGAATGCCTCCTCACAGGGTTTGTATGAGCCCATTCACGGCTCTGCGCCCGACATTGCAGGTCAGAACAAAGCCAATCCGCTGGCCACCATTTTGTCAGCTGCCATGTTGTTGCGTTACTCCTTGAATGAAGAGGCTGCAGCTGTCCGTATTGAGAATGCTGTCAGAAAAGTTCTCGCAGATGGTATTCGCACGGGCGACATCGCTGAAGCAGGAATGCAACAGGTCGGTACACAGGAAATGGGGGATGCGGTTCTAGCGGCGTTATGATAGAGGTCTCTTTATCACGACAGATAGGAACTCAACCTGTCTGTCACGCAACTAATCGGGAAATGGAATGAAGCACTCTGTCGGATTTGTAGGATGGCGCGGGATGGTGGGTTCTGTGCTCATGCAACGCATGCAGCAGGAACAGGATTTTGCCAAACTGAATCCAGTCTTTTTTTCAACAAGCAATGCGGGTGGTCGCGCACCTGAGTGGGCTGGCGCAGGCACACTAGAAGATGCTTATGATTTGGATGCATTGCGTGCTCTGCCCATTATTGTGACCACACAGGGTGGCGACTACACCTCGGCGGTTTATTCAAAACTGCGTGATTCGGGCTGGAAAGGTTACTGGATTGATGCGGCTAGTACCTTGCGCATGGATGACGACAGTGTGATCGTGCTGGATCCGGTGAACCGTGATGTGATTGATGCCGCACTCGACAAAGGTCAAAACGTCTTTGTGGGTGGTAACTGCACCGTCTCTTGCATGATGATGGGTCTGGCAGGTCTCTTTAAAGCCGGTTTGGTCGAGTGGATGACCAGCATGACGTATCAGGCCGCTTCCGGCGGTGGTGCGCAGCACATGCGTGAACTTCTGACTCAGTTTGGTCTGATTAATCAAGAAGTTTTAGATGGGCTGAAAGATCCTGCGAGCGCCATTCTTGATATTGATCGTGGCGTGTTGGATATTCAACAAAGTGATCGCTTGCCAGCAGACCACTTTGGAGTGCCTCTGGCCGGTAACCTGATTCCTTGGATTGATTCTGATCTGGGTAACGGCATGTCCCGTGAAGAATGGAAGGCAGGTGTTGAAACCAATAAAATCTTGGGTCGTTGCGCAGCGGGTTTAGCGCCAATTCCCATTGATGGCTTGTGCGTACGGATTGGTGCTATGCGCAGCCACAGTCAGGCTTTGACCATTAAGCTCACCCGTGATGTGCCATTGGATGAGATCGAAGCATTGATTGCACAAGGCACGAATTGGGCCAAAGTGATCCCGAATGAACGTGAAGCGTCCATGCGTGAACTCACTCCCGTTGCTGTCACAGGCACGTTAGATATTCCAGTGGGTCGTTTGCGTAAACTGGCCATGGGCCCGCAATACCTGAGTGCTTTCACCGTGGGTGATCAGTTGCTTTGGGGTGCTGCTGAGCCATTGCGCCGCATGTTGGGTATTTTGTTGCAACGTCTGTAAAACACGCGTTGTCAATAGAACAGGAGCGAGCGTGTTTAGAGCACGCTCTTGTTCGTTGTGAAGGGTGTCGAGCCGTGTTGTAACATCCTTGTCATCAATGACAAATTTTTCTTTATTTCTGGTGGTCGTCGTATGAATAAGCACAATATGGTGCAAGCGCTTAATAAACAGAAACAGGCAGTCCTAAAACAAACAACCCATGGCTTCAAACAGACGACCGTGAAGCGCACACTGAAATGGTCACTGAGCCTAGCGCTGGCTTTTGGGGTGTCCACGAGTGCAGCTGCGCTAGAAGTAGGACGCGCCCATTTGGCATCACAAGCGGGTGAGCCTTTGCTTGTCATGATTCCGGTCCGTGACTTAAGTCCAGAAGATGCATCAGCCCTGAGTGTGCGAATTGCTGATGCTGCGCAGTGGACTCAGGCAGGCCTTACACCACCGGCTGATTTAAATACAATCCAAGTACAGATTGTGCCGGGTCAGGGCCGTCAGACGCGTTTTATTGAATTGCGTGCACCGAGTGCGCCAAGCTCGAATGTGGTTGATGTGCTCTTGGATTTGCAAAGCGCAACGACCAGTCGCCGAATTCAATCCAGCATGATTGCACCAGGATTTGATCAAGCTCAGGGTGTTCGCACATCCGGTCACGTGCATAATGTGATGCGTGGCGATACCTTGTTTGATATTGCGCGCCAATATGGCACACCGGGTGCCGATGTTTATCAAACATTGTGGGCTCTGTATACGCTGAACCCCAAAGCCTTTTTATCGAACAACATGAACTTGCTCAAAGCCGGCAGTTCACTGAGCATCCCATCTGCAAACGACGTCAAACAAATTGATCGGCAATTTGCGCGAGCGCAATTCCAGGCCCATCTGAAAGCGTTTCAGAGTGGGCGAGGACGTACGGCGACCGGTACGCAGGTTATCCCTAGTCAAGATCAACGTGCGCCTGTTGCCCAATCAACCACAGGGACAGTTGAAGCAGAAAGCCAAGTTCAAGAAGCCGGCGCGGTTCGTGACAAAGTTCGTTTGACCTCTGCTGATCAGTCGAGTCCTGCCCATCAAGCCAATGTGCAAGCAGATCAGGCTGTCAGTGCGTCACTGGAACGTCAGGAACTGGTCGACCAAGTCACTGAACTAGAGAGAAACGTTGCGGCTTTGAAAGGTGCGTTGGCCGCCGCTGGTTTGGCAGATCCCACGACCTCAACGACAAAAGGTCAGGCACAAGCCGGAGCAAACAATTTAAGCGCTGCGGGAGATTCAAGTGCAGTCGGTGCTTCAGCAAGTACCTCAGCAGGGGGTGCTTCGACTTCGTCAGGTGCCGCTGACGCCTCGCTTTCTTCCAATGCGTCTTCTTCCACGAATACGCCTTCCTCTTCTTTTGCCTCTGCCTCTGCTTCAACATCGGGTCAGACAGGCGTTGAGGGAGTCGGGGCCGAAGGTGCAAAAACAGGTGATGCATCAGGACAGGCTTTGGCAGATGCTTCATCGACCGGGACTACATCTTCAGGCACATCATCGGCGGATAGTGCGTCCGCATCTGCTTCTGCATCGTCCTCAGAGCCATCAAAGGCTGATGGCGCAAAACCAGCCAGTGAGGGGACATCTGGACGGGCTTTGGCAGACGCCGCGCCTGATTCAAATGCATCAACGACAGCACAACAATCTGCTTCAGACAGTCCGGTTGAGCAGGTTCGTCAGTGGGTTTCTGACAACATGCTCGCGACTGGCGCTTTAATTTTGGCGTTACTTGCTTTGCTTTTTGCAGCTGCGACTCGCTCAAAAGCTGCCCGTCAGGCTCAGCCAGAACAAGATGTGGCGCAGGCCAAAGCGTTTGAAGAGAAGTTGAGTCAAATCAATCTAGATCTTGATGAGCCTCAAGACCCTGATACACAAGCTAAGGCCGACCAGAAACCATCGTGATAGAAGGGGCTGTGTCGGATAGAATGGATGGTCGCCCAATGCAGCGTGTTGCGTTGGGCGTTGCTTATGATGGTTCGTCTTGGCGCGGCTGGCAAACCCAGCCGGGTGGGCAGACCATACAAGATCAGCTAGAAAATGCTTTGCACCAGTTTGCAGGTCAGCCGTTACCCACAATTTGCGCGGGACGCACGGATACGGGTGTACACGCTTTAGCACAAGTTGTGCATGTGGATGCACCGTTTGAGCGCACTGAATATGCATGGATACGTGGTTTAAATCGATACTTACCTGACAGTATTGCGGTGCAATGGGCGCAACCTGTGTCAGTAGAGTTTCATGCGCGGTTTTCTGCGCAACGTCGTCGTTATACCTACCTGATTCTGAACCGTGCGCATAGACACCCGTTGTGGCAGACCCGTGCTGGCTGGTGTTTTAGACCGCTTGATGAAACCGTCATGCAACAAGCTGCCAATCTGTTGTTGGGTGAGCATGATTTTTCAAGTTACCGGTCATCAGAGTGCCAGGCCGCCAGTCCGGTACGCACGATGTATCAAATTCAGATTCACAGGCGTGGCGAATTACTCGCACTGAAATTTGAGGCCAATGCGTTTTTACATCACATGGTCCGAAACTTAGTGGGCGAGTTGGTGTACGTTGGTCATGGACGACGCAGTTTGTCAGATTTTGAGCGTATTTTGAACGCCCGTGATCGCACTTTGGCAGCTCCGACCTATTCAGCAGCTGGTTTATATTTGACCGGTGTGACGTATCCGCAGGAATTGATTGCAATGCCTGCGCAATCGGATGATTTATTAGCGCTGTAATCCTGAAAGTTATTTAGTCTTTAGGAGACTTTACGTTGGATCAGACACAAAAAACAATCGGGCAACCTGTCACGCGTCTTAAGTTCTGTGGTTTTACGCGTCAAGAAGATGTGGCGCAAGCGATTGCGGTCGGTGCGGATGCGTTGGGCTTTGTATTTTATCCAAAAAGTCGACGTTATGTCTCGCCGCAACAAGCGCGTGAACTCACAGCGAATTTGCCACCGTTTGTGACGACTGTGGCCTTGTTTGTGGAACCTGAGCCGGAGTTTGTGCAAGAAGTTATCGAGCAGATGCATCCCGGACTTTTACAGTTTCACGGGGATGAGTCGCCGCAAATGTGCCAACAATTCGACTGGCCTTATCTGAAGGCGTTTCGCGTAGGTGCACCGGGTTTGGAGACTGGGTCGGAAATTGAGCAGTTTTGTTTGCAATACCCGAAAGCGAGTGGTTGGTTGTTTGATAGCTTTACACCGGCATATGGTGGTAGTGGTCACGCGTTTGATCAAAACCTACTCATGCAGGTTGCGCAAAATCCAGAAGCACGCCCTTTGATTTTGTCGGGTGGATTGCAGGCTGATACAGTGGGTGGATTTATTGAACAGTTACGGCCCTGGGCTGTGGACGTTAGTAGTGGGATTGAAGACAGTCCTGGTGTGAAGTCTGCTCAAAAAATGCAGCGCTTTGCAAGTGCTGTACATCAAGCATCCATGCGACTTTGAAGCTGCGACGCATGTGTTGTTTCAAGGCTGCTTGCATTCTTTATTTTGATTTGTTATAGTTATGTTCTTCAGGCGGTTAGCTCAGTTGGTTAGAGCGCCACGTTGACATCGTGGAGGTCGTTGGTTCGACTCCAATACCGCCTACCAAATACAGATCCCTGCGACGGAAACTTCGTAGGGATTTTTTATTGGACTATTACTAAGAATAATGGTGTTGTGTTTATGCTTAGGTGGGTTTAATAGCTGGACACGTAGAACATCTTTCGATAGAATGTCGCCAGACTTATCGGGTTTTATAAGTCTTTCAGACGCAGGTTTATGCTCCAAGAACACCAGTCAGAAGCTGGCGGCTCCGACCTGCCGAACACAAAGTTGTTGCATTGTGTTCAATCTGTAAGGCGTAATGCCACATGAAAAACTTCTTCTCTTTTTCGGCTCGGCCGATTATCAAAAAACACTGCAAGTTAGCTTCTGTACGGATTTGGACTCTTAGGTCAAATTCATCCGTACGAGCAATATCTCAACAAACAGTTCGTTTCAATCAAAACGACGAGACCATAGGCGGTTTAATGACTCGTGGTTTATGTCGATTTGTTCAGCATTTTTGGTTCAGTTTGAACCGATATGTTGACATTTTGATGCGTTCGTTTAGGCAATCCTTGATCCAATTGAATGACAATTCCTGTTTGACTCTAAATCAAAACCAGTGTTGCGTCAGATGAAATGTAGTTTAAGGTTTGTAAAATCTGGTCTGCAAAGTTCGTTCTAATAAGATCAAAAGCGATTTGAATCAAACAGAATTCAATTTTCCTGTTGTCACAAACTTGTGTAAGCCGCTAAAACTGAAGTAAGTCATTTTGATTGCAAGAATTGTCTTTGTTCTGATGCTTTGTGAGCGATAAATCGATACTTATCAATCTCATACAAATTCCAAATATTGGTATTGAGTTGGAGTCTGCAGTTGTTATGAAAAACACACTTTTAATGTCTGCGTTACTGGCCGTATCTGCAGCGCAATTGACCCACGCACAAACCACAACTAATTTAACGGAAGTGGTTCAACAAGCCGTTTTGTCTAACCCTGAGATCCGAGCCCAGTTTCATGACTTTCAATCGGCACTCGAAGGTCAGAAAGTTCGTCGTGGCGCTTTGTTGCCTGAAGTGAATGCCAGCGCCTGGGTCGGTCAAGAATGGCGTGGCAGCGGTAGTGGTCCGAATGCCGGTTCATCAAACTGGTCACGTCATGGTTATAGCTTGCAATTAAGGCAATTATTGTTTGATGGTTTCTCGACTTGGAATGATGTTAAGCAGTTGGGTTTTGAGAAGCTCGCGGAATATTTCGATTTATTAGCGACCGTGGATAAAGTCGCGTCCGAAGCGGCGATGGCTTATTTGGATGTGCAGCGCTACCGTGAGCAAGTTAAACTCGCCGAAGATAACTACCGAGTTCATCAGAGAACTTTGGGTCAGCTCAATGAGCGCAGTGCATCTGGTGTGGGCAAAGGTGTAGACAGGACCCAAGCGCAGGGGCGTTTATCACTGGCACAATCCAATCTGATGGCAGCCAATGGCAATCTGAATGACGTGACCGAACGTTTCCGTCGTATTGTCGGTTTGATGCCTGCCGATACTTTGTTGCCTGTGGGTGATGTCTCCAAATCAATTGTGCGTGGACAGAAAAACTTTTCAACTTCCATGCGTAATAATCCCGGCTTGCTCTCTAAACAAGCTTTGTTCCAAGCAGCTGATGCCGGTGTCGATTCCGCACGCGGTAAGTTTTCACCTACCGCTGAGCTTCGCGCTGCAACCGGTAAAGACCGTGGCAAGCCCGATGATATTTATCGCGATGCACACAGTTCGAACGTTGAGTTGGTTGTGTCGATGAACTTGTATCGTGGTGGTTCCGACAGAGCCCGTGTCAGGCAAACGGTCGCACAAACCTATGCTGCTCGTGATGTACGTGATTACACATGTCGCAATCTGCAGCAAGATTTGTCTGTTGCCTGGAATAACATGGCGCGTTTAAACGAGCAGATTCCATTTTTGCGCCAGCACCAGCGTTCGACATCAAGCGTGCGACATGCTTATTCGCAGCAATTTCAGATCGGTGAGCGTTCTTTACTCGACTTACTCGATACTGAAAACGAATTGTTTGATGCGCGTCGCACGCTCGTGGATGCAGAATATAATTTGAAGCAGGTTCAGATGAATTGGTTGACCTTGTCGCATGAGTTGTTGCCAGCCCTGAAAGTTGCTCAGCCTTATGAAGAGAAACCTTCTGAGTTTCGTGAGTTGGATTTACCGTCAGAAGCAATTGACGTGTGTGCTCAACCCTTGCCCGATACGACGAACCTCAAACCCGTGCGTGTCCAGTATCGTGACAATATGCAGCCACCTATCATTATGCAGACTGAACCAATCACTCAAAACTGAGTTCGGAATTAGCTCACAGCAGAGGCGTGCATGACAGACAATCGAGAAGATGAGAATCAAGGCTTTCAGGAACTCGACGTTGAATTTATTCGAGTCCTCGAAGATTTGATTGATGTACTTGTTTCGAACGGCACGTTACGTTTGACGGACTTGCCTGCCGATGCGCTGCAAAAGCTCTCGCAGCGTAAGCAGGCACGGACACGACTTCGCGATGCTTTGGATTTGATCGAAGATGAAGAGGATGAAGGCCTGCTGTGAGTAACAAGAATTCCGAGACGCTCAATGATGTACCTCTACATTTAGTCCATGACGATCCGTTGCTGTCTTGTCTGGTTGAGTTGACCCGTTTTCATGGTCATCCATGTTCAGCGCAGCAGCTTTCGGCGGGTCTGCCGTTGGTGAACAATGCATTAACGCTTTCTTTGCTGCCTAGAGCCGCTGAGCGTGCGCACATGAGTGCGCGTATGCAGCGGCGCAAGATCGGGTCGCTTTCTGTGGAGCTTTTGCCCGCGATTTTGATTTTGAATGACCAGCGTGCTTGTTTGCTCTTTGCCGTTGATGAACAAAAATGCGTGGTGCAATTTCCTGAGACGGGTGCACAAGAAGAAATCGAGCGAGAAAGACTGGAAAGTCTATACACCGGACTGGTTTATTTTGTGAAACCTTTGTTCCGTTTTGAGCAACGCTCAAAAGATACGGATCAAGACGATGGAAAACACTGGTTTTGGAAAGTTGTTTTTGAGAATAAACGACTTTACCGAGATGCGTTGATCGCCGCTTTGCTGATTAACGTGTTCGCGTTGGTGATTCCGCTCTACACCATGAACGTCTACGATCGTGTGGTTCCAAATAACGCGATTGAAACCCTGTGGGTCCTCTCAACGGGGATAGCCATTGTCATTATTTTTAATCTTGTCCTGACGACTGTACGCTCTTATGTGGTCGATATGGCGAGCAAAAAAATTGATATCAAGCTATCCGCACGCATTATGGAGCGCGTGTTGGATTTGCGCATGGAAAGCCGCCCAGTCTCGGTTGGGTCGTTTGCCTCCAATCTGCGTTCATTCGAATCGGTGCGTGACTTTATTGCCTCAGCGAGCATGACGACTTTGGTTGACTTGCCGTTTGTAGTGTTGTTTTTAGCCGTGTTGGGCTGGATTTCACCGTATCTGGTAATTCCGCCTTTGGTTGCGATTGTGGCAATCTTGGTGGTGTCGTTTGTGACACAAGCGCGCATGAAAAAACTGATTGCCGAAACGTTTCAGGCCAGTGCGCAGCGCAATGCCACTTTGGTTGAAGCTTTGTCTGGATTAGAGACCATTAAAACACTGAATGCGCAAAGCTCAATTCAGCGTAAATGGGAGTCGTCGACAGAATTTTTAGCGCAAATTGGCTCTAAAACAAAGCTCCTATCCTCGAGTACTGTGTCGTTTGTGCAATCTGCTCAACAACTGGTGACGGTTGGGGTGATTATTATCGGGACGTTTTTGGTTCAAGATGCCATGTTGTCGATGGGGGGGATTATTGCCTCATCCATGATTGCCGGGCGTTGCTTGGCCCCATTGGGGCAGGTTGCGGGTCTGATGATGCAACTTCAGCACGCCCAAACGTCACTCGAGTCGATCGATGGCTATATGAACATGCCCATTGAAAGACCGCGTGAGCGCAACTTTGTGCAACGTCCGCGTTTTGAGGGGGCGATTGAACTGCGTGATGTGAGTTTTACTTATCCCAATGTGGAGCAAGCTTCCCTGTCGGATGTCAACTTAACCATTAAGGCCGGTGAAAAGGTCGGCATTATCGGACGTATCGGTTCCGGTAAAACGACTCTAGAAAAATTGATTTTAGGGTTGTATGCGCCAACCAAAGGGGCTGTGTTGATCGATGGGATCGATATTCAGCAGATTGACCCTGCAGATTTGCGTCGCTCCATCGGACATGTGCCTCAAGATCCAGTTTTGTTTTATGGCACGTTAAAGCAGAATATTTTGATGGCCGCACCGTTTGCCACCGATGAGCAAATGCTGCAAGCAGCCCGTACGGCTGGTATTGATCAATTTGCGGCCACCCATCCCGACGGGTTCGACATGCTGATTGGTGAACGCGGTGATTCGTTGTCAGGCGGACAACGCCAGACAGTGGCTGTGGCGCGTGCATTGATTAATAATCCACCGATCTTTCTACTGGATGAACCCAGTAGCAATATGGATAACCAGAACGAAGCAGCTTTAAAACGCCGTTTGAAAGAGGCAGCTAAAGACAAAACGATGGTGCTGGTCACACACCGAACCGCGTTGCTTGATTTGGTTGACCGTCTGATTGTGATGGACAGTGGTCGTATTGTGGCTGATGGACCTAAAGCACAAGTGGTCGAAGCCTTGCGTGAAGGTCGGATTGGACGAGCAAGGAGGGCTGGCTAATGTTTCAATGGCAGCGTTCTTTTTGGTGCTTAAATCCACTGTCGTTTGGTGAAACATCCAGTCAAACACAAGCCGACAAGGATGAACTCTATAAAACACTGGATGAGCAACAGGCCCGTGGGGCACGTTCTTTATTGTGGATTAGTTTGTTCGCCATTGTGGCTTTGGTGGCTTGGGCGACCTATGCGTACATTGATGAGGTTGTTCGAGGTGAAGGCAAAGTCGTGCCGTCACGTCAGGTTCAGATCATTCAGAGTCTGGACGGTGGGATTGTGGAAGAGATTCTCGTGCGTGAGGGTGAGCGCGTCGAAAAAGGGCAAGTTCTCTTGCGCGTAGATCCCACTCGGTTTTTCTCAACCCTTGGAGAAAACAAAGCAGAGCGTCTTGCACTGCTAGCCAAAGCGGCGCGTTTGAAAGCACTGGCCAACAATGAAGCGTTTGAAGATCCGCAAGAAGTTTTGGCAGAAAACCCAGAGTTGATTGCGCAAGAGCGTCGCGTTTGGGAAACCAAAACTGAAGAGATGCAGGCCACGATTAATCAGGCTTCCGATCAGTTGTTACAGCGTCGTAATGAATTGCTGGAAGTACAGGCGACCCATGAACAAGCGGTTGAAAGCTGCGAGCTCACAACTCAAGAGTTGTCTCTGACAGAGCCGTTGCTGCGCAGTGGTGCGGTGTCTGAAGTGGATTTGATTCGCTTGCGTCGTGAGAAAGTGCGTATGTGTGGTGAAGCCAAATCAACAGCCGCGCAGCTTGAGCGAATTCGCGCATCAATTGCTGAAGCTGAGAGCAAGTTAGTTGAATCGAGTCTAAGCATGCGAAATCAGGCACGCGTTGAATTGTCCGATGTGAAATCGCGCTTGTCGGCTTTGCGTGAAGAGCATGTTGGCTTGGCAGACCGCGTGCGTTTGGCCGAGATTCGTTCGCCGGTCAATGGCACCGTGAAGTCGCTCATGGCCAATACCTTAGGTGGCGTGATTCAGCCGGGTAAGGACATTATTGAGATTGTGCCGTTAGATGACACTTTGTTATTGGAAGTCAAAATTCACCCACGTGACATTGGTTTTTTACGACCCGGCCAGAAAGCTGAAGTGAAATTTACAGCTTACGATTTTGCGATTTATGGCGGCCTCGAAGGTGTGGTTGAACAAATTGGTGCAGACACCATTACGGATGAACAGGGAAATTCCTTTTATCTCGTGAGAGTGCGTACCGACAATGCGTTTGTTCGCGATGATAGTTTGCCTATTCTGCCTGGTATGGTTGCTGAAACGCACATTATGACGGGTAAAAGAACGGTGATGCAGTATTTGCTCAAGCCGGTGTTGCGAGCTAAATCCAACGCCTTTACTGAGCGTTAATTGAGTGGAGTTCTGTGGATGTTGAAGGCAGATGTGCTGATGTTGACCCGCGATGATGCATTGTGGCGTCATTGGCAAAAGATTGACAATAAAAATTGGCATGCAGTTCGTGGTCAATCTTTCGAGGATTTAAAAGCATGGGAAGCGCAGGAACATGCGCTGGTGTTGGTCGATGCAGATTTACCCGATTTGCCTGCTTGGGATGACCCAGCAGTTGCGACAATGTTTCAGCCACTCAAAGTCATTGTCGCCACAACACAGACTACAGATGAACAGGCTAAAGCCGTGCTCAGTGCGGGGGCGCGTGGTTATGTGCATGCGTATAGTCCAGCGATTGCATTGCGCACGGTCCTGCAGACGGTCCAGCAGGGTAGTGTTTGGATGGGGCCGACGTTGTTGGCTCGTTTGTTGCGAGGCATTGACACGCATGTGCCCAAAGATGATGCAGGTGCTTGGGCTGAGATATTGAGTCCGAGAGAAAAAATTGTGGCCGAACGTGCTGCAATGGGGCATAGCAATCAAGCCATTGCCGATGCTTTGCATATTACGGAACGGACTGTACGTGCGCATTTGTCGTCGGTTTTTACCAAGCTGAATGTGTCTGATCGTTTGGCACTCGCTTTGAGAGTCCACGGTATTCGTTAAAAGACGCACTTTTTTGCTCGAGCGTGATCATGATGGTTTCTAACAGAGTTCGTCCGTCACCATGGATATGGTGGCATACTCTGTGGATTGATCATCAGTCTGCAAGCGACGTTCTGCCATGGCTTGATGATCAACCTTCAGGGTTGCTGGGCAGATTAAAAGCGAATATGAATCGACCGCGCTATCTCGCACGTCTTTGTGTCAAATTGATTCTGATCGCTTTGTGCGCTCTGAGTCTGACGCTTGACGTCGCGGCCCTGCAGTTTGAAGCGCCTGCGATCGTTCAATACACGCAGACCGAATATGGTCAAGACGCAGCCCGTCGGGTGCAGAACTGGTTAACCGCACTCACGAATCATCAGAATAAAAAAGAAGCTGATCAGCTGCGCGAGGTCAATGGTTTTTGGAATCAGCATGTTCGGGGTGCGGAAGATATCGATATTTGGGGTGATGTCGATTATTGGGCCACACCGATCGAAACACTCTCAAAAGCAGCAGGCGATTGTGAAGATTTTGTGATTGGCAAGTATTTTTCTTTGCTTCATCTCGGCGTTGACCCAGAAAAACTCAGATTTATTTATGTTCGTGCGCAGCTGCCGGGCAGTACGCCCAAAGGGATTGCGCATATGGTGTTGGGCTATTACGCTGAACCTGATGCAGAACCCTTGATTTTAGATAATTTAAATAAACGAATTTTGCCTGCAAGCAAACGTAAAGATTTAAAACCAGTGTTTAGTTTTAACGCTGGTGGTCTTTATGTGCCTGGTTCTGCGGGTTCAGAATCAGTCAACCGGATCGGTCATTGGCGAGACCTTCTGCGTCGCATGCGTCTAGAGGGATTTGAACCGTGATAAGCACCCCCATTGTGAGGATTTGAACCATGACTCTATTGCGTCAACTTTTGGCGAGTGTCACCGTTGCAATTCTGTTAATTCTGACATTTGCTGTCGCCTTTAGCACCTATGGTGTGCGTGGATATCTGAATGAACAGCTGCACGCTGATAGTGAAAACGCTGCGACTACGCTGGCGCTTTCAATTGCAGGTGCAGATGATCAGGATGTTCAGACCTATACGCTCTTTGTGGCCTCACTGTTTGACTCAGGTCGTTTCAAAAAAGTGGAAATGGTCGATACCAAGGGCCAGGTTCTGGTTTCCAGAGAAAGCCATGCTGTGAGTGAAGACGGTCCACCTGCTTGGTTCTCTCAATTGCTGCCACTCGAAACCCCTTTGGCTCAACGCGCTGTCTCGACAGGCTGGATGCAGGTTGGCAAGGTGATTGTGATTGCAGACGACAGCGAAGCCCGGGAAGCGCTCTGGCAAACCACATTGCGTATTGTGTTGTGGGGATTGTTGACAGGCGTTTTATGGGCGATTTTTGTGTGGTTCACCGTGCACTGGATGCGTACCGCTTTGCGACATGAAATTACGCGTCAAGTCGATGCCATTGTGGAAGGTCGTACTGAAATCACGCCTGTGACTTCGACGGTGATTGCTGATCTACTACCACGTGAACAAGTGCTCGTGAAAGCCCGAGAGCGTGTGTATGCAAGCCGTCAGGAAGCCACCGCTCGTATCCAAAGTTTGACCATAGAAGTTAACCAAGATCCGGTCACGCAATTGCCCAACCGTCGTTACTTTATTAACGAATTGCGCCGATCTTTAAGTACGGATGCGGATCATCAGAAAAACACCACCGACGTACACCAAAATATGGGCTTTGTTCTTTTGGCGCGTCAGCGCGATTTGGGACAGATTGCGGCGGCACTTTCCCATCAAGAAGTGGATCAATGGTTGTATGAAACAGGCCAGTTACTGATAGAGGTCGCCAATAGCTTTAAAGACTTGAATGTTGAGATTGGTCGCTTGAACGGCTCAGACTTTGCCGTACTCATGAATGGTGGATCCGGACCGGATGTGATGTTGCTTGCGCAAGAATTGCGACGTGCGTTGATGACGCGTAGTGCCAAACTGGCACCACGGTTGCAGGCACGCTGGGCGTTTGCCATGACCGATTATGAACGGGGCAATGAGTTGCCGGAAGTGTTTGCCCGTCTGGATAATGCACTTATGAAGTCAGAAAGTGCAGGCCATGGGGAAATCGAAACCTTGTTGCTTGAAAGTGCAGCGGCTGATGATGACGATCAGGTGATGGCAGGCGCAAAATGGCGCCAACGTCTTGAGGAGGCGCTTTCCAATCACTCTGTTCAGCTGTCGTGTCAGCTGACAACCTATGTGTCTATACAGGGCGATCCTATTGAGACACATGATGCCAGCCTGACCTTATTGAATCCGCATGATCCGGATGCAGCGCCTTTGTCAGGGTTTGTGTTTTTTCCCGTGGCTGTTCGCATGGGTTTATCAGGGGCGTTTGACCTCAAAGCACTCAAATTGGCCTGTGAGTGGCTGGGTCATCAGCAAGGGCAGCTGGTGATTCGTTTCTCTGTGCCTTCCCTGCTGGAAGATGATTTTGCGGACAAGGTTCGAGGGTTTTTATCAGAGCATCCACAAACCGAATGGTCACGATTGGTGGTCGAACTCGATGCCTGGGCGTTATCGGCCTATCCATCTGAAGTGGGCCTGATGAGTGACATCTTGCGCGAAGCAGGTGTGCGAATCGGTTTACGTTCTGTGAATCAGCATATGGACGTGATTGCGCACTTGGAAGGCTTGCCGTTGGCTTATCTGAAAGTGGCGGGTGGCTTTATGAGCGAGCCGCAAGTCACGCAGGGTGGACTCGAATTGTTGTCGGCTTTACTTAAAACGGCACAAAGTATTCAGGTGCGTGTGTTGTCTGAACCAGTCCCTTCGACTGCACTGCTTAATTTGTTAGAGCAGGGTGGCGTTTATCTGAGAGAGTGATGTTTTAAGCATTTTTTTGTAAACAGCGTTTTTTTAGACGTTTTACTCAACTGGCATGATAAATTAATCATAGTCTGGTGGTAACTGTGCAATGGTTTTCTGGTTGCGTTGTGATCAGAGTTTTGTGCGGTTATTTCAACATGATTGTGATTTTTATTTCAAAACTGTTTAGGAGAACGTTTTATGAATATTAACCACGCTGTTGTTAAAGCTTTCGAAGATAAAACTCTGAAAGAAATTGCCGATGCACCTGTCTGGGCATTACAAGGCTTGTCTGAAGATGATGCCGAGCATTTAAAAACAGCTTTTAACGTCAAGACGGTTCGTGATTTTGCAAAGTTGAAATATGTACTCTGGGCACAGGCCATCGTGACGTTGGCGGATAAAGAAGAGTAAATTGTGTGGTTCTGATTCATCAGAATCACCATTCAGTCATCAAATATAGGCTGTGGTGAGAATAAGCCCCAGCCTTGTCTTTTGGGTCGGAGGCAATGATGCGTAAACGTATAGTGGTTGCGGCTTTAGGACTGTGTGCGTTGAGTCTGTCTAGTGTGGCACAGTCTGGTGTGTACACCGATAAGCTGAGCGAATGCCTCATCGAATCGACTTCAGAAAGGGACAAGCGTGACATGATGGTCTGGATGTACGCGAGTTTGTCTCGAAACCCAGCCATTGCCGCCTATTCAACGTTTACCGCTGCAGATCGTGCGCGCATCAGCCAAAAAATGGCAAAAATGATGGAGCGACTGGCCACAGAATCGTGTCCGCATGAGTTATTAGCCGTTGTCGAGCACGAGAGTGAAGCCGCCGTTGAAATCGCGTTTGAATCGCTGGGTGGCGCTGCTGCGGCACAGCTCATGATGAATCCAGAGGTGGAAGAAGGCCTCATGGAATATGAGCAATATTTTGATGAAGCCCGCGTGGCACGTTCGCTTCTAGAAACCATGCTGCAGGCCCAATCAAAATAATCAAAATGGTTCAAACCATGGTTGATTGCGAAGAAACCGCGCCCTTTGTCACGGTTTTTTGATTACGCGCGCTCTGCGTAACGATCCCAGTCGATCAGATTTTCTAAAAGCAAAGCCAGTAAGATCCCCACGAGTAACCCACTTGAGGCCAGTGGACGAATGACATCTGGAATAGACAGAAAGGCTTCGGCGGGCAGTGTCATGATCACAATGCCAACAAACAATGGAATCGCCACCCGATAGATATTCAATGTCTCTAGCTTAATTTGCCGGAAAAAACGCAACGCAGAATTCAGTAGCAGCAAATAAGGGGCAAACAACACAGCCGAGCCGATGCTTAGTGGCAGCAGTGAAAAGAAGTGCCCGATGGGGGTGATCAGCCCCATGAACACAAACAAAATACCACCTAG
>NZ_JBMERD010000017.1:0-50452 GCF_048820935.1 Orrella sp. 11846
AGTGCCTCAACCTGCTGCTGTAAAAGTTGGTTTGATTGCACGAGTTCAGCCACCTGTTCCTGGGTCACGAATGTGCCGGAAACCGAATCGGTTGGGACGGTGTTTTGCGCTGAACTCATGAGCTAAATTATACCATTATCTCCTTGTTTTTGAAAGAGTTTTATGCGTTATTTTCTGCTGTTTTGATCATTATTTCCTAGACCTTTGGGAGTCGGAATCGCAACTTCTGACGCTTGGGCTCAATGCCTTCCAGAAGTAGCTTTAAAGCCGTCCAATCAATCTCCCTAGACGTGATCTCATTCCAGTTTGAAATAAACCGGCCACGCTCCAACCGTTTGGCCCAGATACAGAAACCGGTTCGATCCCAGTACAGAACCTTCATCTGATTGGCGCGTCGATTGATAAACACAAACAGTGCGCCAGACAGCGGATTCAGCTGCATCGCATGCCGGACCATGGCGTACAGACCATCAAAGGACTTGCGCATATCGACAGGCTGACCGTAAAGGTGAACCTGGATGTTGCCTTCAGGAAAGAACATCAGCGGCGTGACAGCGTGAGAACCACGCCATCTCCAAGATCCAGCCGTAACTCCAGACTCGATGACTGGTTTAAATTAATTGCACCAATGTCTAAAAAATCAGATGACTTGGGCTGCGCTTCAGACTGAATGGCATTGTTCAGACTAGGCTGTGAGGTCACACTGCTTTTACGCAATTTAGATAGCCACTTGCAAAAGGTGGAATACGCAATCTTTCTTTGCTGACAAAAGGCTTTGATGGTGGTGTTTTCTGCTTTGTATTGGTGCACCAGCGTGCACCATTCGTCGTAGCTGCGGACTTGAGGGGTTTGTAGTTTTTTTGCGGACATGTTCTAAAACAAATAAAAGTTGATCATGCCCAACAGTTTGATGCTTTCTAACGCGTAGCACCATCACGCCGATGCGGCAACGCTTACACCTGACCTGAGGCAATTGCCGTCACATCGCCGCGCACAAAATGCACCGTGGCTGCGGGGTCTGTTTGTGCATATGCACCGGCCGTCACAACAACTGAGCCGATGAGCACAGTCATCAAGCGCTTTCTTATCCACATCAGGTTTCCCTACTCTTTATCTACGAGAGCAACCGTATCGCTTCAAAACAGCTTACTTCTGATTAAATTGGTACTGAAATCATGTTAGTGATGCAACAGCCAATTAGATCTAATTGGCTGTTGTATTGAGGATAAATAGATAACTTTTAATGCAGGGTTCGCGTGACACAGTGGCTATTCAAGCGCGCACATCAGATCCGAACGCCGCGCCTTTTGTGTGATCAGAAAACAAACACGAGCACAACCCGAATACGCCTATCGTATTGCGATAATCGTCGCCACACAACTAATAATTTTGCAGGGCACCCCACGACGACACAGTGTTAGCCGATCTATCAGGAGACATCGGCACCGACATCGCCCACAGACAGACTAAACACCGAAAACCTGAATCTCTTGAGAGGGCTGTTTGTTCCGGCAGTTCTACACACAATGCGCGTCGCTTGATACGCCGCTTCACACTTTTGTAGCCAAAAGGCCGCGCCATAACGACTAAGCTATTAGACTGTCGTATCAGTGCTCGTACCCAGGTGGATACTCTCCCTCATAGCCAGGTGGATACTCTCCCTCATAGCCAGGTGGATATTCTCCCTCGTAACCGGGTGGATATTCTCCCTCGTAACCGGGTAGATATTCTCCTTCTGTTGGCCCTGTTGGATCAAAACCTGGCAATGTCCCCGGATCACTCACACTGGTCACAAAGTCTTGGATCATCATGCCGTCGGTACTGACGATATCTTGATGATCATTTTGTGTGCCCATTGCACCGTCACTATCCAAACCTTGTGCCAAGGCTGGGGCTGATGGTGAGGACGAAGGAGACGATGAAGGCGAAGAAGCGGGTGCCAAGCCAAGATCAACTGGTGGCTCCTCAGACAAACGAGGTGCTGTTTCAAACGTGACTTCAGCACTATGGCCAGACGGCACGTCCAACGATCCGTGATCGTTGGTCAAAACGATTCGTCCTTCACCCACATGAACCCGTAACGTATCTGCAGGAAATAAAACAGCGGTGTATTGTGTGCCTCGAATCCCCAGTGTGGCAACCGGTGTTTTGAGTTGATAGTCTTCATGACGGACTTTACCAATTGCGCCTGAAACTGTACGTAATCCGCCTTTGAGCAAACCAAAGATCGCCGTCTCGGTTTCCCCTTCTTTGTAAAAATAGTCTTCCACTACAAAGACAGAGTCAGCCATTAACGAGACTAAACCGCCATCCGTAAATCGCATCTGAATACGAGATTGATCACCCGTTTCAATACGTTCTTTGCGGTAAATCCGGTCTGACTTCTGAAGTGCGCGATCAGCTTGCCCTGACATAATCGCCGTGACATCACCGCGCACAAAATGCACTGTAGCTGCGGGGTCTGTTTGCGCGTATGCACCGGCCGTCACCACGATTGAGCCGATGAGCACAGTCATTAAGCGTTTTTGAATCCACATAAGGTCACCCATTCTTTATTTCACTGAGGCGATCCAATCGCTTCAAAACAGTTCGTATCTCAAATTGATGCTAAAAACATGGCGGTCATACTGGTACAACGGCATGTTCGAACTGCTCTTGTTGTAGTTGTATTGAGGACGAATCGAGAGTTTTCGGTTAATTGACCAAGTTGCTCCCAAGCTGACGTCATAGAAAGTTTCTTGGCGACTTTTAAGAAATAAAGGATTCTGGCCTCGATAATGCCGATCTTCAATCCCGAAGCTCGCATTCAGTTGCAATTGCGGCATCGCCAGATACCGAATCCCTAGACGCGCACCAACCAGATCAAAACTGTAATGTTTTGCTAGAGGTCCTTGGTTGACGGTCTCTTGGGCACCACCATACACGTTGGCATACACAAGCCCTCTGTCATTCAACACACCTTGCCACCAAGTGAGGCCACCCACATACCGATGCGCGTTACGCAGACCGTTATTAGGGTTTTGTGTGGTGCTGCTGTAGTTCAAGCGTGTGTACTGAGCCCAGGCACCGATTTCTGAGTTATTCGACAACGAATACGTATATTGCCCCAGCATACCCACTGTATTACGGTAGCTGTCACCTCGCAACCGATAGTTTTGTGCGAGTAATTTCACGACAAACCGATGGCTGTCGATTTGTTTGGAAACCCCAACACTGAGATCACCCACTAGGGTATTAAAGTCACTCGTCTCAAAGTTTCCAGTACCGGACAAATCCATCTGCGTAAGAAAGCGCCAGCCTTCTCCGAGGGGTGTCGAATAGCGCAGGCTGTAACGTGCAGACGCAAAGCCACTTTCTTTACGCTTGTTTTCAGGTCTCAGACGCATCATGCCAGGACCTAAGCCTGGAATCAGCATGTTCTCTTGCGACGTGACTGCATTGATATTCGTATCAAACCCAATGCCGAACTGAAGATAAGACGACAGGCGCGTGTCTGAGTCCTGAGTCGCCATGCCACCAATCATGTCGGCATATTCACTCACTGTTTGTTGAACCGCGGTATCAGGGTGCGCACGCAAGGAATGCAAATAACTGCGCGCATTGTCTGGGTCATTTAATGCAATATACGCCTTGCTCATCGAAAGCTGACAGGACACACGGTTGGGATCAACCTCAAGACACCGCTCAAGCGCAAATAAAGCGATCGATGGCTGGTTTGTGGCCAACGCAGCGCGTCCATAGACATCATCAAATGCCGGTTCACCGGCTAGTTTCATCTCAAGAGGCTCGAGCTGCTTCAAGGCGGCCGCGCCCTGCCCCGCATCCAGAAACTCACGTGCTTTTTTTAATTGTTGTTCATCGTTTTTTGAGAGCGTTGTTTGTGCCAGACTGCTCGCAGACACGGCACTTAGCACCACAACAGTTAAACAAGAAATAAAGGGCTTTATGAACGTCAATGGCATGGAAACTGTGTCTACACTTTTGAAAAATAAAAACTTATCTAAGTAACCAAATTCTTAGTCGCTAAGTACCATTCTATGGCAACCTAACGACATTGCATCTAATATGCTGATGCGAGAGTCCATTCAAAAGCTTTTAGACTTATGCCAACACAAAAAAATCAACAAGCAATCGATCAAAAAAGTGTCGAAATCATTCAGCTGACAGATCCTCACCTTTTTGAGAACCTACAGGGGAAACTACTCGGTGTCGAGACCGAGAAAACCCTGATGGGTGTGCTGGCGCATATCAAAACTCACCCATCCGAACCAGACCTCTTACTGTTAAGTGGTGATCTCGCTCAAAGTGGGCACGCCCAAGTGTATGCACGTCTAGAAAGCCTTTTTCAAGACATCGCTCCAGAAATTCGCGCAATACCCGGCAATCACGACGATCCCGCCCTCATGCAATCCATTCTTCCACAGAGCTGGTGCGAACCAGTCACAGACATCGGCACTTGGCGAATTATTTGTCTGGACTCCAGCATCCGCCGCTCCAACGCAGGCACGCTACATGAAGATCAGTTGCAACTCATCGAACAAAGCTGTCAGCAATCACCTGACCGTCATGTATTGCTCGCGGTTCATCACAACCCCATTCCAATGGGCAGCACTTGGCTCGACCCAATGATGATCGACAATGCAGATCAATTAATGACCTTAGTGGGACGTTTTGCCAACATTAAGGCCATCACTTGGGGTCATGTTCACCAAGCTTTTGACAGTGTGTACGCATTCGGTGCGCGCCGAGCCCCTGTGCGACTTTTATCCACACCTGCCACGTCGATTCAATTCGCCGTCAATAGCGCCAATTTTGCACTTGATGATGTGCCCCCCGGATATCGTCAATTGAGCTTAAGAGAAGACGGTAATATCGAGACAAAAGTGATTCGTGTTCCCATTGAAGGCATCACGCCCGACTGGAAAAGTGGTGGTTATTGAGCAACGCAACTAAAGAATCTTCTCATTCGTTGCTTATCACTCATTAATCGTCAATCATTGATCAGGGGTGCTCGTCAGCGCGTATTCAGACGCATCGCTCACATCAATCTGAGCAGCCTGCAAATACTCATCGGCATATTTAAGCCAGACGCCGTGCTCAATAAAGAGCTGATAAAGATCGGGATCCAAATGTCCGGTCTGCGCCATATTACGCAAAATAGACAAAGCTTGTGACAGTTTCATGGGCTCTTTATAAGGGCGGTCTTGCGCCGTTAAAGCCTCAAACACGTCGGCAATTGCCATCATCCTGGCAGGCCAAGACATCTCTTCGCCACGCAACCCTTTTGGGTAACCACGACCATCGACGCGCTCATGATGCCCCCCGGCATACTCAGGGACTCGTTGCAAGGAACGAGGAAATGGCAAAGCCTCCAACATATTGATTGTGACCACAATATGGTCATTGATTCGCTCTCGCTCCTGAGCGCTCAACGTTCCACGGGAAATACAGAGCAGTGACACTTCGTCAGGTGTCAGAATCGGTTGCTCTTGGCCATGCACATCTACCCATGTGTGAGTCGCAATTTCTTTAACCCGAGCCTGATCTTCTTCACGCATAAACTCAGCACCCAAATTGCACTTTTCTAAAAAAACACAGTCCGCTTGCAGTTGCTCTACCTGAGCCTGCACTTCAGGCGAGCGCGGATCATCCGCATTGAGCTGAGTCTGCGCAATCAGCGCTGCAAACCGCGCTTTAATGGTTTCGATACTATCAGTTAACAGCTGTAATTTGGTGGCTTTGTCCAGTAGCGTATCGGGTGTCGACAGCTTGCCGCAATCATGTAACCAAGAGGCAACATGCAATTCATACCACTCGTCTTCCGTCAGAGAGAAATCAACCAACGGGCCTTCGGTGGCATCGCAAGCCGCCTGTGCCAGCAAACTGGTCAGATGCGGTACGCGCTGACAATGTCCTGAAGTGTGTGCAGATTTGGCATCAATCGCTTGTGCAATGACCTGTACAAACGCATCGAGCAAATCTTTGTGGCCTTTCAGAAGAATCTGATTATTTAAAGTGATGGCAGCTGCCGAAGCCAAAGCACCTACTGCCGCTTCCATCTCATCACCAAACGGAATCACTTCACCGGTTGTGGGGTCTTGCGCATTCAAAAGCTGCAAGACGCCAATGACATCACCTTCATGATTAATCAGTGGCAGCGTAAACATGGACTTTGAGCGATAACCGGTACTTTGATCAAATTGACGGGTACCAGAAAAATCAAAGTCTCGTGCTTCATACACGTCTGGCAAACGGGTCGCACGCCCACTATGAAACGTATATGCACACACATGTTGCTTGTTGGGTGTACCTTCCGGCAGATATAAAGGCACCGGCGCAAACGTCACAGGCTGTTCACTGCCTGCCCCCATGTAGACGCCAAGCTCAGTGTTGTTCACAACTTCAAAGCGCAAACAGGGCGGATCTTCGTGATGGTCAACGGTGTAAAGTGTGCCACCCTGGGCACCCGTCAAACGTTGCGCGGCCTCGATAATTTGCACATAGAGAAGCGCAATATCGCGCTGCCCAGACAAAGAAATCATGAGCTCAATCAGCTTACTCAGTAGCGCCTGCTGAGGTTGATCCTGCGTTATCACAGGTACATCTGCCATTTTGCACGTCCTTTCGTTCATGGTTTTTGCCACATGCATCTAACACCTAGCTTATGGCCTGATGTTGTTTAGCTCACCACTAAGCATAGCCCTGAGCGCTCTAAAAGGCGAACAGTTTGCATTGATTCAATAAAAAGCCATCTTGATCACAGTTTCTCATTTTACAGGCAAGGATCACATAACATATTGATATCATTATGCTGGAAGTCCCCTTTTATAGTCTGGATAAAGCGAACTGATGCCCTGCATTTCAATCCGATCACTGATGCCCTCAGACACATCATCATTGACGGTGCTCCTTCATCTGGCAGTACATTCGACTGCACCACAACACTATACGCACACACAGGTCGCGGCATGGAGTCCTGCGCCCATGACGGCTCATCAATTTTTAGCACGTCTCACCGAACACTATTCGGTCTTTGTCGCTGTGGACGCACAGGATGAACCGATGGGTTTTATTGAATTGCGCACAGAAGATCAGAATGGTTATATCGACTGCTTCTACTGTCACCCGGATTACGCGCATCAGGGTATTGGTCGTCAACTATATGACACACTCATTCAAGAGGCTCAGACACTACACCTGCAGCAACTTCAAGTACATAGCAGCCTAGCGGCCAAGTCATTTTTTACAAAACGAGGGTTTGAAGAGATACGTCAAGAAACAGTCGTGCGCAACGGTTCTGAGCTGCACAACTTTTTGATGCAACGAACGTTGTAGTGCCATCAAATCAGCGGGGTTTTTATTGTGATCCAAATACGCTAACTGGCATCTAACGACTCTTACAAACGACTGAAATACACAAAACTGCTTTGAAGTGCCACTACCCTCTAGAAAGCCACATCTGTCTTTTGCTTGTATGATGAACATGTAAGAGCTCCTGAACAATGATCAGGTTCTTCGAATCTAATTACCCGCTCAAAACGCCGAGGTCCGAATGACAGACGCACAACGCCAACAGGCCTCTAATTACAAAATCGCCATACTTGTCGTTGCGCTGGCGTTTGTCTTCAACTTTCTGGGTCGTGGTGTTGGCAATACTTACATGGCCTTTCTGGTGCCACTGGATCGTGAATACGAATGGACTCGCACGGCCACAGCCAGTGTCTATTCGTTTTACATGCTGGCCAGTGCATTAGCTGCCCCGTTGGTGGGTGTCATTTTTGATCGATTTGGACCTCGCATTGTGTACAGAAGCGGGCTCATCATCATGGGCTGTGCTTATTTGCTCGCAAGCCATCTGACTGAGCTTTGGCAACTCTATCTGTTGGTGGGCGTTCTCAGTGGGATTTCTGTCTCCGCGTTAGGGATGATTCCTGCATCTGCATTGATTGGTCGTTGGTATCAAAAAGGCACCAGCACAGCCATCGGCATCGCCTACGCCGGATTTGGTGCAGGCAATTTACTGATCGTGCCTTTTTCTCAATACATGATCAGCACTGAAGGTTGGCGAGCCGGCTATGAAGTGTTGGGTGCAATCTTACTGATTTGCGTTCCGTTCACGTTTCTGTTGCCCTGGAATCGCATCAAAGCAGGCTCTCCTGACTACCAACCGGTCAAGGCTGAATCCGACCAAAGTCAAAAGCGCACAGCACTTCTAAAATCCGCCATGAAAACTCCTGATTTTTGGTCACTAGTAGTTGTCGTGTTTTTTGCGTCTTTTGCGGTGTTTGTGGTGATGGTGCAAGCCATTATCTTTTTAGTCGATCATGGGTTTAGTGCGACCCATGCGGCGGCTGCCTTTGGTATCACGGGCATGCTGTCTGTGTTTGGCATGGTGTCAATTGGTTGGCTACTGCATCACTTTGGCAACCGCAACGTTGTGACATTTTCATTCTTGTTAACGTTCATCGGCACAGTCTTCATTTACATCTTGTCTTACAAGCACAGTCCTATCATCTTGTGGCTTTATGTGTTGACGTTTGGTTTATCGCAAGGTGTGCGCGGACCTATCGTGTCTGTCATCTGCACAAGACTATATGCAGGATCCGCACACGCTACGATTTATGGCACGATCTCTGCGTTAGGTACTTTAGGCTCAGCAACGGGTGCATGGGCCTCGGGCTTCCTGTACGATTATTCAGGCGAATATCGACTCGGGTTTATGGCGGGCATGGTCAGTGTTTTCTTGGGTGCAATTCCGTTTTTGGTGAACAAAAAAATCGCCAACGCATGATGCAAAAATATAGAGTCAAGCGAATAACCAAGTAAACCAGCCAGTCTATTACACGCCTAACACCATCTCATAACTGGCAAAGCCACGCAATCTTAGTTTTTTTAGGGGGTTCAACCATGTCCAGCAGCAAACATCCCGTCGCACAAGCGCTTGAAGAAGCCCTACAAAACCAATCTTTTGACACGCTCGAAGAATTACAAGCGTTTGCGCAAGCCTTTATGAATCAACAAAATCACCAAGCCCCTGAAGAGTTTCATGGGCTTTCACCCGAGCAAATGCACAAAGTTCTGCATATGCCGTTTGATTGCCCTGAGCTTGTTGAATTTCAAGATCGAGTCCCACTCGCAGACTGTCAGGACACACCTTTTTTCTGGTTGTTTGCACAACTGATTGAAGCCATCGGTGAAAAAGGACTTAAACCCACGGCCACAGGCAATCTACCCAGAAACCTTTGCCGTAGTTTAGTTCCGCTTTATCGAGAGAAATTTTCACACATGAAACACGGATGGATCGGCCCTATCAACACGGAAGCCGACTTCCAAGAGCTAAATACCGTGCGCGTTGTCGCAGAACTCGCGGGTCTGATCCGAAAGTACAAAGGTAAATTCATACTCAGCCAGAAGTGCCGCAACCTCCTCACCAAACATGAAGGTGCGGAACTCTATCCCTTCATCCTTAAAACAAGCTTGAGAAAATATAACTGGGGTTACCAGGATGGCCATGCGGAATTCGCATTCATACAACACTCCGCATTATTTTCAATCTATCTGTTGCATAAATATGGGGATACGCCTCGGCCAATCGAGTTTTACTCAGATGCATTTTTGAATGCATTTCCCATGATTCTTCATGAAGTCCCACCATCAGACTATCATTTCAACGAACCCGCAGAAGTGATCAGTCGCGCGTATCAACTCAGAGTGCTGGATCGTTTTGCGAGCTTTATGGGACTAGCTCAACTTCACTATGCACCGAATCCCGACTCGACCTCTTATATGGACAAAGAGTTAGTCACCGTCACCAAAACACCGTTACTGGATCAGTGTTGGAAGTTTTAAGTATGCATGTGGGTGGGAGAAGTCATCACTTTCAATCAGTATCGAAATCCCAAAAGACTCCCACCGGCATCAGTGTCTGTCAGCCTGATCCGAATTAGACGTTCGAAATCAAAATCTGGCGAAAAGTCATTGGCCGGAACCATGTCGGAATTCAGGGTAAAAATGTACTGAAAACCATATTTCTCTGACATGACAGCTGCCAATTCAAGCGCATGGGCACGTTGTCTTGGATCGACACCATCAAAGATGGTGCTGTCATGAATGAGAAAATCAATACCCAAGCCGCGTTTTCTCGCAAAGCAGATCAACATCAGGTCATAGCAAAATATTTTCATCTTGCAAATTCCTTCGCTAGGGCTGCCCGCAATCTCGACATCAAACTTGTAACCCACATCATCAATATCGATGACTAGGCAACCTGGCGATTTATATAGACACTCAGAAAACTCTGAAAACAAACGAAGCGCTTGTGACCAAAGTGCTCGCCGTTCTTCGTAATCCAACGTGGTTGCAAGTTTGAGTTCAACAGTTTCTACCTTTATTGAATCGATCTTTGTGGTCATCTGACGCAGTTGAGAAATACGATTTGTTAATTCATGGATACCAGCTTGCGTAGCCGCATGGAGTTCTTGCAAATCTGTAAGCTCATCAAGTGCGCCTTGACCAGACAACACCGAAAGATAACTGGCCCGCATATCCGTTAGAGACACAATTTGACTGTCTCGTTTAGATATCGCTTCTTCCAAGGCGCACACCTCATTTGCAATGAATGTGCGGCGATTAGAAATGATTTTTTCATTAAAAGCCCGTGCTTCTGACAGTACTTTCTTGACTGTGTCTGACAAGACAACCCGGGCTTCTTCGTACAGTGCCTCGAGACGCTCATTTGTCGGCTCGTCTTCGGTGGCAAGTGATTCGTTATAGCGATTGAGCCGACGCTTATCAACGACATTCGCATTCACCAGCGCATGAATATCGGTTGTTAAAACATTGATTTGTTTTTCAATCTCGCGATATTGCGGCAGGACACGAAAGCTTGATAATGCCTCGCGCTCACGCTCCAATCGTGTTGTCAAACGCAACCGCTCCGCTTCGAGTTCCCCGAGCGAAGCTAATTCGCCATCCACAGCGCCTGTTTTGATGGCATTTTTTAATGCATCTAAAACCTTTTTTTGATCTTTCAGTACCTGCCACATCGCAGCCTTTTCCCAGTCCAATCCAAGTAGGAATGCGTTATGCAGCTGAATGTCCCAAGTTTTTTGAGCGTCAAAATACTTAAATGGCGTGTTGTAAGCCGCAGCCTGATTTCGAATGAAGTACGAAAGCAAGGATCGCACCGATGGCTTATAGGCAAGCCCCGAAGCTATTTCATCAAGCGCAAACATCGCCCAAGCGAGTACCAACCTCCATTTTTTGATATCCAGACAACGTTGCCCGTCCTTGTTCTCACAGGGCTGAATCGGCCATTCTGAAGTTGAACCATCGATCACCACAAAACCCGGTGTGTCCGTTGCTCGACTGACAGCCACATCATTACCCCCAATCGCAAGCTCAAGCGTAAACATCCATCCCTGCAAACTCTCAGTTCGCAGTCCCTTGCCGGGAGACACGTGACTAGCCAAGCAGAAATCAATAATTTCAATCAGAGTCGATTTCCCCAAAGCGTTCGTGGTGTCTTTTTGACTCGACCCAATAGAACGATCAGCAACCACAAGATTCACACCCGGGGTGAATATGACTTGATGGAAACCTTTACGATTAGCGCACACCGCCTTAATCATGATTTGGCTTTCGCAATTAAGTCATCTTGTATGTCGATCGCTCCGATAAGGTAAAGAAGATCAGAAACAAGCACAAAGCGTTCAAAAGTACCGACATTGGACTCTGAGCGCAGCCTCTCCCATAGATTAGAAACCGTCATCGGTTCCTTCAAATGTGAAAGGATCGTGGCACCAACACCTATCAGAGCCTCATTTGGGGAAATATACTTTGTCGGCAGAATCATGATTCGAAAACATCACAAATTTCAAATAGATAAATCAACACCGCCAAACCAGCCGTTCGGTCTGCCTGCCGGCACATGCCTCGTTGAGAAAAATCACACATCAATTCAAAGAGCTCATCGCTTTTATGGCCTACCTTGCGAAGATAGCAGTAATGCTCCAGAAATCCTGCTTTGAGACGTCCGGGGAAATCAGGATCCTGTTGTGCTTCGGCCTCGATATAGTCTGAAACCGTTGTAAGTGACATGAGACCACAAGCAATAATGTGTCGCGATCCATTCGAAAGCTCGTTCTTTCTGATCTTCTCTTCTGGCGAAACTAGTTCAAACGAACCATTTCCTGCAGGAACCTGACTGGAAATCCAAGACACAGCATTTTCAAGCTCTGGAAATGCGACATCGGCAAATGCCACTTCTAACGCCATTCGTACTTTTGCCTCATGCGAGGCTTTTAGCGTTTGGAGCATTGAAACAGACCAATCAACCTCAGCTTTATCAATGACGATATGATGATCAGCACACAGATAAATCAAATTGTGGACACTATCTCTTTGCTCATCCGTCATTGAGGCTTCATAACGTGCCGCACTTGGTTTTTCACCACAAATATGGGCCGCCTCGCCCACATAAATGTCACGACCAGATTTTGATTCATGCGTTAGATGCTTGCTGCATTTGGGAAACGCACAAACACCACCACTTCGAAAAGCCAGAATGATTCTGGTTGGGTAACTAACACTCATACTACTCGGCTTGGGCTTTTGTCTTTCAATAGGCTAACTATGACAGATCAACTTTGTATCTGAATCTGTATTCACATTGATTTTGACAACTTAGCGTTGCAACAAACATCAAAATCTAAGTTTAATTTTAAATCAATTTGTCATAAAACACTCACCAACAAAAAGTCTGTCAAGCCGTTCAAATCACAGCCGCATTCGAGATCTCAGTTGCGTTTTTACACCCATGAACGTATCGGATAAGACTGCTCGTGGCTTCAGTACCTGTAGATCAATGGCATCCAAGGAGTTCTTTAAAATCAGTCCCAGTTCTGTGTCCCCTTCAATCATTAGACGTCTACTAAAGAACAACGTATCTGGATCTTCTTGTCGTTGCATGAGCACGTAAAAGTCCTTTGCAGTAGCTGCAAATGTGACATCTGGGGTTTGTTCAGACAGTTTGACCGACTCAAACGCGTGACCATTCCAGCTGTAATCCAGCTTCAAATCTATATCCAGCACATGGACGCGTAATGTCTTGCCATCGATGTATTCCAATGTGTCCTCGGGCAAATGTTTCACCAAAACCCAGTTCAGTCCCATGACGAAGCATTGCGTCACAGGAATCCGCACAAACCGGGAAGCCATGCTTATAAAGCCCGGCATCTTGCGCGCTTCAAGTGGTTGCATCATGAATATTTCCTAAAAATTATGTTTCACAAAGCTTGCGGACAGCACGCCTCAAAGCGCCTCTGTGTATGCCAGTTGATGCTGGTTCGGATCCACTTCATTCAAACCCGCCTGTCCATACCAAAAGCCGTTACAGGGTCTTGCAGGCATCAGTGGCATTAGATCTTGATAAGCCTGATGTGCATCCACTTGGCCATCCAGCACAGAACGAAACATTCGCACAACCTGCTCCATATTCTGAGACTGGGGGCTGAGCTGGATCACATCGACACCTAGTGATTGCAGTTCATCGAGCTCCCGAATCAAGTTGTAGACCAGCGCGGATTGCGTCTGAATACCGTTAATCGTCAAAAACTCTTGCGCTTCCCGTGTCTGCATCAGCAAACCATCTGGATAGTCTCGACAGACATACTGACAGTTGTCTTTGGGATAGTTGCGATACCTCGCTGTAAAGCAGCGCGCAGAAAACGCCAGTGGCATACGTCCATAGACAAACACTTCAGTTTGCAGACTTGGGGCTCGGGCTTGCTGTAACAGCTGCAAGCCGTCACGACCCATTTCCAATGGCATGGTCCAACGCACTGCACCGAGTCGGGCAATCAAATCAAGCGTTGGTGGGTTGTAAATATTTAAGAACGGACCCGCAACAAAAGGCTTACCTTCCATCTTATGCACCGCCCCCATATCATTGGCCTGTACAAGGTACTGGGGGTTTGCAACTATTTTGTGGAGTGTTTTAAGTTCATGGCCAGACTCCAGAAGAACCTGAGTCGACATGATCGGAACTTTGCCGGCATCGGTTAATAACTCAGCAATATCCAACCAGTCTTGCAAACGCAATTCATGGCGGCGCGAACAAACAGTTTCACCCAGGTACACGATGTCGACAGGCCACTGGGCGGCATCCGCATAAAAAGCCAGAGTATCCACACGCGGCCAGTAGTACTGCAGCGGTCCAAGTGCAATTTTCATGAGAATTCCTTACAAATACAGTATGCAGAACACAGCGTTCATTTCCAGGGGCGGTGATAGGCACCTAACGTATGTTGTTGCCCCTCGGCGACTTTATTAAGCTCATTCATCCAGGCTGGATGGACCGAGTAACGGCTTTGTTGTTGTCTGGCCTGATCGATGGCTTGGCGCCAAACACGCGTGACCTGAGCGACATAAGCTGGACTACGCTGGCGGCCTTCAATCTTGACCGCGCGCACGCCCATTGCCATCAAACGTGGCAAAAGCTCCAAGGTGTTTAGACTGGTGGGTTCTTCTAGTGCGTAATACGTTTCTTCATTCACGTCAAAACGGCCTTTACACAGCGTGGGATACCCAGCATTTTCTTCATCGCCATAACGGTCAATGAGCACACCGTTTAAACGCGACTCCAGCCCCTTGGGTGTTTGATGCCAACGGACATGTTTGGCAGGTGAGCACACACCATGCGTATTGGGCGACTTACCGGCTGCATAGGAAGACAGTGCGCAGCGCCCCTCCACCATCACGCATAAACTACCGAACCCAAAGACTTCGATTTCAACGGTTGTGTGGCGACATACATCTTCGACCTGCGCAATCGACAACACCCGCGGCAGCACCACACGTGAAATCCCAAAGTGTTTCTGATAAAAGCGAATCGCTTCGTAATTCGTTGCTGATCCCTGAACTGAGAGATGTAGCCGTAAGTCTGGATGCTGTTCACTGGCGTAAGCCATCAGACCTGCATCGGCAATAATCATGGCATCGACTCCAATGCCAGCAGCGCGGTCAACCGCTGAACGCCAATTCTCCCAAGCGTGTGGTTGTGCATACGTGTTTAGAGCCAGCAACACCTTGCAGTTGCGATCATGGGCGTACTGAATCCCTTGTTCAATGCTGCGTTGGTCAAAATTTAAACCCGCAAAGTTTCGGGCATTGGTCACATCCCTAAATCCTAGATAAACACAATCGGCACCCTCGTCCACTGCGGCTTTTAACGCGGGCAGACTACCCGCTGGGCAAACCAAATCAAAAGTCTGTTCGTGCGCCTCAGACTCAGACGCTATTGTTTGATGAAACATCGCATGATCCTTTAAAACAGGAAAACCAAGAGGTGCAGTCGGTGCTCCGTCAGATCACGCAGTCGTGCCTACGCAATATCAACTCAGACTGTCAGCTGCACCTGACAGAATCGATATCGCAGCCTCGATGACTGCCTCTTGAGGAAAAAACCTCACATACGATGCATCAAAAAATGACAAGGGGTTTTAATAAATATCAAATGCTCTCGAGAAACTGCAAAAACACAGTAACTTTCTGTTTTTATTGATATATTTTATTGACCAACATCAACTAAACACCACCCAACACACTGGCAACATCCTCAAGAGCCAACGCGTATTGTTGACCACGTTAGAGAAAGCCGCAGACGCAAACCAGCAGCTGCTGACAATGGACAACGTAGATAAGTGGGTAAAAAAATGTATTCAACCGCGAGGGCTCAGCCTAGGATGCGGATTAAAATATGCACATGTTTAAACACGCATTTGGATTGTTATGCCGGGCACAAAAACCACCCGCCACACACGCATGCTAGATCAGCAGATCGCCAGTCTTGCTCTGAACAGTAACGTACGGACAATCATTTCAAACCCTAAAACCAATGCTTCCCAGACCTGCAATATCCATCAACATGACCTCACACAGCTCGACCAAAAACGCAAATGGCGCGAGGATCACACAGATTTCATCATCGCCTACAACGCCACCATCAAGGCAGAAGGTTTGCCACTGGATGAGTGGAGAAACTTCTGATGGTAAATTTTCCACGCCCCAATCTCATTCATTCCCTACAAAAGGAATTGCGCCAAATCGACCTTGTATATAGCCTTTTTCAATGTTGTCAGTATTCTTTGTTTTAATGTCTGTTAACGGGAATAACAAAGTATCTCCCGCCGCAGATTTTTCAGTGAACCAAACCTGATCACGCCTTAAAATGCCTGGCGCCAATAAATTTGTATCATGTGTTGAGAACACAAGTTGAGCTCCGTGCGTATTCAATTTTTGGTTTTGAAACACGGAAACAATTTTTCTCGCAAGTAAAGTATGAAGGCTAGTGGTAATCTCGTCTAAAACTAAGATGCCACCGTATCTAAGTGCCAACAACACTGAGGGCAAAATATCGCATAGATGCCTTGTCCCTAAACTTTCATCTGAAATATCAAGATACTTAATGGTACCGTCTTTCGTCTTATGACCAAGTTCGAGCGTTCGAATTTCATCAAGCCTATTCAAACCACCTTGAGTTGTATCCTCAGGCATTTCCGTTTTCTTCACACGCATCTCGGTAATAACCACATCCGCCAGCCCGAGATAACGAACCACGTCTTTAGCAAGTTCTTCATCAGTCTCCAACCGTGTAAAAATGTCAGATGACGCTTTACCAGGCTCGCTCATCCTAAAGTTCAAACCTTTTTCGAAGAAATCAAAGATTTGTACCAACAACGGATGATCGGACGCATGGCCCGCCGATAGAAACAGCGCATTTTTTGGGGTAACAGACTGAATTTGCCGGCCACCACTAAAAGACCGCCCAAAATAGAACCCATCGGTTTCGTCCATATTGCGAGCAAATAGCACCTGTCTGATTAGTTTTGGAAAAGCATACAACCATTCTTCATGAACCCCTTCAGTACTCTGGGAGACTCCGTACTGATACCGCACATCGTTCAGCACAAAATCGACTACAAAACTAGATGGCTGAAATTGACTCTCATCATCGAGCAAAAAGGGACGATGGGGCATCTGTAGTCGCCCTGCTTCTCTGAATGAGGAAATGACCATGGAGCGCATAAATTGAAGCGCAGCAAGTACATTGGACTTACCAGACGCATTTGCACCATATTAGGCAACGACTGGGAGCACCCCGTGTTTTGCAGAACGGGTTTGAATAAGCTGCTCAGCAGCTTCCTTCAGAGCTGTCGCAATAAAACTTAACTCTGCCGTCTCTCGAACAGATCGAAAGTTAGTCACTGAAAACCTCAGAAGCATGGTCAGCCTTTGTAAAAATAAGTCGATTAAATCCGAAATTTCGATTTAATTCCACTACTTTTACATTTAATCAGCAAAGCTGATAAAGCCGTCACTCATCAGGTTGACGTCACAACTCTTTTAGATAGGCTACACGGCAGAAACATACACTCACTTAATCAACGTCAACCAAAGTACCCCCAGCCCCAGACTGATCAATGTAATGGGCAAACCCGTGCGACTAAACTCCAGAAAACCAATCGTCACGCCACGGGCTTTGGCCTGCTCGGCCACAATGATCCCTGCCAAGCTACCAAACAAGATCGAGTTTGAAGAAAACCCCGTCCCCAAAGCCACAGCTGCGCCCAACAATTCCACACCCTCTTTCACATTCGAAATAAACGGACTCAGCAACATAATGGTGGGGCTGTTACCAATCAAATCACTAACAGCGGCTGAAATAAAAAACGACTGAAAAATCGAATGCAAGTTCACACCTGTGCCATGGATCCAATCAACAAACTCTGTCAGCAGACCCGTCATCGCCATGGCTTCATTCACCACGAATAAGCCCATCAACATCAACAGCAAGTTGGCATCCACGTGACGCAGCAAATCATGCGATGAAATAGAACGGTTTAGCAATAGAACACTGCCACCACCCAGAGCAATCATCACATGTGGCCAGTCTGTAAATACAAACGCCGCAACCACACAAACAGTCACCACAGCCGCTTTAATCGTCTCGGTCCGATTGTGTAATTTGTTAGGATCAGCACCCCGATCGATCATGCCAGCATTGACCTGCACATTGTGATCAGGCATCTGGATTTGCGCCTGCATGTCAGCCGTCAGCATCCAACTCTTACGATAGTAAATTACCAGTACAACCCAAACAAAAAAGAGGCTTAGCAACACTGGAATCAGGGTGAGTTTAGAAAACTCCACAAATGACAAATGCATGGAAGCGGCAAGAATAATATTGTTCGGGCTTCCAATGAGTGTGGCTGTCGAACCCAGATTCGCCGCAAAACACATTGCCAACAAAATGGGCACCGGATTCATTTGTCGCTGCAGCGTCATCGCACAGAGCACCGGGGTCATGGCCAGCACCACAATGCTATTGCTAAGCACTGCTGACAGGAGCGCACCCGTCACAATCATCAAGGCGGTCAACGTTTTCGGACCCACAGGCATGTCTGCCAACTTTCGGGCGAGCCAACGATAAAAGCCCCCTTCCACAAAAGCCGCAGACACAATCATCAGACCAAACAGCATCCCGATCGTCTCAAAGTCAATACTGTTCCACGCTGCTTGCGGTGAAATACGACCTGCGACAATCAGCAGCATTGCCATCAAAACCGCCGCACCAGCACGGTCCACGTTGAATACAGGCAAATGCCCCAGAGCCATGGCCACATAAGCCAGCACAAACAAAACAACCGTGATATCCATTCTGATCCACCTTAAAAAATCCCATCGATTCTCGTAACCGAAAAAGACACCACGCTAGCGTAACCGACTGACCGTGACGACTTGAACACTGAGCGGCTACATCAAACACATGCACTGCATTTAAAAGTGACGCAATCATGACAGGGGGCGCACAAACCTGTGCGCCCCCTGTCATTCAAACATACCAAATGCCCGTTTCAATATCCGATCAAGTGCTACTCAAATACTATTCAAACACCAACCAAATCACGCACCCTTCATGAACGTAGCCATCGCGTCATAGACCTGCTGACACTCTTCTTTGACCAGATCTTCCATATTCATAAATGTGTGTGGCATATCTGGGAAATGTAGATGCGTTGTCTGAACCCCGACTTCTCGCAACTTCTCAAGATACGCAAAATCCTCATCTCTCAAAGGACAAAACTCAGCGGTCACCATCAAGGTTTCTGGCATACGTGCCGTGAAGTCACCAAACAACGGAGATACCGCTTTGCGATTCTCAGCGTTCTGAAAATAATGATCGTAATACCAGATCACCTTGGATTTTTGCAGTAAGTAACCGACGGCATTTTGTTCAACTGATGGGTAACTCAGCGTGTAATCCAAAGATGGATAAATCATGATGGCTTTGTCGATCGTCAGTTCAGGATCGAACTGCGCTTTACCGATCACCGAGGCGACCAATGCACCACCCGCAGAGTCGCCCACCAGTGAAAGTTTGGGCAGGAAATTAATCTGGCGAGCCGTCAACACAGAGAAAAGATTTTTCGCCACGCCATAGGCATCATTCAACCCATGCGGATACGGACTTTCGGGTGCCAAGCGATATTCCACAGACACCACAATGCAACCTGTGGCTTGGGCGATTTTTCGACTAATCGAATCGTAGACCGTCACACTGCCTGCCATGTGACCGCCCCCATGGTAGTGAATCAGAACAGGGCGCTGTTCTGACGGTGCGGGATGATAAATCCGAATCGGGACGTTATACCCATGCGTGGGCACAACCTCATCCCAAACCGCCTCAATCTCTGGAATGTCTGTCACCAGATCTCGTGTGGTGTTAGCTAACCATTCTCTGGCATTGACCGCAGTTGCTTTGTATCCCGCAGCCATCAGCGCGGGGACGGCTGCATTAAATGCATCAATAAAGGGCTTCAGTTTGGGACTGATTTCACGCATGGGATTTCCTTTCTCGGTTCAAAGCACAAATACACAATCCTTATATTGCCTTAAAACTGATGATCAATCCCAACCCCGATCTGCATTCCGTCTAATGATTTCACGTATGCAAGGTTGGTGCCCTAGGAACCATACGCATAAAGCGAGGTTCTTTTAGACAATGGGTAAACATAGGACGCTGCCACAATGTCCTGATCACCGGATGCCATCGACTTTCCGGGGTTTTGTTGTGGATAGACATTTGAGAGGTTTGAACTCGAATGCGTCCAAGACAGGTTCAGCTTTCCGGTCTTGAAAGGCACGACCATGCTCACCATGTAGTTTTTGGAATGAAAGCCGCGATGTTTGTAATCACCCAAACCAACCAACTTCACGGATGGATCAAACGCACTGCTACTGACATACCCCGGGCTTTTGAACTTACCATTGCGATCTTCACCATAGCCAAGGTTGATTTTGACAACAGAGAAGTCATAGGTAAAAGCGACCGCCCAGTTACGTACCGTGTAATCCAGTCGATTGCCGTTTTATCATTTGGACGCTGCACATCGTACACACCACCAACTGACCAAGGCCCCTGTGCATAATGCGCACCCGTGGTGACTAAATAATCTTGTTGTACCGACTTCATCTACCCTGTCTTCTCAAGCTCATAGCCACCATTGGTGGCATAGCCAACCCCCACTCTGAAACCGCGCATCTTGGGAGAGATGTACTTGATGAGATTGTCCGTACGCAGCCCACTGACACCGAATGCTCGACTTGGTTTACCCATACCTTTCGTCGTCTCAAGCTTCAGAAAGTCTTTCCCGAGTGTTTTTGACGCCCAAAACTCAAAGTACCGAATGATTTTGAGCTTAAACCCAAAACGGATTTACGATTAAAACCACGCGGCACTTTGCCAGCTTGACCCGTCAACAGCTTAATTTCCTGCTCGAAATTAAAAAACACGTTCAAATTAGACGAAATCGTTTCTGTCCCTTTGAGACCCCAGCGGCTGGTTTTAAGGTAGCTTTCTTGCAACCCAACATTCGAAACCGTCACAGACTGACCCTGCCCCTTATACCGAAAACCCTCATAGCCAAACCCGCTGTCAGCCACTCCATACAGTGTCAAGGATGGTTGCGCCAATGCTAGGCTAGGTAATGAGAAGGAAGCCAAAAGAATGCATGTACGCACTGTGTTTTTCACAATAGTCTCCAGACCACGTCTAGTCAGCGCAGTGTTTTGAAATTTGATGAAACGACTCGATCGAATCATGTATTAACCACATGATTGAAATAAAATGAGAATCAGAATCAGATGCAAGTGACTAGATAGAGGTGCAAGGTAACACCCATGTCGACGTTCGTTTTTGAGTACCTACACTACGCAGCATGGTTGCTAGATAGCTCGCATGACATTTGTTATTTCTAGGTGAGATTGCGTCACAACCGTCGGATTCTGCTCACAATCAGTCCCTACACAACGAAACTGTTGTATCTTCATGTTTTACGTGCACACGGCAATTACCGTTGAATTCGTTGCACCCACAAAACTGTCTCCTCCTATGAAACCCACTACGCAACTCGTCCAACTCAACCCTCTGGAGCAACTCCAAACTGGTCGACTCACCCGTCGCCTGACACAGCTCGTGGTTGGATTGTCATTTTTTGGTTTATCCATGGCCATGATGATTCGGGGCAATCTGGGTTTGGCGCCTTGGGATGCTTTGCACATGGGACTCACACAGCATTTTCCGATCAGCTTTGGTTGGGCCGTGTTTATCGTCTCAGTCATCGTCATGTTGCTTTGGATTCCCCTACGGGAAATGCCTGGCATTGGGACTATTGCCAACGCGGTTGTAATCAGTGCTGTGGCGGATTTCTCTTTATCGTTATTACCCACCGTCGACAATTTCACACTTCGACTGGTTCTAACAGTGGGTGGCGTCTGGTTGTGTGGATTTGGCTCAGCTCTTTATATCGGCACACAACTTGGTCGTGGCCCACGCGATGGTCTGATGACAGGGATTAGCCGCAAAACCGGGTTGTCATTGCGATTGATTCGAACCTTACTGGAAGTCTCTGCACTCTCAATTGGGCTCGTGCTTGCGGGCTTAGAAGTTTTAGGGATCGGCACAGTGCTGTTTGCATTGCTGATTGGTCCTCTGACCCAAGCCATGCTCCCTTGGGTCATGATCCACGTTCAAAAGCCCGAATAAAACTCACACATGCCTCTCATGATAAAGATCATTGTGATCATGGAAGAATTCTGTGCATGTTCATATGAGTCCGCTACTATAGATACATTAAGGTCTGACACGCACCAATGCAGTCATGGTCGTACAGACATCTGTTAGACAAGTGCAATGCGCACACAGTAAAGGAGAAACAAACATGGCTCGTTTTGATGGACAGGTGGGCATCATCACCGGTGCAGCCAGCGGAATCGGTAAAGAAATTGCACTGCGTTTTGCAGATGAAGGCGGTATCGCTGTCATTGCAGACTTGAATCTGGAAGCTGCTCAGGCCACAGCCGATGAAATCATGGCAAAAGGTCAAAAAGCCTTTGCAGTGGCCATGAACGTCACAGATGAAGCACAAGTTGATGAAGGCGTTGCTAAAGTCGCAGAAAAGTACGGCAAGATTGACGTTCTGGTCAGCAATGCGGGTATCCAGATCGTGAGTCCTTTAGTCGACTTCAAATACGATGACTGGAAAAAGCTCATGGCCATTCACTTGGATGGTGCTTTCCTGACAACCCGTGCCTGCCTGAAACACATGTATAAAGCCAACTATGGTCGCGTCATCTACATGGGTTCTGTGCACTCAAAAGAAGCGTCTAAGCTCAAAGCCCCTTATGTGACCGCCAAGCACGGCATCATTGGTTTGGCTAAAGTACTCGCCAAAGAAGGCGCACCGCACAACGTCACTGCGAACGTCGTTTGCCCAGGTTTTGTGCGCACACCACTGGTTGACAAACAAATTCCAGAACAAGCCAAGGAATTCGGGATTACCGAAGAAGAAGTCATCAAAAACATCATGCTCAAAGAAACCGTGGATGGTGAGTTCACCACCACCGATGATGTGGCCGATGCCGTCCTTTTCTTTGCGGCTGCTAAAAACAACGCCCTGACAGGTCAGTCACTGGTCGTGAGCCATGGCTGGTTCATGCAGTAACCCAAGACAAACGCCAAACAAATGATGAGTTTGGCATCAAGAGCAAGAGCGGATATCAACTTTTTGATTCCGCTCTTTCATTTTGAAAACAATTGTTGCCAGCAGGCTCGCACAGACGTTGAGAGGCTTCTTCGAAAGCAACAATCACTTCTGCGAGTCTGTCTTTCTGTTTTGCAACGAGTCAGCCCCCCAGTATTCCAATCAGTGCTTACACTTTAGTTTTGAAGCCAGCCGCAGCAACCTTTTTCGTATCCTTGAGCGCCACATTTGTTTAGACGACCTGTCAAATCACCAATCAAGCTCCTTGGCACTGCTTCCCAGGGGTTCCGCCATCCCTTTCTTGATGGAGTCGCGCATGCCCGGCATAGAAGCCAGATACAGGGTTTCCTGGATGGCATCCCAATCTGTCTCGGAGATAATCGCCGCACCCGAACGCTTGCTGATCAAACCCACGCGATGAAGCCCACACATCGTTTCATCCATCTCATCCAGAATTCGGCTATTACGTTTTGTCGTCGCCATCGCATATCTCCACAATTTCAGGCAGCCAACGAAATCGTCAGTTACCGATCCTCAAAACCAAGTTACTCACTTGCCACACAAGGTTCTACACATCGTTGCCGTTCAGATTTCCAAAAAAATATGGCTAGCAAGATCTAATTTACAGACCTTGCTAGCCATAGGCAATCCAACGAATGTCGAATCTAAAATGAATCGTCAGAACGAATCATCAAAAATCACGCCATCATCGTTTCGACGCATCACACCCACTTTGTAAGCAGCAATGTCCTGCTCCTGAGGTGAAGCCTGTGTCTTACTGATGTTCAACCACTTCTCCATAAACTTCAGAGGATTGGTTTTTGGGAACTCGTAACGATCGGTTTCAATGCCCAATGTGTTGTGCACTTCTTTGGCGCAATACAGCGTCCAAGCAGCCAGTCGATCAGCATTCACACCCACCAGTTCACGCCCTTCAGAAAACAAGTATTCAATCCATTGCAATTCGCTATCAACAACTTCTGCAATGAGGGCTTCAATGTCATCACGCATTTGCTCAAACGCGATCTGACCACGCTCTGTTGAGAGCTCGTTTTCAATGACGGCACGGCAAAGTTCTGCATGAACTTCCAACTCATCCTGAGCAATCTTTTGCACTGACTTACCGATGGGCTGGAACATTCCTGTGTCACAAATCGCAAATGTGACAGCAAAGGACGCCATGAACTGAATGCGTTCCATGCAATACAGTGCAATCACTGTCATGAACACGGTGTTGTACGTCTCTTGATTGTTTTCAATCTGACCCAGTGCGTACTGGTGTGAAGCACGATAACCATCATCAAACGCTTTCACCACACGCTCAAGACGGGAATGGGCTTCTTCCACACTCAGGATCTCATCAATGATCGTGGTTGGATCATCAAACGAGTTACGCACGATTTCTGAATAGGTTGCCGCATGAATCACTTCGTTATCAGAAATACGCTGCCAGCAAGCCCACAGCTCACTTGAGGTGATGAAAGGAGCCAACACTGGGGCAATGGCGCGTGATGCCACACTATCTGCTTCCCACTGCCAGGCAAGCGTTTTGATCATCATGTCATAGGTGGAACGGTTGGCTTTCTTAAAGTCTGCATTGCAGCTTGAGTAGTCAAACTCGTTCTCATCCCAGTCCAGTGATTTCTGAGTTTTATAAAGCTCCCAGATCCGTGGGTAATGACGGTTAATGGTGTCAAACAGGCCTTGCTTCTCCCCTAAGAAGAGAAGTGGTTTTTCATAGTCGGCCTTGTCGTAGTTAAATACGTTCTCAGTCATGATTATTCTTTCCTTGAATCACCAAACTTACAGGGTGCATGCGCCGCCACACTCTGGATCTTCATCCAGAATGCTTGTGACACTCACGGGTTCCAACAAAGAATTTTGCTGGGCTGTGGCAACGCCTTGGTTTGCAGGCTGAGTACTAGCCATTGCACCGTCGACCATTCGCTCAACCAACTCTTGACGCGCTTTGTCTGCGTCATCACGTTGCTGGAACCCTGCAGACGTTTTCTGGTTCATGTAGTACTTCGATTTGAGTCCCATCTTGATTCGGTACAAGTAGTTCTGAATCATTTCGGTCGACTCAATAAAGGCGTCTCCAATCACTTTGCGGTAGAAGTCAGCAGAAATCCCCTGGTCCGTCCACTTTTGCAGAATGGCATAGGCATCTGTCATGTCTTTGGTTGGGATATCCCAAGCCGATTCGTACCATTGTGCAAGTTCTTCACCGTCGGGAGCAGCCCAGTAATTCACACGATGGTTGTCGGTCTTGATCATCGTCAATTCACGAATTGGATAGACACCGTTGGTGGTTCCAGAGGAGTTTGCCGACGTTTCTGTTGGCATATGAGCCACGAGCACCGAGTTCCGAATTCCACCATTCTTAATCACCGCAGCACGCAACGCTTCCCAATCATAGTGATGCGTAAATTCTGCCAGCTGATCGACGTTGCGATTGTAAGTATCCATGGGCATCCAGCCTTCTGGCCACTTGGTCTTGTGTATCCAGGGGGCATTGCCCAGTTCTTGGCCTAAACGTAGGCTGGCTTTCACGAGATGGTAGAAGTGACGCTCACCCACTTGATGGATGAACTGTTTACCTTCGGTCGTCATGTAGCTTTGACGCTCTTTGGCCATCAAATGAGCCAAGCCTAAGATACCGACACCGGCATTCAAACGTGCTTTTGAGGTGTAACCAATATGCGGCAACTCATACTCAGCCAGATGAATACATTTGTCGATCATCAGCAACGCGTAGTACGCCACTTCTTCGTACTGCTCATCCGATTCGATATTTCCGACCACGATACCGGCCAAGTTACATGTGGCCACTTCGGGGGATGACTTCTGAATAATGTTCTCAACCACCACACCATTGACCTCATCACCCACTTGCAAATCCAGTGGATACAACAGGCCACGGCTGGTTTCGACGGCATGCTCACCCGGTAATGTGTGCGTTTCACCATCGGCGTCTTCAAACTTCACAAAAGACACATCGTGCTCTTCATAGATCTCAGTGATGCGGTTGTAAGCACCGGTTGGCAATGCAATTTCAGAGCACAGGTTTGAGCTGTAAATTGTGTCTTTGAATGGGGTGTGTCGGTTCATCTCGGTGATGTTGTGCTCATAGACACGACCGGTTTCATTCCATTCATTAATTGCAGTAATCAGCAATTCACGCGCATTGACCGTCTGCTTGGGGAACAAGGGATTGTTCTCATACTTCTCATACAGTTCTTCAAACCGCTCTTCATCTTCGCTATAGAGTGCGTCATACAGATCAGGTGCGGTAAAGCTGTTAAACAAGAAAATGTCTTCGTTGCGAGCCACTTTACGCGCAAACAAACGGTTCGAACCCCAAGAGTAATCCATACCACGGATTTTTTTATCTTCTGTAGACATGGGGTTTTTAAGACGCAATAAGACATCAACTTCTGGATCGAAGATCGAGAAGTAAGCCGTGCACGCACCGCCACGACCATTTTGCAGGCTGGATTTCACCTCAGCCACGACAGCACGATAGTATGGCAACTTACCCTGGTGACGGATCACACCGCCTCGCACCGGGTCATTGAGTGAGCGGATGTTCATATGTGAACCAATGCCGGCACTCAGATACGTCATGGTGTAAGCAATGTGATTACCCACAGCGATTGAACGAGCACTATCTGCGGTGGTATACAGGCAGCAACTGGCATAACCACGTAATGGGGTGCCCAGATTAATGTGGTTGGGTGTTGGTGCGTTGATTCGGTTTCTGGACAAATGCTCATAAAACTTCGCCACATCATTCATGCGTCGATCACGAGGCTGATCCACGGATAAGGCCATGGCCATCCGCATATAGATATACTGCGGTGTTTCGTAAATTTTGTCTTTGACGCGGTCCGCAATGGCGTATTTCGACAGGTGCGTGTGCAATTGGTAGTGTGCATAATCCAGATCACGCTCATGATCGATCATTTTTTCGACTTGATCATATTCATCGTCTGAATAATCCAGCCACTCCATGTAGCCAAGCTTTTGCAGGCGACGGTGCAATTGGATCACTGATGGCATAAAGACGCCATGCACTTCCTTGTGCATCAACGTCGCGTACAAACGACCGGCCATGCGGTTGTAGTTCCAGGTGTCTTGTTGCAGACATGTTCTGATCAGACGTTGCTGCAGATCCAGCGTTGAAACTTGTGCTGGCATATCACTAACGGTCTCAAGTACTACCGAAGACCAGTCCATCTCGGGACCCAATGCTTGGGCTGCCCACTCACCCCAACCGTTCAATTTTCCGGGTGTAAAAGGCTCTATGCGCCCATCCCGTTTAATGACTGTCTCGATCATGGCTGTACTCTCTCCCGTGACAAATATTCTTTAAAAATTCAACGTATCTGCATACACAAAAACGGTATCAGACAGAACGATGCAAAGCGCTTTCATCATGACACAGCCCAGAAACTCAACCCCCATGAATGCCGACTCAATCCACACTCTGGTTTTTTGTTTTCTGTGAAGCTGAAATTTGATCTGCAAGGATGAAAAATAGGGCAAAAAGCCTGAATTCATCGCGCTTGCCGTGATGCGACTGTGCTAGAAACAGCACAGGTGTTGGAAGAATATAACACACACCCGACCACTGTATGTAGGCATTTCCCAACGGGAAACCACAAAATATAGGGCTATCCCAACAAACTCTCACTAACGAGCCGAAGGTGCTCGTCTAGTATAATCACGCTCTATTTAGTTGCAAATATAAAAATGCCCTACATTTGTAATATCGTCTAGAAAAACAGATTAAAGAATTACAGAACAACATTTAACACCGACCTCTAACACCGATTTAATCATAAGAAAATGGTGGTTTTAAACAAAAACTCTAATCAAGCACAGAAGCGGCGCATGGATCAAAACCCACCAAATACTGGTGGCCGTGCAAGTAAATAACCAAAGATATCAATTGTAATAAACAACATTTCAAGAAAGCATTGTGACCTCAACTCGGTCATCTCACACTAACCGAACACCAGTCGTGAAACAATACGAATCATTGTCGAATTAACCGCAGGTTTATATCAACATCATGCCACCTTCAAAAAATCGTCGTATTTTGTATGTTATTGGCACCTTGGATGTAGGGGGCGCAGAATTGCATCTAGTGCGCATCTGCAAAGAGCTAAAGCAACGAGATTGGAAACCTGAGATCTTCACCCTGGCACTCGGTGGTGTACTGACCAAAGAGCTTGAAAAACATGGCATCACAATTCATGGCGTAACAGCTCGCAGATCACCAACAACGGCATTAGGCAGAAAAATGCACCATGTTTTCAACATGTGGCATCTAATCAAAATCATGCGTACTAGGCAATACGCTGTATCCCATTTTTTCTTACCCGCAGCTTACCTCTTTGGGGCGATTGCAGCGATCATTTCTCGCACTAGTCCGCGTATCATGAGTCGACGTAGCATGAACCATTACCAAGCACGTAGACCTGTATTTGGCTGGGTCGAGCGAAAAATGCATACCTACATGGATCGCATCTGCGGCAACAGCCAGGCCGTGATGGTTCAGCTTAAAGAAGAAGGTGTGCCTGAAAAACGACTGCGGCTGATCTATAACGGTATCGAAATAAGCGCCCCACCCGAGCAAGAGCACCGACAGCAAGTGCGTTCAGCGCTTGGTTTGAAACGGGAAACGCTGGTCATGGTGATTGTTGCCAATCTTATTCCATATAAAGGCCATGCAGACTTGATTGATGCGTTAGGTCAGATTAAACATGAATTGCCGCAAGATTGGGTTGTTCTTTGCGTCGGCCGGGATTCAGGCATCCTGACAGAACTTAAGCACCGTGCAGAGATAGAAGACATTAGTCAACACATAATGTGGCTGGGATCGCGACTGGACATTCCAGATATTCTAATGGCCTCAGATATCGGCCTTTTGGTATCTCACGAAGAAGGGTTCTCCAATGCCATCCTTGAAGCTATGTCAGCTGAGTTGCCGATGGTGGTGACCGACGTGGGCGGTAACCGAGAAGCTGTGATCGATGGTCAAACCGGTTATGTAGTGTCAGCAAAAAACGCGAATGCTTTAGGTCAGGCCATCCTAAAATTAGTCGCAAATCCGCAGCGCCACTGGATGGGCCAACAAGGACGGCGTCGGGTCAAAGAACATTTTTCTCTGGATGTCTGCGTAGATCACTATGAAACACTGTACACAGAGCTTATTTCGTAATGATCTTAAACGAATGATTTTGATCGGTTTAATCGCCACTGATGATTATTATCAAGCGTATCGTTTACTGACAACCCAAACAACCGTACAGTCATAAAAATCACTTGTTTTTATCTATCGAGGTTTTACAAGCTCTTCGATCAGATTGGTCCATTGTCTAATAACACTATCTACTGAAAATCTGTCTCTCACGGCTGTCGCTTGCGAACCCAAGTGCTGACGCAGAGCTCGATCATTAAATACTTTCAAAAGCGCTTTAGATAGCGCCTGGAAATCATCCACAGGCACTAACCAGCCATTACGCTCATGGTCAACAATATCACGTGGACCAGAGTCGCAGTCAGTTGCGATGACCGGGCAACCCATGGCCATAGCTTCAAGCAAAGCATTCGGAAAACCTTCATACCGTGAAGACAGAACAAACAAACTCGCTTGAGCCATCCAATCAGATGGGTTAGGCACGACCCCTGGCATTTCAACTGCACCACTGATTTTAAGGTCATCGGCCAGTGCCTGCAAAGCAGCACGTTCAGGGCCCTCACCAAGAATCGTCAATATCACGCCTCGCTCAGGCAACCTACTTTGCGCCAAAGCCTGTAACAACACGTCAAACCCTTTTTCTTTTGATAAACGGCCGACCGCCAATAATTTCCGATGCTGACGGGTTTCAAAAGCAGGTGGCGCGGGCAAAACTCTCACTAAGTTGGGAATCACACGGATTCGTTTGTGCGCTGAAACGCTTAAAGCCCACTGCGCCACAGACTGGGTTTGCACGACCACCTGATCCGCCAGTGGATACAACAATCGGCGCGCAATCTTCCAGACTCTTGAAACTCGATGATGACGAGGATCAGTACGCTCTGAGACGATCACAGGAATGCCAGTACCCAACATGGCTGCGAGCGTACGCACATTGTTTTGTTCGATAAAGCTGATCACCACATCAGGTTTGAAATCCTTGATCGTCTGACGCATTATGCGTAGGCGCCGCCAGTTATTTGAAATGCTTTTCCAGAAAGTTTTTGATGGCCACATCAAATTAATGGCGATTCGGGTGATTCTGGGATTGAGTTGATAATGATCCGCATTGGTGGCCCATGTCAACAATCCCACCTCGTAACCCGGCCGTGTACAGAGTATGTTCGCCAAGTCGGTGATCATGCGTTCTGCACCACCTGCTCCCAGGCTGGAAATAATCCAAAGAACGCGAATCGGTTTAGCGGGCGCCCGTTGAACAGCATTCATAGCTGAACATCACCACAGTCTGTGTTGCAGTCAAAAAAACAAGTAATTAGGGGGTGGTCGCGGCGAGTTTCTGTCATTTTGTAGTGGCGCGGTCTCTGTAGTTAGTTAATTAACTTATTAACCAGTCATGTCAATGGTGATCGCGACTCATCGACACTGTACCAAGATTAAGACCAATATTACTTGACAAGCGAAATCACTATAAGAAAAGATACACCGAAGTGAATGAAAGCTATAAACAAGACCGGAACATCAGCAGCAATAAAAATGCGTAATACAACAATGACGCTAGCTAGGGTAACACGCGCATGGTGGATAATCTATAATTCAAACTGACTGAAGTTGGTGCTGAAAACCGTACAAAAAATAATGAACGGTACAGACTTGTGCGTGGACTTGGAATGATTTGTTGATCTATACGTAGATCAGCAGCCATGATCTGCACACTTAAAAGTATGTAAAGTCTCGCATGAGCGAGACATTGTTAATGAGACTTTTATATGAAAGCTGTAATTCTCGCGGGCGGTCTTGGAACCAGAATTTCCGAAGAAACGGGATTACGTCCCAAACCCATGATCGAAATTGGTGGACGACCTATTTTATGGCATATCATGAAAATGTACTCAGCACACGGTGTCAACGAGTTCATCATTTGCTGCGGCTATAAGGGATACGTCATCAAAGAGTATTTCGCTAATTATTTCCTGCACATGTCTGATGTTACGTTTGACATGCGTAATAACGAAATGACCGTTCATGAGCGCAACGCAGAGCCATGGAAAGTGACACTGGTTGACACTGGTGAGAGCACACTCACAGGTGGGCGACTGGCACGCGTACGACGCTATATTGAAAATGAACCTAGCTTTTGCTTTACTTATGGGGATGGTGTATCTGATGTTGACATCAGTGAACTGATTCGTTTTCACAATGCGCACGGGCGGCTGGCTACTGTAACTGCTGTGCGTCCACCAGGTCGCTATGGTGCTCTCGAACTCGATGGTGAACGTGTTACAGGTTTCATTGAGAAGCCACGTGGCGATGGTGGCTTGATCAATGGAGGCTTCTTTGTACTCAACCCATCAGTTCTTGACCTGATTGAGGGCAATAACTGTAGCTGGGAAAATGAACCTTTAGCCAAACTAGTCGCAATGGAACAAATTCGAGCGTTTGAGCACGATGGTTTCTGGCAACCCATGGACACCTTACGCGATAAAAATCAACTCGAAGAATTGTGGAGCCAGGGCAATGCACCTTGGAAACAATGGGCATGAGCGCAGGTCGCATACCCGAGCCTAGTTTCTGGCATGGACGGCGCGTTTTACTAACAGGTCATACTGGTTTCAAAGGCGCCTGGCTTACATGGTGGCTCACACGTATGGGTTCTTCAGTGTGTGGACTCTCTCTTGCACCAACAACACACCCCAATCTATTTTCCCTGCTAGGTTTGGACAAACTTTGCGATCATCGTATTGGTGACATTCGTGACGAGGCGCTAGTTAGACGTATTGTTCATGAGGTGCAGCCAGAGATCGTGCTGCACCTAGCGGCGCAGGCGCTAGTACGAACCAGCTATAGCGACCCTTTAACCACGTTTTCTACCAACGTCATGGGAACCGCACACTTACTGGATGCACTGCGATCATCCGAACACACACGTGTGGCAGTGATGGTAACAACAGACAAGGTCTACCGTAATCGGGAATGGGTTTGGCCTTACCGCGAAGAAGACCCTCTGGGCGGACATGATCCTTACAGTGCCAGCAAGGCCGCTTGCGACATCGCGATTGAATGCTGGCGATTGGCTTTTTTACAGAACAATGATGTAGCCGTTGCGAGCGCACGGGCAGGCAACGTGATTGGAGGGGGCGACTGGTCGGTCGACCGCTTATTACCCGATGCGGTCAGGGCTTGGCTCTCCAACGAACCACTAAGTGTTCGACGTCCACAAGCCGTGCGACCATGGCAGCATGTGATTGAACCACTTGCAGGATATTTGGTACTGGCAGAACACCTTTGGCACCACCCAAAAGCTGCTGAACCCTATAACTTTGGCCCGCACCCGCATGAAGTGGCAACCGTGCATGATGTCATTGAGTTAGCAAAACAGGCTTTCCCAAAAGCCCAAGTAGAGTATGGTGACGGTCTGGAAGGACCGCATGAAGCCGGGCTTTTGTCTCTAGACCCAGCGCGCGCCCGATCAATTCTTGGCGTGAAACCAAGATTCACGCTACACGACGCTGTCGAGCGCACAATGAATTGGTATGCACAGCAGGCGCTAGGTGCACACGCACACGAACTGTGTGAAGCTGACCTAAACGCGTGGGAAAATCTATCATGAGTCGCTTTCAGATCCAAAGCACACCACTTGCAGGGTTATGTACCATCGTTTCAAAACGCATGGGGGATGAGCGTGGTTATCTGGCCCGGCTGTTTTGTGATGAAGAGCTCCTGCAAGTGGGTTGGACAGCCGATGTGGCACAAATCAACTTAACCCACACCCGCGAAAAAGGCACTGTCCGTGGCCTTCATTACCAACAGCCCCCGCATGCAGAAATAAAACTCGTACGTTGTCTAAGAGGTGAAGTCTGGGATGTAGCCGTGGATCTGCGTCGTGACTCTCCGACCTTTTTGAAGTGGTATGCGCAGCACCTGAGCGCCAAAAACATGAACGCACTATTGATTCCACAAGGCTTTGCCCACGGTTTTCAAACGCTCACGAACAACGTAGAGATGTTGTACCTACATTCAGCGCCGTATGTGGTTGATAGCGAAGGCGGACTGAATGTGAAGGATCCACGCTTGCAGATTACGTGGCCACTTGCCATTGGTATACTGTCAGAGCGTGACCGTCAGCACCCTTTTATAACCGACAGTTTCGAAGGCCTTAATATCACATGAAATGTCGACATTGTGCCAGTTCACTCGAGCATATCTTTCTTGATCTTGGCTTTGCACCGCCTTCCAATGCATACCTAACACAGGCCGGTCTGAGTCGTCCAGAAACGTATTTTCCTTTACGCGTACGTGTTTGCGACAACTGCTGGCTAGTCCAGACCGAGGACTATGCGCGTGCCGATGAGTTATTTAACGCTGACTACGCCTACTTCTCCAGCGCCTCAAAAGGTTGGCTCACCCACGCAGCGAACTATGCGCAGCAAATGATCGAACAACTGTCATTAGACAAAAATAGTTTGGTGGTCGAAATCGCCTCCAACGATGGTTACTTGCTGAGAAATTTCGTTGAGAAAGGCATTCCTTGTCTAGGTATTGAACCGACCGACAGTACCGCACAAGTGGCAATGAGCTTAGGTATTGAGGTTTTAAAAGAGTTTTTTGGACAGGGTTTGGCAGAAGAACTGCGTGACACAGGACGCCAAGCCGATCTAATTGCCGGCAACAACGTCTATGCCCACGTGCCTGATATCAATGACTTCACTCGCGGGCTCAAAACAGCTTTGAAACCTAGCGGCACCATCACACTAGAGTTCCCACATCTGCTGCAGTTGATAGAACAAGTGCAATTTGACACTATTTATCATGAGCACTTTTCTTATCTGTCACTGTATACGGTGCAACGCATCTTTGCGTCGGCAGGCCTGAGAGTCTTTGATGTCCAAACTCTGACAACCCACGGCGGTAGTCTACGGGTATTCGGATGTCATGTTGATGACTCCAGAGATACACAAAAAAGTGTGGCAATGATGCTCACGAAAGAAAAAAATGCGGGCCTGCAAGACTTAGATGTTTATCTAGGTTTTCAGGCACGCGCAAATGCATTGAAAGATGAGCTGTTGAAATTCCTACTCGAACAAAAGAAGGCTGGGCATAAAGTCGTTGCCTATGGCGCTGCCGCTAAGGGCAACACACTATTGAATTACGCTGGAATTAAACCTGATTTACTTGAGTTTGTGGTGGATGTCGCCCCTGCCAAACAAGGAAAATATATGCCAGGAAGCCATATCCCGATCCAAGGGCCCGAAACCCTAGCAAAAAGTCAACCGGACTACGTCCTAATTCTTCCTTGGAATATTGCCAATGAAGTCATCATGCAAAATGAAAATTTATATCGAAGTGGCGTACGTTTTGTGACAGCAGTTCCGACACTTAAGGTGCTATGAGCAAGACTTTGCTGATCACTGGCGTGACTGGATTTGTGGGCAAACAGGTGCTACAGATACTGCAAACCACAGACCATCATCTGCGGGTGGTCGTACGTAACCCTAAATCCATTGAATGGCCTTCAGGAACAACTGTGGTGCAGTCACAGGATCTCTTTGCAGAATCGGCGCAGTGGTGGAACCAAGTGGCTCAAAATGTGGATGCAGTGTTACATCTAGCTTGGTACGCTGAGCCGGGTTTGTACTTGCGATCTCCACGCAATCTGAGTTGTCTACAAGGTACGCTGTCGATGGCACAAGGATGTGCTGATGCGGGAGTACCACGCTTTGTGGGCGTTGGGACCTGCTTTGAGTATGATACTAGTTTCGGGTACCTCTCGACCAAAACGCCACTGAATCCCACCTCGCCCTATGCAGCAGCAAAAGCGGCAGCATGGTTATTCCTGAGAGAATACTTTCAAGAAAGACAAGTTTCACTGGCGTGGTGTCGACTCTTCAATCTATATGGCGCAGGCGAAGATTCCCGACGACTGATCCCGTATGTGCATCAGCAATTGTCCCAGGGTCAAGTGGTTGAACTAACAGCAGGCACTCAAATCCGAGATTACCTAGACGTGCGCGAGGCAGCGAAGCAGCTGGTCATACATTTGCTGGGATCTCAAGAAGGCGCCATCAATATTTGCTCGGGACGTGGTCAGAGTGTGCGCAACATAGTCGAAAGCATTGCCGACCAGTACGACCGACACGATCTTCTACGCTTTGGGGAGCGTTCAGACAATTTTACAGATCCACCGATTGTGGTTGGAATCAAGGATTAAATCATGTCGCAAGTACTGTATCAACAACGGGAATTTCCCGTGTTTCAAAATAAAACTTATAACTCAGCTCAGGAAGCGCGTGATTGCGTTAAAGGCGACATTGTGCTTATACAAGATCCGCATACCGGAATCGTCTGCAACAGTGCTTTTGATGCTTCGCTTATGGTTTACGACGAGGACTACCAAAATGAGCAAGGGCTTAGTTCCGCATTTCAGGACCACCTTGATCAGGTTGCAGAAATTGTTGCAAAAACCCTTGGTAAAACTAGTTTGGTGGAAGTGGGTTGTGGCAAAGGTTACTTTCTTGAGCGCCTGATAGGACAAGGCTTTGATGTAACGGGGTTTGACCCAGCCTACGAAGGTAACAACCCCCGGATCCGATGCGAGGCATTTTCGCCGGGTATTATTGACCAAGCAACTGGTCTGATTCTGCGTCATGTCCTTGAGCACATACAGAATCCCATAGATTTTTTGCGTAGCATCGCGATCGCCAATGGTGGTTCCGGCAGAATCTATATTGAAGTTCCGTGTTTAGATTGGATCATAGCGCGACGTGCTTGGTTTGATATTTTTTACGAGCACGTTAATTATTTTCGCATTTCTGACTTCTCACGCTGGTTTGGAAAAGTGATTGAAGCCGGGCATCTGTTTGGCGGTCAGTATCTCTACGCGGTTGTGGATCTGTCGAGTCTACGTACTGAAGCTCTGACCGCAGAACCTGTGACATTACCATCAGATTTTACGTTTTCTGCTCCAGCATTATCCCATGACGTCATTGGTCCTCGAGTGATCTGGGGTGGCTCTTCCAAAGGTGTCATCTTTTCTCTGCTAATGGCGCGCGCCAGCTTACCAATCGACATCATCATTGACATTAATCCCGCCAAACAGGGACGTTTTGTTGCAAGCACCGGACTTCGGATAAGTTCTCCCGAAGAAGCATTACCTCAGCTGCCAGAAGGCACGCCAATTTACATCATGAACTCCAACTATAGAGAAGAAATCTGTCGCATGACACAAGACCGTTATACCTACATCGGGATAGAACATGAGTGATTTTAAAAAAGAAGTCGAACAACGCATTCTGGCTAATGCAAACAATGAATCTTTTAAACGCGCAACCAATCAGTTTTTACTGGAATCAATTGACGCCCAATATTCCTACAATTTCAGTTGGCTAGGCCGCCCCATCATCCAGTACCCGCAGGATATAGTGGCCATACAAGAATTAATATGGCGGGTCAAACCCGACTTGATTATTGAAACCGGAATTGCTCATGGTGGCTCGCTCATTCTGAATGCATCTTTGCTCGTTCTGCTCGATGTTGAAGAAGCCATTGCAACTGGTCAGAGCATTGATCCCAAAAAATCACAACGTAAGGTACTGGGAATCGACATCGACATCCGATCTCACAACCGTGAGGCGATTGAAGCACACCCGATGGCTTCGCGTATTCAGATGATTCAAGGATCCAGCATTGCACCAGAAATTGTGGCGCAAGTCCGCGAAATCGCCGCAAACTATAAGCGTGTGTTGGTCTGTCTGGATAGCAACCACACTCATGACCATGTTTTGGCTGAGCTACGGGCTTATGCTTCACTAACCTCTGTCGATAGTTACTGCGTTGTGTTTGATACTGTGGTGGAAGATTTGCCTGCAGGGATGGTTAAAAATCGCCCTTGGGGTCCAGATGACAATCCAAAAACAGCGGTATGGGCATTTCTTAAAGAAAATCAGAATTTTGAGATTGATCGCGGTCTGAATAATCAACTGATGGTGTCAGTGGCACCAGACGGATATCTTAAACGAATTTCGTAAAACCGATCGCATCAGAGTCCCAATGAAATCAATAAATTAGGCGTTATTGCTAACATGTGACTAAATAACCATTCATCAAAATGGATGGTTATTTTTTAAATAGTTTTCGATAAACAGTTACAACAAAGTCAGGTGACAACTCAAAAATCTTCGGTTTTATACGCCGCCAGAAACGACTTGCATAGATTTGCAAAAAGAGAAACACACTTTTAGGAGTCTTAAATACAGGCTTCATAGCCTGCACAGCAGTTGTGGCAGCAGACCAAGACACTCGAATTTCCGGACAAGGTTTAATCTTGCGCAGAGAGTTATCCAACGACCGCTCTTGCGAAGACTTTTCTTCGTAGTAGTAATAGAACGGACAGTGGTTAGCCTGCAGAAATTCTCCATTCATAGCCAAAAAAACCATTATCGGCAAATCTGGCATATAGTCTTCAGTTGTGCCCCAATCATATTTCTTTAGCGCCTGGGTCCTTATAAGACCGTAAATATTAAAAAACAGATCACGACGTCCAAACATTAACGCCCTAGCATATAAAGACAAAGTGCTACTAAAGGTGTAATCAAACGCATAGAGTGTATTGTTGGTGCGCCAATTCTCATGATTAGTGAACAAGTACGTCTGCCCAAACGCCAGACAAGCACTCGAATTTGACTCTAATGCCTGCACAAGAAGCTCAACATAATTGCAATCACGACGATCATCGTCGGAAGCCCACATGAAGTACTGACCTCGGCTCTGGTCAAAAACGAAACGAAAATTCTGAATCGCAGACAACGTCTGTTTTTGGTGATAAACCCGAATATAGGGATTAGCATTAGCAAAGCTACGGATGATTTCTGCAGTTGCGTCCTCAGAAGCATTGTCGCTGATGATAATTTCGATATTTGGGTAAGTCTGACTCACCAACAACTGTAACGATTCTGCTAGGGATTCTCCACCATTACGCACCGGCACGCCAATGCTAACGAGCGGGTATTTCCCTTTTTCAGAAAATTGGGCAGAGGTTGGTATATTTAGCTTCAAATGACAGCACTCCACACACGACAGCCACTCCGTCTCTTCACTACCTCATAGATGCTTTTACGTCGGCGACTATACATTCCTACTGCCATCCATACTCTGACGCAATGCCATTTCATATAAAATCCCTTTGCGTTCCATGAGATCTTCCCAGCCACCAGATTCACATATATGACCGTTTGCAACGACGCAAATAAGATCCGCATTGCGCACGGTCTTTAACCTGTGCGCCACAATTACCGTTGTCATGTGATGGCGCATCCGTTCTACCACAGTCTGAACACGCTCTTCAGCGTAACTATCCAACGCACTCGTCGCCTCATCTAAAATCAGCAAATCGGGTTGGCGGTATAAAGCACGGGCAATGGCGATGCGCTGGCGCTGCCCTCCTGATAAACGAGCTCCTCGTTCAGCCGTAAGCGTATCAATGCCATCTGGCAGCTGCTTTACAAATTCCCAAGCGTCTGCAGCACGCAAGGCGTTTTCAACTCGGGCACGATCTATATCTTCACTCATCGCCACGTTCGTTGCAATCGACGCATGCAACATAAGAGGCTCCTGCATCACGAGACCGATTTTTTCTCGCCATGCTGTCTGATTAAGTGTACGCAAGTCCTGCCCATCAATCTCGACTGCTCCTTCAGAGGGTTGAATTAAGCCTGTCAACATATCGGTAAGCGTGGTTTTACCGCCACCGGATGGTCCCACGAATGCAATGCTCTGGCCTTTGTGCAATTCAAGGTTAATACCTTTGAGTACAGGTTCTGATTTCTCAGAAAAAGTCACACTGACATCACGTAGACGAATTGAGTGCTCGAACAAGGGTTTTTCAGTGCCTCCAATTACTTTAGCGGCACCATGTGCTGTCTTCAGCCGCTCATCATATGTGTCAAGCCAAGTTAAGTAGGTGCGAGCCTGAAACAGAAAGCTTTGTGCGTTCAGTAGTCTAGGTACCATGCGATAAAAAATCGCCAGAAATATCAAAATCTGGGTGATTGAACCTTCGCGCAGACCCAAATGAAAGAATAAGAATCCTGCGATAAAAAATGCCGCTAAAACTTCAATTCCACCACGCAGAACAGGTGCAAACAGTTGACTCTTAAGATATAGCCTGCCATAGGTACCAAACAAATCAACCGCGCGCTGCCGTAATTCTAATTCCTGTCCAGTGGCCCGAAAGTACTTAAGATTACCAAAAAGTTCCGTTGACCGATCCCCTATATCACCCACTAGTTGTGACAGCCTATCTGCGTAATGACGTACTCCACGTGAAGCCAGTATGTAGATCGCACCCCCCACCGCCCCGAAACCCAAAGCAATCAGTGTCAGATCCAACGATACGGTAAAAGAGATCGCTAGGTAACACGCAGCCGCCACACCTGCTCCAAGGGCAGACACGATGTACATGGCACCCGTACCAACCTGCATTCCTTCAAGCACCATCGCTTTTGAAATATCGCCTTGGCGTAGTTTGACGAATGCAGTCCAGTCCATTGCTAAGAGGGCATCGGTCATACGCTCACGCATCGAAGTCTCAACCCGTGTTTTCACATCCAAGCTGAGAACCTCAGACAGTGCACGAGTGGTTGCGGCCACGGTGGCTAATATCAAAAAAATCAGCAGGCAGGTCACCAACAAGGTTTGACCTTCGGGCTTCCAACCAATAGCCGCCCACACTCGTTCCACACCAGGTTGCGAGCGCCCAGACATCAGGTCTAACAGTGGTATCAATGCAGCTAGAGCAACGCCTTCGGCAAGTGCTGCTGCTCCAGCGAGCAGCACCCCCCAGAAGCTTACCGCACGACAAACTTTAAGTTGCTGCCCATAACGTCGTAACATGTTCATAGGCGGCACCGTAGCTGATGTTGATTACAAAGATTCACAAGCGGTACGCCCACGAGTCTGATGCGGCATAAGGGGATGCATGGCAAATTGTACAAAAAATCCGAAAGGGGATATCACGAAAATCGCCCTTAATTCAGTCTGACCGTGACTCTTAATCACAGACGCCACAACGCAAAGCCTGCGGCAAGAATATCTTCAGCAGCGTAGGCAGATTTCACGTCTATAAACACACCTGAAGGTCTGAGCTTATTCAGAATTTCGGGCAAAGGCTTCTCTATGTACTCAGCATGCGAGACAGCGGCCACCAAAGCATCGGCTTCTGGTAGATCATCCCAAGTAGTCAAGGTAATGTCGTACTCACGCTTAGCTTCCTGATTTTCAGCAATGGGATCATGCACACTAACCACGCAGCCATAAGATTCGAGTTCTTTAACCACGTCTGCAACTTTGGAGTTGCGAAGATCCGGACAATTCTCTTTGAACGTAAGCCCCAGCACCGTCACATGGGCACCCTTAACGCAACTACCGGTTTGAATAAGCTGCTTGACGGTTTGCTGGGCCACATAAGCACCCATGCCATCATTAATGCGTCGACCAGCAGGAATTACCTGCGGGTGATAGCCCAACATCTCAGCTTTGTAGGTAAGATAATAGGGATCGACACCGATGCAGTGACCGCCTACAAGGCCGGGACGAAACGGCAAAAAATTCCACTTCGTACCCGCTGCTTCCAATACTTCAAGTGTGTCGATACCAATCTTGTTAAAGATAATCGAGAGCTCGTTCATCAACGCGATATTTAGATCACGCTGGGTGTTTTCAATAACTTTGGCGGCTTCTGCGACCTTGATCGAGGTAGCGCGGTAAACGCCAGCCTCAATCACCGAGGCATACAAATCACCGACCAACTTAAGGGTGTGCTCATTGTCACCAGCCACAACCTTGATGATCTTGGTGATGGTGCGTTCGCGATCGCCAGGGTTGACTCGTTCGGGAGAATAGCCGACGTTAAAATCCTGGTGCCACTTCATTCCTGAAAACTTCTCAAGCACTGGCACACAAACATCTTCGGTGACACCAGGATAGACCGTGGACTCATAGACCACGATAGCACCGCGTTTCATATGTCGACCGACGGTTTCAGAAGATTTGATCAGAGGCGACAGATCAGGTGTATGCGCCAAGTCTACGGGCGTGGGCACAGCCACCACAATAACATCCGCTCGCTCGATGGCTTTAGGATCAGATGAAACTGATAGTTTGTGTGCAGCCTTGAGATCTTGTGTAGAGATTTCGCCGGTAGGATCACAGAACTTCTTGTAGCTCTCAACTTTATCTTGTGACAGATCGTAGCCAATGGTGTGATAGCGCTTACCGAACTCCACTGCCAATGGTAAGCCAACATAACCCAAGCCAACAACGGCGACTACAGTTTCATCAGTGAGCATTGAAATACGGGTCATCGTCATTAAACCTTGAAATAATCGCGATACCAAGTCACAAAATTAGCAATACCTTGTTCAACACTGGTGGTCGGTTTAAAGTCGAACTGATCATGGAGTGCTTCCACATCGGCATAGGTGTCTGGTACATCACCCGCTTGCAACGGCAACATGTCCATTTGTGCCTTTTTACCTAGAGCTTTTTCAATCGCTGCGATATAGTCCATCAGATCTACCGGACTGTTGTTACCAATATTGTAGACGCGCCAAGGTGCTTTGCTCGTGCCTGGATCTGGTTTGTCGCCATTCCAATCCGGGTTGCTAGGTGCAGGTCTGTCAGTGACTCGAATCACACCTTCGACAATGTCATCAATATACGTAAAGTCACGTCTGTGCTTGCCGTAATTGAACACCTGAATCGGCTCGTCAGCCAGTATCGCCTTTGTAAACTTAAAAAGCGCCATATCCGGGCGACCCCACGGTCCATAGACCGTAAAAAATCGTAGTCCGGTTGTAGGCAAACCGTAAAGTTGACTGTAAGTATGAGCCATAAGCTCATTGGCCTTTTTGCTTGCTGCGTACAAACTCAACGGATGATCAACATTCTGGTGAACAGAAAACGGCATTGCCGTGTTTGCACCATAAACGCTAGAACTGCTGGCATAAGCTAGATGCTCCACCCCATGGTGACGACAACCCTCCAGAATATGCAAAAAACCCACAATGTTGCTGTCAATGTAAGCATGGGGGTTTTCTATGGAATAACGCACACCGGCCTGGGCTGCTAGATTGACCACTCTCTGTGGTTTATGGGTTGCGAAACAATCGGCAATCGCCTCGCGATCTGCCAGATCGATCCTCAGATGCGTGTAGTTCGGATGATCAACAAAGCGCGCTAATCGAGCCTCTTTAATCGCAGGATCATAGTAATCGTTATGGTTGTCGATACCAATCACGGTATCGCCACGCTCGAGCAGACGCATTGTTAGGGTTGAGCCAATAAAACCTGCGGAGCCTGTTACGAGAATTTTCATAGTTTGTTAATAGTTGTGCAATGCATTTTAGTCGGCAATCGAAATCGGATTCTGCCACGAAGCCAAAAGAGATTATCCTAGAAATTCACTGATAGGTTTCAAAAAACACTTTGTCACTACAGGTATCTTTCTTCCATAGACCCTATGATCGCACTGTCGCCTCAATCGGGTGGTGACCAAAAACCAAGAATCACCCCGCATCGTCAGAACCTTAACACTTACTGAGATTGTTCCGTCGCATATTGACGGCCGACCGCCTAGTACATGTGAAATAAACAATCAACGAACAAGACAATGCCGAACATAGTTTTATGAAGCGTCCTATCACGTTAACTGATCAGTGTATCCCTGAATCGAGCCAGAACTAAACCGACCCTAAAAGTTGAACATGATCGCGAGATTGTATGATGAAATTCCGCGAATCACTCTCCACTTTAGAGATAACAGGTTTCTTAGGCAATGCGCTGACGATGCTGCGTCTCTATTGAGCATCGAGCAATCGAACATCCAACGATACGTACCAGACAAAATCAGGGTGCGGAGCAAAAACAGTTCCTCATTTCAGTTCATATTCTGGAACATCAAAGGGAATGGCAGATCAACACCGGGCGGTTAGAACAAAAAGGATAAAAACACCTTAAGCTCAGGGAAAACCGTTTGGCTCAAGGCATCCATCCCACAAGGCAAACCCACTAACCGTCACACTCATCAAAATATGCATCAAATTCGATAGCGTGCAACCATCTTAGCTACGCGCTGTACGGCATCTACAGCAGCTTGGTGATTCTGCGAAAAATTAAACCGAATACTAGATTCCGCGTACGGACTGAACTCCGTCCCCGGTGTCACAATGACGCACGCTTGAAGCCTCAGGGCTCGTACGAAGTCTAGCCCTGAGGAATTCAGTTTTGGTAGTTGAGGAAACAGGTAGCTACCGGCTTGCGGTGTGCGCACACGAACATCTTCAATATTGCTCAAAATTTCAATCAAATCATTTCTGATTGCTTGATGCGCCTTAATACGTTGTTCCATCCAGCCTTCTGGCTCAGAAAACCACGTCTTCAGAACCGCTTGGTTATAACCAGCGGCACGTAACGAAACGATGGCCTGTAGTTTTTCCATGCGTTCAATGATTTCAGGCGATCCAAATGCAACACCTAAACGATATCCGCTCATCGATTCGGTTTTAGAGGGCCCGATGATAGTGACGATTTTGTTGCCATCTAAGCCTGCTTTATGCCAATGCGCGCACATATGCGTATAAGACTCACCGTCATACCGTAGACGTGAATACAACTGATCGACAATCAATGTCACAGAGTATTTTTCAGCTAAGCGTGCGATCTCAATAATTTCATCTTCCGAATACACAACACCCGCTGGGTTGTTCGGATTGGAGAACAAGAACACTTCGGCACCTTGTTTGAATGCATCTTCCAGTACGTTCAAATCAAGTCCTGCTTTACCTTTAACATTCAGGTAATCCATCGGAACAGGTATCATCTCTCCATCAAAAAACTCGACCAATTTACGATTGGCAAAGTAATCTGGCTGCACAACAACTACTTTTGTGCCGCGTGCGATCGTACTTGCTGCAGCAAGAAACAAAGCGCCTTGAGTACCTGTTGTGATGATAAGATCTTCATCACCCTGCACCGGTGAGCCTGTAAAAGTAGCGAGTTTTTGCGCCAAGTCTTCGCGAATCACCAGACTGCCCCGGTATTCTGTATAGGCTTGAGCACCGCCGACCTCATAACCTTCGGTAAACGCTTCGAACGAGCCGGGGATCGGTGTAAACGCGTCCACGTCGCCATGCGAAAAATCCACCACGCGCCCTGGAATGTTGTCTCCCACTAACTTCAAATCTCCTTGAGTAATTTGTTGGCGTACTTCTTGTCCCGGTGCATTGTCAGTTCCAAGTTTTCTGAATTTCTCTTCAATTAAACGCATGGCAATCTCTGTTAATTCGTTTTCTATGATGTCGTTACACTTCGTCACATTTCGCTACCTTAACAGCGAAATATCGGGATAGGGGACAGTCCTCATGGAGCGCACCCCTCCCACACCACCCGGCATGCGGGTCCGCACCGGGCGATTCGAGAAGTTGAGGTCAGGATAGCCGGGGCAGACCTAATCCATCAAACCAATCTAAAGTTAGTACGCTATTGAGCAGCATGCGACTATTGTGCCACCAGCGGCGGCTATTTGCCGCCACTCGATGAGCAACAATTGCGCTTACGCCTAATGCGCGCAACTCCCTGAAGATTGTTTTACCACGCTGCCATTGTCTGAGTTGTATAGCTCTAAGCCGATGTCGTATCCATTTGTCTAGCTCTCGCCAGACGCCCGGAGTTTGTGACAGTCGGAAGTAACCTTTCCATCCCAGCAAATAGGAACGTAGTTGTTCCACAACTTGTTGCATACTGCGCCCACCCGTGCGTCGCGTCAGTTGCCGGATACGCTGCTTAAACGTCTCCAGTGCTTTAGCAGCCACTTTGCATTTGACCACGCCTTTTGGGGTATCCCAGAAACTAAACCCAAGGAATTTGCGATTAGCAAATACACTCGTCACTGCGCTTTTTGTCTCATTGACCTTCAGTCGCAATCGAGCATATAACCGTCGCAATAATTTCATCACTCGTTCACCCGCACGGCGACTGCGAACGTATACGTTGCAGTCGTCTGCATAGCGTGCAAAGCAATGACCTCGGCGTTCAAGCTCCTTGTCCACCTCGTCTAGCAACACGTTCGCCAGCAGCGGCGACAAAGGTCCACCTTGCGGAGTCCCTTTCTGTCGCTCCATCACGACACCGCCATCCATGATGCCGCTGTTCAGATAGGCACGAACCAGTCGGATAATGCCCGCATCCGGGACGCGCTTCTGTAAACGGTCAATCAGAATGTCATGATTGACACGGTCAAAGAACTTCTCTAAATCCACGTCCACCACGATACGTCGCCCGGACTGCACATAGGATTGAGCCGCTAGGACCGCATCTTGTGCACGACGTCCGGGTCGAAAGCCATAACTATGGTCGCTAAATGTTGGATCAAGCAAGGGTTGCAAAACTTGCAACAAGGCTTGTTGGATCAGTCGATCCGTCACCGTCGGAATGCCCAACTCACGTTGGCCACCATCAGGCTTCGGAATCAGCACCCGTCGCACCGGACTGGGCCGGTACGTCCCTGCTAACAGCGCTTGCCGAATGCTAGGCCAAGCTTTGACCAAGTGTTGGGCAGTTTGGTCTATATCCAAACCATCCACACCGGCCGCACCTTTATTTGCCCGAACTCGCTTCATCGCCGTTAACAGATTCTCTCTCGTCAGGACTGCTTGCAGCAGCCCTGACCCTGTATGCGCCGTTTCATGGCGCGGACACCTCGTTTCCTCGCTGGTAGGATCACCAATGGCTTCACCATTGACTGCGCCTTCCCGCTCCACTCGCGTGAACATCTGAGGCAGTACGATTTGCATCGCCATATCGGGTCATACTCCTTCTCGTTCGGTCCTTCGCTGGGGCTCGTTGGCGGATTATTTGGCCTCGTCCCTGCAGCTACTACGACCTCTGCTGACTTCTCACTCCGGCGTCATACCGTTACCCTTTCAGGATTAAGGTGAGATCTCCCCAGGTAAGAACGCATTCCTTCATCGCACAACCGCTGTATCTACGCTGCTTCGCCTTGATCACAAGAGCTTCATGGTTACATGCCCACTCGCCCTGCTTAGCAACGCCTTCTATACAGTTCTTGTTCATCGGCTCACGATTTATGCTCCACGCTTCCTTTCCACACTCGGTCACCCTCGTGCAGTTGCGCTTCACTTCATTCGCTGTGACCAACTCACGGCGGGACTTGCACCCGCAGGAATGCGCCCATGCTGGGCGCACGTAAAAAATGGATGACCGCTGACAATTTTTGTGAGCAATCCTCCATTCACACGCTTTTATCTATCAATTTGCTTATTTCTGCAACCATTCGACTGTAAACAAGTTTTCTTCCGGATACGACAGAATCTCTTTAACTTTACGTTCTTTGTAATCTAGAAAAGCCTGACGGGCGTCACTACCATCTTGCTCCTGCCAAGTCGACACTTGTTGACGGAACTCATCATCAAACAAATCTTTGGCTGGCCACAAACGAACCGCACGATCCCGATACATGACATCAAAGACAAACTGTCCGCCTAGTGAAGCAGGCGCATGTGGATGGTTCAGGATAGGTTTTTGCAAACATCGTCCTTCACGCACAGCGTGGCTCACTAATTCGACACAATCCAAAATGCCTGGGCCACAAAAGCCCAATGCCCAATACAACTCACGGCGATTCACAGGTTCGTCAGGTGAGAGTAACTGGAACGCATGACGGCAAACGCGAATCATGAGTGCGGCTGCAATCACATTGCCATAGCCCGTATAGTTCAGTAAATCTTGGCGCGTTATTTCAATGACACCATCCTGATCCTGAATCTGAACAACATATTCCTGCATAGATCTTTCCTTGTGAAACACTGGCTTTCTGCCACAATCCGAACTGATGACATGGTCGGTGAGCAAGCTGCACCGACCATGTACCTGTTTCCCATATTTATTGTTCTAACGAACCCTTCAAGAAAATCGCTTCGACTTCCACGGGCTTACGCATCAGGTCGTTGTCCAGCATAAAGGTCTGATCTTCTTTCATGCTGTCGATATCACCTTGGTTCATGCGCTGTGTGAAATGCGCCCAATCATACAATTTACGGGCATCTTCAACGCTAATACCTTGACGCTTGGCGCCAATTTCAATCGCTTGATCGGTATTAGCTGCAATCCAGTCTGCGGCTTGATCGTGTGCACGTACAACAGCTTCAACCCACTCAGGTTTGTCCGTAGCCACTTTCTCACTTGTCGCCATCACAAGTTTAGGGACAGTCAGACCTTGCGCAGTGGTCACCACGTTGGCACCCTCACGTTCAGCATTCATAATGAAACCTGCTGCTAGCAATGCCGCATCCACTTGCCCTGTTTGCATCGCTGCAAAAGCCTGCGGAATATCCATTTGCAAGAACTCAATATCGTTCATGCTCATGCCATTTTTAGCCAAAGCGGCAACCAATGTCTGGTGCAGAACTGTCCCTTTAGGCCCCGCCACTTTCTTGCCTTTCAGATCAGCCACAGTTTTAGGGCCATCTTTTTTACCAACAATCGCAAAAGTATCTGTTGGGCGTGACACACCCGCAATGATCTTGACAGGGTTACCGGCACCATTGGCCATCAACACCGATGCGGTGTTCATCACACCGGCAATGTCCAAGTCGCCACTGGCCAGCGCCTGGGCTTGTTTAGAGCCCGAGGTGATTTCATGCCACTTCACATCCACATTCTGTTTAGCCATCTCTTGTTCAAGCAAGTTGTTTTCTTTCATGATGATGGTCTGCAAATTAAAGGGGGAACGTACGTAGCTGATGTCCAGTGTTTCAGCACTCACGCTCGTGACACCAACTGCCATGGCGGATGCGCCAATTAATAGAGATAGCAATGTTTTTTTCATTTAAATCACCTCAAATTCAACAATTGTCGGATATTGGCCTGCATATCGGCCTCGTAAAAACCATTGTGTTTTTCATAACAGGCAATCAGTCGACCACCATGCATAACCACCAATCGGTCACTTATCAATTCGGCTTCATTCAAATCATGGGTCACAAACATGCAATTCAACGATTGCTCTGTCACGAGTGTGCGCAGCATGCTTTGGAGTTCAGCGCGCGTCATCGCATCCAGTGCAGCAAAAGGTTCATCCATGAGGAGCAATTCAGGCTTTCTAAGCAACGCCCGAGCAATTGCGACGCGTTGCGACATGCCACCTGATAATTGACGCGGAAACTTATCTTGCGCATCCGCTAATCGAACGGCTTCAAGCGCTTCTTTCACTGCTTGCTGACGACCAGGTTGTCTAGGTGGCAATGCAAGCAACAAGTTCTCTCGAACAGTTAACCAAGGCAACAAACGCGCATCCTGAAACACCACGCCAATCCGATCCGGTGATGCCTGCACTTCACCCTCATCGGTCGGCAACAAACCCGCAGCAATCCGCAGCAGGGTGGATTTTCCACAACCCGAAGCACCAACCAATGCGGTCACCGGATGAGTACTCAAGTCCAGACTCACCCGATCAATCACAACCTGATCATCGAACTGCTTACGCACGTCAATCAATGCAGCCATTAGCGACAAACCTCCGGAAAGCGGTGAGACAACCGCTTACACACCAACTGATAAAACAACTGATCAAGCAACCACCCAATAATGCCGATGGTCAGAATGCCCACCATCACATCGTCTGTGCGCATCATTTCCTGCGCATCGATGATCAAGTATCCCAAGCCGGCAGAAGCCGCAATCAATTCAGCCCCGATCAATGCTCGCCAGCTGTAGCCAAACCCGACCCGAACCCCTGTCACAATTGAAGGCACGGCACTCGGTAACAACACCATCATGAAATAACGCCAAGAAGGCATGTGTAATGTTCTTGCCAGCTCTTGATGGCCAGGTTCGACTCGGCGTAAACCATCTCTACAGTTCAGAAACACCGGAAAAATAGACGCCAACACAATGATCGTGATCTGCGTTGTACTGCCAATGCCAAACCACAAAATCAATAACGGCGTCATGGCGAGTGGCGGAATCATCCGCAACAAGGCCAATGGTGCTGACAAAAGCTGTTCAATCACACGTGACGCGTTGACTAACAACGCCAATACAAACGCCAATGCACAACTAATCCCAAAGCCCGCGAACACTCTTGCCAACGACGTGGCAATATTGCGACCCAACAGGCCTGACATCAATAAATCGACAAACGCCTGCCACACCATGAGTGGTGTTGGTAGCAGATACGTCGAAATCAAACCTGTGCTTGCGATTACCTGCCAGTAAACCAGCAATGCAACCGGTGTGATCAGCGCCTGGGCACGCCGTTTCATAAAACGCGAATTACCTCATCAGCCCGGCTTTGCAACAACGCATTGGCAAGCTCGTGCTTCACATCCACCCAGTGCGCTAACAATTCGGCACTGGCGTTTGGATCTTTACTGGCTTTACCCGTATTAATAAAATCATCACTGGGAGCACCTTCAATCGGTGCTAGCTCGATCGTTTTCCCACCGTATCTAAATCGGTAATAGAACGAACCTGCAACGCCTTTTGTGGCTTTTGGATGTTCAAATTCGATATCTAGTTCGAAGCGGTTTTCACTACACATTCTGGTGATTAGCTCAAACACATCGCGTGCGCCCAAACCTGGAAATGCGGTAAACAACGACACATCATGGCGCTTCAAAGGTTGATCCTGATTCAGGTGCTTTTGAACAGCCTGCATTAAACGAAAGCCCAAGACGACACCACCTACGGCATCGTAGCCATGAAAGTTGAAGCAATCTTGAATATGAAATGTTGTCTGGACATCACCATCTAAAACTGTGATTGTGGGTTCTACCCACAAGTTTTGATCAATAAGGGTTGCCATGGCTGCTGATTCTTTGTCGAAATATTATCTAGAACACGTCAAATGCAAATGCGTGCCGTTCTCAATATCATATTCGATATTTAATTGGCAGTCACCGAATACACCCGCACAATCACCAACAAATTGTGAACTACTCGCCGCTAAAGCAACGAGCTTCCAAAACAACAGCTAAGCTGCTATTTTTTCTTTTTTGACGCTTCTTTGGATGCTGCTAACATTGCTTTTCGCTTTGTTAGTCTGACGCTTTCCTCCACGCCCAGTATCAGAGAG
>NZ_JBMERD010000018.1:0-49518 GCF_048820935.1 Orrella sp. 11846
GAATCATAATCCGCAGGTCCGGGGTTCGAGTCCCTGATGCGCCACCAAAAATTCATAGCAGTATCAAGAGCTTACGCCACTATGCCCAGTGGCGTTTTTTCTTTCTCAGCAGAGATTGACCAAAAATTGACCGTGTTTGCGTGGGATGCCATGTGACTCGGTGCCAAGTGAGCGTATTTCTGCACCATCTGGATCGTCTCCCACCCGCCAAGTTCTTTCAGCACCATTAAGGGCGTTCCACGTTGAGCGTGCCAACTCGCCCAGGTGTGCCTTAGATCGTGCCAGCGGAAGTTTTCAATCCCGATCTCTTCACATGCCCTTTTGAAAATGCGCTTGTCATGCTCAGTGATCAGCCTGCCCTCACCCGAATCGCGTGTGAATACCCACTGCCCTGCACTTCGTAACCGACGCTTGATGACAGCGTAGGCATCATCGTTGAGCGGTACGGATCTCGCACGTCCTGATTTCGCTACGTTGTGAGTAATCCAAGCATGACGTTGGTTGAGGTCAATTTGAGAAGGTGTCAGAGAAAACAATTCACTTTCTCGCAACCCGGTTGAGACAGCCACCAGCGCAGCATCACGCATCCACTGCATACTCATTGATGTGATCAGCGCATAAATTACGTCTGGCGATTCCCATCGAACCCGAACCTTTGGTTCACGGTAAGTCGGTAGCGCTGGTGCCGAATTGATCCAGCCCCAAGTGACACACAGATTGAGCATGCGTCGGATGGTGGACAAATACCGGTTCAATGTCGCATTCGCCAACGGTGTAGGTGCTTTCTTCTGATGCACCCGATGGGTTGGCAATGCATCCACAATATCGTCTGATGTTAAAGAGCTAATGGTGCGACCTGCAAATCTTTCTCGCCAGTACGCGATATGCCGTAACTTCGTGGCATAGTCATTTTGACCAGCACATTCACGCAAGAACCGTACTGCAGCTTCCTCAAAGGTTTTGTCTGGCGTTTCTCCAAGCTGGTCCTGACGCCACATACTGGCCTTTAGCTTGTCGTGGTACTCTTGCGCCGCCTTTCGGTCCGTGGTGAAAGAAGAGCATCTAACTCTTTGGCCGCTTGGCGAGCGGAAGTCGATTTGCCAAACACCTGATTTTTCATCTTTACGGATTGACATGGGTTTTCTCCTACTACCCGCAAAGACAGCCGGGTTACAGTATTACGCGGTGCGGACAGTTCCGCAAGTCTGGATGGCCAGACAAGCCAGACACGACCGCCCGGCAATCTGAATCCAATTTCGTGACGTTTTTGGAAAATGGTGCTGTAAGACAACCCAAGTTTTTCAGCCACCTGCTTAAGTGTCATCGCGTTTTCTGACATATTTACACCTCAGTTATTCATTGAGCGCCATCTTCTCAAGGCGCTCCAGTTCTGCATTGGCATAAAAGATGATCTTCTTGATGTCACGGATCCGTGGACTGTGAGAAACCAGTCCGTATCGGTAACAGGCTCGGAAGATTTCACCAATCTGTGCGTTCATATCTCTGTGCGAAATCAAGTCTTGCAGTTCAGCTGCACCTTTTGGCAGCTCGTAATATGACGCTGTGCTGCCATCACTTGTGTGTTTTCCGTTCATGTCAGCACCACCACAACAATTGCTACTAACAAAAGACCGATCGCTACCATCATCAGCACGTCTGCAACAGACACAGATGATTCTGGTGCCGTGTTGGTACCGGGAATGATCGAGACAGGATCCTCGGGATTCTTTGGCAGCTCCACCCAAAAATCATTTGATTCACTTTTACGCTGAAGGGCTGGAATCTGGTAATGGGGTGCGGAGAATTGCAGCGCACGTTGCTGCGACTTCAAAAAACGAGTGTCAATATCAAACATGATTACTCCTTCACAAACGCGCCACCGGCGGTCATATATCCCTTTCTGCCTTTAATGGCATCCCAAGCAGCTTCGGTGCACTCCGAAATCTCCACACCGCGTACGAAACATGCGTTAATCAAACACACGATCACATCACCCACAGAGTCAATGAAGTCATCGCGATCACCTTTTATGGTGGCATCGGCCAGCTCACCCATTTCACTGACTGCTTTTAGGACTTGTGCCTGGGGGGTTGAGTGTTCGTAGATTCCACGTTCTTGCGCCCATTGCTGAACTAGCCGAACAAAATGCGTAAAGTCTGTTGCGTCAGGCTTGCTGGTCGAATCAACCGGTGCAAGTAAGGCGGCGTGATGTGGTGCCATAGCAGGAAAGAGCATGTCTGCTTCTTTTTGCGTACAGATTGCGTCATCTTCGTTTGAGCAAAGAGTTGCCATGCCGATTTTGTTCAGCATGTACCAACGCGGTGGGATATTCGTATTCATTTTTGGTGCTCCATGTTGTACACAGCTTCTTGCAGGGCCGTGATCAGTCTGTTTGCGTCATTACGTGACATGCTTAATGTGACGGTGTCGTTTGTCTGGCCACTGCTTCTGATCATGAGCAGTAGCGAGTCGTCATTGCGTGGTGCGATTGGAAGAAACTTGTCTTCAGGTGTGAGTGTGAGGATGTTTGAGAAAATCATTTGACTGCCCTCCTCAGTAGTTTTCGATTTCGAGTGCTTGGGCGATCAGTGCCAGACCCTTACGAGTGATGTGACAGTAGGGTCGTGTGACTCGCATTTCTGTTTCGTCATCTGTGTATCCAGCTTCCTTGTACTTAAGCCGTCCGTTCTGGATATGGCGCTGATACGCAACCCAACTTCCGTTTTGTCGATATACCCAACCGTTTTCTGCAAGCCAGTCAGTTAGTTCTGTGCGTTTCATGCCCAGTACTTTTGACGCTTGGGTGATCGTGAGGGTTGTTTTGCCGGCAGAGATTCTTTCCAGTGCTTTGAGTTTTGGCTCGGCTTCTGCCAGTGCTTCTGTCTTTTGCTGATTTTCAAGTGCCAGTGTTTGGTTTTCTTCTGCAAGATCGGCAGCAAGTCGCAGCGCATCAGGCAGATTCTGAGGAACGGACATGACGGCTGTTCTTGCGCGACGTTCGCACTCGATGAAATACAACCGTGCTTGCTTGCCTTTTTCGTTGCGCTCGACCATCGATAGCTCTTTGGCCATTTCGATAGTTAAGAAATAATCTGTTTGCTTTCCGCCGGTCGGTAAATTTTTACCGATCGTTGTAAAGTCCTGATTCTCAACGAAACCGAAGTCATTGATGCGGTTTTTGATCCAGTTCCTAAACTCTGATCGCACCTCTAGGAACGCATGTAATTCACGAGCATCGACAGTCTGAATTGTTTCGTCCCCAATACGACCTTGGGAAATGGTGATGATGCCGTCTTGCGGCAAGGCGTTATTCAACATTTTCTTTTCCTTTACAGGTTCAGGTTTCATGTGTGCCGGGTAGATGGCAGAGAACTCGGTATTGAGTGAGTTGTTTCCCTTGGGGTACTCAGCGATCAGCAAGTCGCCAATCTGGTAATCGGGAACCTTGGTGCCTGAAAGCGTGATGGGGAACGCGACCATGCCGCACTGGATGAATAAGTGCGTGACGTTGCGTGATTGACGTGCAATGTTTTTGATCGTGATCCGTAGGTGGTTTACGGTCGATTGATCGGATGCGGGTTTCAAAGAGGTAGGCGCGGACGCACCAATAGACTTACCAGTCATGGCTGACTCCTGTGTTGCGGTTAAGAGCCGCTGCCCCCTGCTAAAAGGGCGGGCGGATCATGCGGGTTAGCAGACCGGAACACAGGTACCGGCGAGCCCGAAGGCTCCCCACACGACCCACCCATAGGAGTGCCATGCTGCGCAAACAAAAAGCCGCGTGTCGAAGGAGACGGAGCGGCCAGCTGTGCGCCTGTGTATTCCGAGCTGCTAAACCCGAATGTCCTTGTTTTGGACATTGACCGAGTATAGGTCAGCTTTTCACACAAGACAATCAGTAGTATTTAAGCTAATGTTTTGTTAGGTAGCGCGCACGTTCAGCTACAAGTGCGCCGATCAAGGCAATTACGAAGGTATCTTTTGCAACGTTTTCGGTTGTTATGTATCGTTGAACCAAATCTGCTTCTGGTCTTTCAGATGAGGACAAAATATTGCTGATTAGATTTTGGTTATAGGAGAGTGTATTCATGTCGGGTTATGCCATATGGGAAAGGTGTGAGTAAAGAAAAGAGATTCAGTGAAAGGATGTTATGCACTGCCCTATTGATTGGCGTTGCGTTCGGTATCGTGGCTGGGTTTACACTTGGTTGGTTATGGCAAAGTCGATCAGGAACGCTGGCAGGAGTGCGCATACTAGATGTACTTATTGCTTTCGGCACTGTAGGCTCTACAGCAACCGCTCTATGGTTTGGGCTAAGCCAAACAAGAAAGGAAAATAAAACAAGACGAATCCGGAAACGGATTGCGTTACAAGAGCTTCAGGCTAGGATTTTGATTGCGAAGAACAGCGCAATCTTGTTACAAGGCGCGTATCTCGCGGTACGACCTGGCTGTCCCAACGAATCGTCTTCACAACTAATGGATAGGATTGCAGGTCATTTAAAAACCATTACTGAACTTTTCGATAAGGATTTTCTGGAAGGCTTTAGCGAGGCGCTGGAAGATCAGGCCGCTCAATTGATAACACAACTAAGCAGCATAAGGTTATTGAAAATCGAGTTTGGTATCTTTTCATTTCATGTGCGTAACGACAAAGAAAAAGCCATAAATCTAGCCCTAAAAAACAGGCAACAAGTTGGTCAGTTTCTTGGTATGCTGAATGACTTAGAGAAGCACATTCAGTAGCCCAGTTGTCTTTATGAATGCATTACAAAGTCAATCAATCACTTGAGCATCTTGTGCTCTTTAATACCGAGCACACCAGGAGGAAGCACATTATCAGGAATGGCTTCAATAAATTCTGAATGGCTGGTGCCACCAGCTGCTCGTATGTAATCAACTTCGACTTTTGCTGTGTTGATGATGTTTTGGCTAAGATCGCTGATTGCTTTCGCTTGATTTACATCGATCTTTCCTTCTTTGAGTAATGCGATTGCGTCAAAAAGTTCATCACGAAGATGACTGATGTTTTTTGACATGATTGATTCTCCTGTTTAGCGAAGCACGCGTCATGATTGCGCGCCTAATTTCATCTGGGTATCTGTGAAGCGTGTTGCGCTTCATGTTTTCAGCCATGCTGATGCACTCAAGCCTGTCGATTGTGATTTCCTCTTCGATGGTTGTTCGCACACCATCTTTGAACCGCACAACATGCTTTGGCGGTATCGGACCGTGAACGGCTTCCCACACTAATCGGGCAACCGTGACCCATCGTTGCGCTGGTGCAATTGATGGATCGTCAGTGATCTTTTTCTCAAGATTGCCATCGTGATTGATTCTGGTGCCGCCGATCGGGATGTAGTTGTGCCGGTTGTGGATCGGGTCACTTTTCTTGAAGTGGTGCCGCACACTGTTTGGGTGTAGACCAGCGGATCCCGGTTTACCCTTATTCCATGGGACGTGTCCAGGTTTGAATGTGGTGTCTTTGCCACCTGAATATCCAGACTTGAATCGAGATGACTGTGAGCTGGACATGTACTCCGGCGATTTCTTAAGCCCTAAGCGGTACGCTACACCGTATATTGATCGAAGCGACACACCAAAGAGGTCTGCAAGTTCTTTGCCTGGTGTATCTGGATAAAGTTTGCGAAGTGTGTCCTCTTCTGATTTAGTCCAGCGTCTCCTTTTCATTGTGTTTCCCCATCACGCTTTGTCTCAAACAATCAACAATGTCAATTTCAGCCACAACGCAAGCACCAATCAAAGATGCTAGCGTGTGCCCAATGATGCGTTTAATCCGTTCCCTGTCATCGATGTGCAAATTAGCTTGCGCAACGGTTATTTCAGCAGCATGAAACATTAGATGAACCGGTGTCTTGTCCAAGCCTCTTTTGACTAGATCGGCTTCGAATTGTGCTTTAAGTTGTTCAAACGTCATTCTGTTTCTCCAAGCTTTTATCTAGGTAGAACATACCTTCGAACGATTCAGCAGCTCTGTTAAGCAGCACCCCTATTGGGTAGGCAGTCACTTTGCCTTCTTTGGTGTGGATCCTGATCTCATGATCATCACCAACCCCGAAGTCTTGAATTAAGGTTTGGGCGACTTCCATGAGTGCAAACATTGAAATCGCACCATCTTTGATGATCTGTGCTTGGTCTTCAGTCATTGTTGGCCTCCGATGGGCTGATGTCTCATAATTCAATCTCCACAAGTACAGCGCTGGCAAAAGCGTGATGGTTTGCACATTCCAGTGCGCGCTTCTCTGTCTCGTGATAGGCAGCAGACCCATCAGAGTAGAAGTTCACATACACCGTTTTCTTAACGGGTTTCATGAAAAGTCGTGGGTGATATTTATTGAGCGTTTTCCCGTCCTCAAAGCATTTGGAAAAAGTTTTGGTTGTCGTATTGAAAAGGATGACACGGTGACTAGCTAGTGCATCCGGCTCATGGAGGATAAAGCGATACTCATCGCCAGATTCGTCAACGACCGGATCACCTGCTTTCGCTCGCTCTAAGTCAAATGGTTTCATCAATTGAGCTCCTTGAGCTGATTTGCCAGCTTTTCGCACTCAGCGATGCAGAAATCTAAAGTCTTGTGGGTTGCCATTGGGTCATTGGGAATACCGATCACGTCAATCAATTTGCCAAGATAGCGTGCGTAGATTTCTGGATCTGGAGCGTCATGCAAGTGAGCACAATCAAATCCAAATGCCCACGGTGCACCTGAGAAATAAGCACAATGATTTGAAAACGTGATGCTGCCGTGAACGTCCAGTGAAGAAGGCGTTCCCCCATCAAGGGTGCTGTGTGCTTCATCGTATTTCACACCTGTTAGCGGATGCTGATCTGGCAAAGCGACATAACCACATCGATGCCCCTTATTGGTCATCACGACTACAGCATCAAATCCGGCATCTGTCGCCCACCTCTTTTCGATTGTGTTCATTTCAATCCTCCCTTTCTTTTTGATGTTGCAAGAACAGCGTCATGTGCTTCTTGTGGTGTCAGTCTGACTAGGTGGCTTCGTAAGAACACAAGTTCAGCTGATGATCCATCGAGGTCTTTCTCCATCAGTGGCATAGACACCTCCAACTTCCTTGCCAACCGAGTAAGGTGTGAGGCATCGATGCCTGAAAGATACTTATGAAGCCTGGCTACTGATCTCAGCGCTTCGGGCATATCGAAGTACTGACGATTGCCTTTATGGACGATGACTGCGTCTGCATTGACCGTATCGACAAAGCCGGTTGCACGAATATCATCAATGGCTTTCTCGATTGGTGACAGCACTATGTCAACTTTGATCGTCATCGGAACAATCGCTGCACGTGGCCGGTATTTCTTCTTTCGACGCTTGCTCACATCGTCATTCCCGCATTCTGTTTTCTGCTAAAGCCTTGGTTGCTGCAGCAATGTGGGGGTCATTGGCCAACATGTCATCGAGTGACATGCAAACACCATCTTTGACACCCTCGATTTGAACAATTCGATCAAGAGCATTTTCGAGCGTGCTCACATAACCTTTGATTAGTGCCTTCAGTGCTTCACGCAGCTGATTGTGTTCGTAGGTAAGAACTGTGCAGCGCTGGCAACCAGATACGCCACCAGCTCCAACAGCGTCCATATCCTCTTTAAGCCGGATGATCTTCTGACGTAGTGAATAGTTTTCAGACTGCTCGATGCGCAGCAGATCAATAGCTCGTTCGCGCGTGATGGTTTCAATTTTTTGGACTTGCATTCCAACCTCGTTCAGAACGGCACATCATCATCGATGTCCTCTAGGTTTGCAGCACCACTAGCGGCTGGTGCCTTTTTCGTAGATTTAGATTTCTGGCTTTTTTGTGGAGTCTGTGCACTCTGCGAATCTGGTTGTGGATCCTCAGATGGGTATTGCGCTCCACTATCATCACGACCACCTAGCATTTGCATCTGATCGGCTACGATTTCAGTTGTGTATTGATCTTGGCCGTCACGGTTTTGCCATTTACGGGTTTGCAATCGACCTTCGATGTAGACGGGACGGCCTTTAGCCAAGTATTCCCCTGCGATTTCAGCCAGTCGGTTAAACATCACAACCCGGTGCCACTCAGTCTCTTCCTTTCGATTGCCTGATTCTTGGTCCTTGTACACACGGGAAGTAGCGATTGAGAGCGTGCAAACTGCAGCTCCGTTATGCATGTAGCGCACTTCGGGATCTCGGCCTAGGTGGCCAAGAATAATTACTTTGTTAACTGATGCCATCGTCATTCCCATCTACAAAGTTAAAAATTGCTCCGCGTGTTGCAGTTCCTAGGTGGTATAGGGTGTAAATCTCAACTCGCCGGGCGCCATTGCGAACAGCAGAAATCGCGGCTTGTTTGGCTTTTTCACCACCACGGATAATTCGAGGTTTTCGCTTAGGAACGACGATCAAGTAGCGTGACTCAGGCTTTTCAGGCTCAACACGATCTTGGAGAATCTTTTCGGTTTCTTGCTCGATTTCCTCAAGTGCTTCAAGCATGTCGTATTTGATTTCTGGCTCTGGTGCTTGTGAAGGCTCAGGTTCTGGTGCCGGTTTACTGATTGGTCCCAACCATGCGTAACGATTCCCCCAACGTCCTTGTGTCGGAATGACTTCGATTTGCCCCATATTGAACAATGCTCGAACGCTTGCATTTGCCTCATCTTCTGTCACATCGGCGTTAATCATGATCTTCTGAATCGTGAGTCCAGTATCAGACTCCTGCAAAATAGTTTCGACCCGTTCAAGTGCTGATTTCATATGTTTTCCTTGTTGATTCGTTCGTAATGTGCGCGATCAAGTCACGGGACTGTCTGACATAAAGCAGTCTTCATATCGGATTAGTCCTTGAACAATTGGAAACAGAGACAGCGTCGCTAACACGCTGCACAATCCCGTGACTTGATGGCACTCATTAGATAAATAGATGGCCCACCCCGCAGGACTGGACCATATTGCTGATGTCCGCAAAATGGTCTGTGCTCTATCCGGTTGAGCCAAGGAGAGGTGTTGGTAGGTGCCAGCCTTTTAACGAGGGCTGGCCGACTCGCCTTGTTGTCACCACAACAAACAAGGGATACTATGAGCTCACCACAACAAACATAGGAACGCATGATGAATGCGCGTGAGCTCATAGCGGCAGTTATTGATTCAATAACGTCGCATAGGGTTGTCGTGATTATTTCTTTTTTGCTTTCGCTTGTTGGTGTCTATGTGCTTGCGCCGCAAGCCTGGCATGACTTCTTTCTTGGAAAAACACCTGCGTTTGTGCCTTTTGGCATAAATCTGTTTGACGTAATTGCGTTGGCGTTTGCGCTAACAATCGCACTCGTTGTGCATGCAATCATCCGCAGAATCGCTTTGTATCGCCATCGCTCAAAAAGACTGAACGCAAAGAAAATACAAAAAATAATAGATAGTGGACAGATAACTGGTGAAGACTATGGCTATCTTGTGGCCATGGCGCTCAACATTCCATTTTCCACAAGACATTTTTCAACGCAAATATCGAAACACAAACTCAAAGAAGCAGGACTGATAAGAGTCGGCCACATGGGAAATTATTTGGTGAAAGACGAAGTAAAAGCCTTTATCTTTGAAAAGATTGAATCAAAAGAAATAGATCCGAACAGTTTGTTTCCAGGTGTTGATTTTTAACTCTCAGACTTGTCACTATTTGCGTTGTAGACGTGTGGTACGCCCTTGTGAGTAATGACCTTGCCGTCATGTTCGAAAACATGATTTGTTGTGTTTGGTGGAGGTTCATCAGTCGCAACAGCATAATGAATTTGGCAGCCTGCCACGATCATGTTGCCAATCTCAACGTACCAGTTTGTTGAGTTTCGATTTGTGTTGATGCCTAGCACCTCTTTATCGCTTGAGACTGCTTTCACTGTGCCCCACACTGCTCGATAACTATTGCCGTTTGGTGCATAAAACCAGTTATCAGTTGTGATGAGTGCGTTATCACCTACTTTAATCATGATTTCTTTCCTATGTTGGTAAGGTGGTGACGGGCGCTAAAATCCCGCCTAGGTCGTTTAGGCTTGCGTATCACGCCAATCGATCTTGTGAGTGACACTGTCGCAGTGATATTCAAAAATATATTCTGTCTTATTTGATGTTGGCTTTACGAAAATGTCGAGCAAAAAGCCAACAATCGCCAATATGAGCGTAAGGCCTAACATTGATAGTGCCGCACGACGTGCGCCTCTATAACTTAAATACTGCGTCATGATGATCGTCGCAGATAGAAAAAACACCTGTGCCCATGTCATTTTGATTACTCCTAAGGGTGATGGTGGTGGGTGCTGATCTCCCACATAGCAGTGAACACCTGCCGTATTTCATCAGGCTAAAACGTTGCTGCTGCGTATCCTCTTTGCACGTCAGCCCGTGCATTCACCATCAGATCAGGGGGCTGTAAAACCAACAGCTACACAGACAGGCCTGTCCATAGTGTGCACACTCAAGGATTTACCTAGTTCTAATTCTCAGGACACCTTTACCTTGCAATGCCGTGTGTCTATATATCCACACCGCCCCTGATCTGATAGTCCTGCGCATTTAACGTCAGCGCAGGAAGACGTGATGATGACCGGACTCGAACCGATGCATTAGTCGTAAGACTCTCTACCAACTGAGTTACATCATCAGGACTGGAGACGTTAGAGCCGAGTTCCTCACAGGCTTTGAATCTTCACTTTTCACGCTGTGCTCTTGTCCTAACGGTTTGCTCACAGATCGCTACTTACTGGTAACGCACCTCGGGACGCTGAGCGTTCTCCAGTCCTGATGATCCTGCACTTTGCCGGTGCAGGTCGGCATTGGTTAAAAGGTTTCTGGTTGAGCGATTCCGCGAATTGCCCACATAAATCCCTGCTGCAGATTAGTTTTTCCGAGTGCAACAGATCGCTGGTCAAGTTCTGAGTTTGTTTGCAATCGGTCAACCCATGCACCGACCTGCTGTGCAAGGGCTTTACCTTCGTTCATCATGTCGATTTCAGCTTGCGAAAGATCGCGGTATCCTTTGATTAGTTTGTGTTGGTTTTCCATGTTTATCCTTTGTGTTCTGGATATTCGTCATAAAACGCTTCTTCGGGACTTTGCCCAGCATCGAATGGCTCTCGCCATGCGTCCGCATCAGAGACATTTTCACGATGTTTTGCTGCTAGATCTTGCAGAATCATGTACCAATCGTCCCATTCCATATCCATACCTTTTCCTTTTGAAATTTATTACCTGGCCTTCCACCAGGTCGTGAACTCTCACCGCATTCATTACGGACCTGTGCGCCTTCAGGCTGGCGTATCTGAAAATCACTGCAACCGACGCAGTGACAGTCAAAGGCTTAGGCTGGTACCACAGCCTGTAGTTCTTGGTCGTACTTTTGAATACCCCATGCCAGTGCGTAACAGCACCAGATGAAATGATGTGTGTATCGGGTGCAATCGACTTCCCAAAAATCAATGATCTCGAATTTCTGTCCGCCAACTTTTGCGGAGAACAATCTGGCAGCGTCGTATGCATCTACAGCACCATCGTTTGAGTAAGCGAGCACATCATCCTCAATCTTCTCTCGTAGTTTGCGGCGTTCGTCACGATTCAGGTCGTAATCTTGCCACCAGCTAACGAGCAATTTCTTGACGTGCTGCTCAAATATCTCAGGTGAGTATTCCGTTGCGCCTGTGCTGCTCTTACCGCCGTCTGTGGCTTGCAACTTTTCAGCCCAGTAATCCTTATTGATGAATAGCCTGTTATTACCCGCGTACTCACGATCTATACGGAAAAATTCAAACATATCTTCAAGCCGACAGAACACATAAGTTCCCATATCGCCGCAGTAACAGAGATAGCCGGGCCATGTGATCAGGTCAAAGTACATGCACATTGTTCCTGGTCTTCGGAAGCGGATATGTCGATACACTCCATCGTCTTTTATGACTTGCATGACGTGATTTTCTACGTCTTTCAGGAACTCTTGCTCAGTAGTCATGTTGATTCCCTTTTGGAGCTCTTGGAAGCGGCATCCAATGGGTGACTTCGTTTACAGGCTCACACCCCCAGAAAGTCTTATTGTTGCCGTCTAAATTAAGTAAGTAATATCGAAGAACAGCCACATTTGAGTCGTTTCCACTTACATGTTTCATGAAAACAAGAACAGGTGCGCTGTATCTGACTGCGCCACCGCACGTCCCGATCAGCACTGGCAATTTCTGGTTGACGCTAATCCATTCATTTTTCATTCCGATGTAACCTTTGGTGGTGAAGGGAGTGGCATCCAGTGTGAGGCGCAAAAAGTCAGACCTGGGACACCAAATGAGCCACCATGTTCGCTTTTAGCAAAAGTGCCACCTAACACCTTTCCCATAAGATGAGATAGACCTCCGGGTGTCATAGCGACGACAAACGCAACTGGCTGACCATCTTTGGGAAATTGATCATCGACACTGATCCAGCCATCAGCATCAGGCTTGTCTGGCTTACGGGTGTCTTGACCTACTGTGATGGTGATGACACTACCCTTCATGTCTTTTCTATAAATCGCACGCTCAATCGCTTCCTGTGCGAACGCCATGGCATGGTCACGGTCATTTTCTAGGTCATCGATAATGAGTTCCATGGATCTCGTGCCATTGGTGATATTGATCGTGAATCGAGTTTGAGGTTGCTGTTCAGTCATGCTGCTTGCCTTTCTTCTAAAAACGACTCAAGCCAGAAGTGTGGGTTGGTGCCATTTGCCTTGGCTTCGTAATAATCAGCCCAGTCATCTTTGCCTTCTGCTCTTAGAATCTCAGCGTAATCACGTTGCGCTTGTCTGTTACCTTGCATGGCGAACCATTCAATGTTTTCACGACCAATGTCTTTTGAGTATGTAATTGCATGGCTCATACTGCCTCCTTGAGAATCGAGTCCTCGGCTTTTCACCGAGTCGTGAGCCCTCACTGCGCCCATCGCAGTGTCCGTATCGGGGACAAGCCGAGAAGCTGCACCGTACTGCTGGAATATCCATATCCGGCTTGCAGAGACGGCATCCGCTTCAATTTGCTAATCGTTAATGGGATTAAATGCAGCCGTTATAAATTTGACGGTTCGTTTCTGTTTCGATACGTGCCCAGACCGCAGCAACGGCATCTTCAATGATTTTGTGTGGACGTACCAGCTCGTACCACATCACAAGATTTGCATCATTAATGCGGTAGCGCAGACGGCACTCAACAGCGTATGGCTCACCACCTTCCAGTACCTGGACACCGATCTCAAAGGACTCAGGGATATGTAACTTCCCCTTTGCAGTAGTGCCTTGAATCTCTTCCTCGTAAGTCAGTTCTTGCTCACCATTGGAAAGCCGAATGCCAGAAGAGAAGTTCACTTTCTTTTTTGCCTGAAGACTGCGGGATATTTCAAGCATTTCAGCGCCAGAAGGTTTCACGATGTCCAACAAGTTGCGTTCAATGAAAGCTGCAAAGTCAGCTTGATTCATGACGTCTTTGTCTTTTGCTGTCCATTCTTTCCATTCCGTAGAGAACGGGCATGAGTAGGTAACACGATGGTCACGCCAACCGGCATCGATTTTTTCATGATCATTGAGCACTCCGATAAACCGAGGAGGATTGACCTTTGCGTAAATCTGACTGTGCTCAGTGGCGTGTGCATTGAAATAGCGCACAAAACTACTGGCGTCTTCCATGACAACATCGCCAGTCTTTCGGTATGGGCTGTCTTCAAACTTTTCTAGGTCGTGGATCCTGAACCCATCTGGAATAACAGTAAAACTACCAATGCCCGTTGTCTTTGGTGTGCCAAGCGCTGCACCTGCACCAAGTGCTGTGTCAATATCGTTTGAATTTTCGCTCATTATTTATCCTTAAGAACTTTGAGGGGACGTTCGTCCTTCCCGATTTGTTTGAGGTTATCGATTGTCATTTGGCGGGGATCTTGTCTTGACAGGTTTCCTTCTGGTGTTGCCCACATGATTGAGCTGGCTTTTGCGAGCTCTGGCACTGTGGTTTTGATCTGATCAGTAATCTCGAGCTCACCACCCAAGCCGGGTTTCAGCTTGATATTCAACTGAAGGCTTCCGACCCTGCCTGTCTCAACACAGGCGTTCACAACTTCCTGCAGTTTTTCAGACAATTCATCGTGCAGAGTTCCGTATCGCAACTCTTGCAGCACGTCACTAAATGATTTGGTGCTCATAAATGCTCCTGTTATGTCGCTTCAATAAACACCGGACCATCCGATGCTTATCAAAGCGCCCACTTCCGTAGGCGTTTTGTATCCTGCGCAACTCCCGATCTGAATCGGCTCGCAGTGAGCTGTGCTTTCCCAGTCAGTCATCAGTCCAAATACCTCGCGTTTGTCTGATCCACGCGCTGGCTGTATGTCGCCAGTCCCCAGTTCTCAGCATCCTTCACGCAGTCGCACACCGCAGATGCTGGTCGCCAGTTTTCACCCTATTGCTCATCGGCGCGGGGTGGATTCGTCGCGCGCCTTGTCCCGGTCGCATTTCACCTTGTGGTGCCGGGTGCTGTTGTCGTCAGTTTGTTAAAGAGCGTTGCTGTTTTTGCAGCGTTGAATAAATTAAACCATAGTTCATTTATTTAATCAACTATAGTTCATTCAATAGTTCAATAACACAAACCATTCTTAGAACTGCACATGGTGTATCGTTTGGTTTTGAGGGTTGTTTGTTTCGAGCTTCTGAAAAACGGCTTGAATTGGCAGCTTTTAATGACAACTAGCGTTGAGAAATGACATGCGTAGACTAATCATGTTGGGTGTGATGATTGTGATTGCTGGGTGTGCGACAGTTGGTACGCCGATCACAGAAAACCAGCTGAGCAGCTTTCAAGAAGGCGTAACCACAACCAACGATGTCATTGCATCGCTCGGAAAGCCATTCAATGTCTTGAGAAAGTCTGACGGAACGACTTCCATGACATATGTGTATTCAGAGGCATCAGTTCATCCAGCAACATTTATTCCAATTGTTGGCGTGTTTGCTGGTGGTGCCGATACCAAAGGAACGTCCGTTATTTTAAATTTCGACAAAAACGGGAAACTCATCGATTACATAACGTCACACACTTCTATGACGACAAACGCCCTAGGGCAAGCGACTACAACCACAGAGGTCAAGCAGTAACAATTCTTTTGTTATGGGTGACTCAAAATGAAGAAGACACGAGCAGTGCTTGCGGGTACTGGTTTCGAAGGTAGGGAGACTGTAATTAGGAGCTTTGCCAAGAAAGGCTCGGCATTACAACTTCGGAGAGAACCTGCCAACAAATATGATAAAAACGCCATCGCTGTATGGCTTGAGTGCCGAGTATTTTTTGGGCTGCTGAAGTTTTGGCGAAAGATTGGTTACATCCAATCAACCAGGGCCCAGAAGCTGGCACCAAGGATTGATGAAGGAAAAATACAGATAGTTCGCGTGTCAGTTGTAAATCTGTATTGCCCACCAGATCTAAACCATCCGGACGTAACCGCTCTGATTGAGTATGTGAACAATTAACGTCCGAGTTGAAACAAACTTGAAGCCTTCAAAGCAAACGGTCCAGGCTGGCAAACACGGATGAACGATGCTCTGCGTGAGTGGCTGAAGATGCAGCAGGCGTAAGCGCAAAAAAGCCCCTGGGAAGGGGCGGGTGTGGTGGTTAAAGCAGGCAAAACATCACAAAAGGCAGCAAAAATTGATGGCCTAACTGTTTACAACTGACTAGCGTCAATCGTATTACTTGACTCAATAATACGGTCTTCAGGTTTAACTCTAACAAGAGTAAAGCTTTCAAGAACGACAAGAGTAGCTGGAAATGCATCCTTACCATCTGGTTGAGTCGCCATGATACGGCCAGACCCAGTATTGGTTTCCAAAATCCAGTGTCCCTCTTTGATGCCATACATTTTAAGAAGTGAAATCAATACATCTTTAATTGATACCTCAATGTTTGGTGATGATCTTGCGTTTTTTGACTGTTTTTTTGCTGCTTTTTTTGCAGGTGTTGGTTTTTTAGTTGCTGTAGGCTTGTTCGACATAAGAAAAACCCCCTTGAATGTCGTAGATTTGTGATTCCGTGGGACGCAGACGATCTGGCTTACTGCCCTCAGAAATCTGGTACGAACTTTTGTGCATCCTTTCGAAAAGAACTTTTGCAAAAACTTCTTTATTAAAGCTTTTGAGTTGATGGTTGCTAAAGACACGCTCTGAAAGAGCCTCAACAATTATAGAATTAAGGCTTACTCCTTCATTCTCAGCAACAAGCGTCGCTTGGTGGTGTAGGCTTTTGCTCATTCGCAACGTTACTCTGCCGTTAAAATTGGAATCAATGCTCGGCAGTGGGGCTGGGAATTCTCTTCCCTGTTCTTTTGCGATCTCGTAGAGCATTACAAGCGCCTCACGTGCTTCTTCGAATGCATCTGCAGCACACTCAGCGTACCCCGCAACGCCTGGCACTTCTTTGGCCTTAGCTTCGTAAAGCAACCCATCTGGAGAATCTATTCGTTTTATTTCTATCGTGTAGAGTGAGGGATCGAAGTGTTTCATTGTTTTCGCCTTAAGTAATCCTCTAAATCATCGCTTGCTCGTTCAAGCTCTGCAATTATGTTCCTTACGTATACTGACAAGACTTGAGGATTTTTGCCATGGCCACAATTAAAGTTTCCACCTGAATAATGTTTAGTATCAGCATGTGAATACACTTTGTGATTAGGGGCGTTTCTAGAAGTCACTTTGTATCCCAATGATTCTAAACTTTTAATTACTTCTGAGCACCGGAGGTTAGTGGCTCGCGAACTAAGAAGTTGAATGGTATTTGCAACTTTACTCATATGACACCGTATGCGGTGTCAGAACTCAATATCCTAACACCTGTTATATTTTCTGTCGAATTAAATGTTGTTGCTCTTGTGGTTAATATCAACTTTGATAATAACCTTTGTTGCGGCCTTCTCACCCCTTAAACGACCACCAGTGACGGACTAAGCTGTGATCAAACCAGCATTAAAACCCGATGATCATTCCTGGCTTTTTCAACTCTGATCGATCTTCAAAAACTATGTGTATCGGCTCTGCGCTTACGCTAACCTTGGAGAGACCGGCTTCGAGAACCTTGGATCCTTCGTAATGGCCATCCAGAGTGATTTCTCCTTGAGGTTGTACGGAGGTAGCAGATTTCAACCCATAGGACCCAAGGCTATCTCCGAAAATATCATTAGCTCTCACACCAACTTTCACGCCTGCAATAGGTTTTTCTGTCAGATTTCTAACTGTTACTGACACTTTGACTGCACCCTCTCGGTACCCTGATTCTGTCGCTTTCTCAATTTTGATATTTTCAATGGCAACGGCATTTGTAAGGGCCTGTGCTTTCGCTTCTTCTGCGCGTTCCTTTTCTTCTATTTCTTTCTGTCTTGCTTTTTTCTTATCTTCGAATGCTTTTTGATCGGCGATCGCTTCAGCTATAGTGATATTGGCAGTCGGGACACCAGTTATTGCAGAACCTATTGCAGATCGCATCATGTAATGAACCAACAACTGCTTTTCAGCATCCGGCAGTTCTCGAAAAGCTTTTTGGAACTCTTGATCTTCAGCTGCTGCAGTAGGGTTTGCCGGCAGAATAACTGTTGATGATGCTATTGCCACAGCACTGCACAACAACAGAGAACACGACAAAATTAGTTTTGAGAATCGCATTTGGGTGTCTCCTTTGCTCATGGATATATCGATATTTAGCTGAAACGAGTGTGTGTTTTAATTTAAATTTCAGCCGTTCTTAAGTGTCCACCAGGCTAAAACCTTTCCACAGACCGTTATTGTTTCGGCTGCTTTACGTAGATCATGTCGTTCTTCATCAGGATATTCCTTGGTATTTTCGCTCCTCAATATCAAGGTACCAGTCGACAAAATCATGGCTTTTTTCAATAAGAGCAATCCTCCCACGTCGATAACGTAGTATCCGGGTGCATCTATCCACTTGTGCTCAATGTCAACGAAAACAATATCCTGGTCATTGATTGCTGGCTCCATACTGGTGCCGACACCCGTAATGAGCTTTATTCGATCAGGATTAACTGTTCCGACCTTCTGGCGTATGAAGGTCTCCAAAACATCAAGATGCTGAATAACATGCTCAGCATTTTGGATTCGACCCTTACCCATTGATGGTTCGTATGGAAGATGTTCCAGTCGAACGTAGCCGTATGGCACCACTTGAGTATCTTGCTGCGAAGGCTTGATTACATCGCCTGGCGGTTCTGAGTCACCCAGCGCCAGCCAATCACTTTCGATTTCCAATATTCGAGAAGCCTTTGCGTTATTGACTGCACTAAACGCGGAAGACTTGCCGTCTACGACCTTCTTAACAGCCTGATAGGACATGTTTAAAGCGTCAGAAAGCCGCCGAACATCATATCCAGCGCGTTCCATTGCCCATGCGAGACGATCAGAGTATTCAACCATAGTTTAAATAATAAGTTATTTCACATTAACCATAGTTGCATTTATGCATGAACTATGGTTCAATTCTTTTATGAAAAAAGATGAAGCAATCAAAATTCTTGGTGGAAGCATTTCATCTGCTGCTAATGCTGTTGGTATTTCATATCAAGCAGTAGCGAAATGGCCAGAGAAGCTTTCGCCACGCATTGCAGACAGAGTTATTGCGGCAAAGATTCGGCTGGAGAAGGACAACCAGCCAGAACATACCCACGCTTAACTCATGTTTGCATGCTCTCCCGTCATGTTTAGAGACATGGTGTGGGGCTTTATTTGTGAATAGGGAAAGGTAATTCATGCGTAACTCCTGTATCCGTTTTGTGGCTAGGTTGATCCGTCCTGCGGAACTGCACATCGCTATTGATGATTTGCGCAGGGGTAGACCGATTTTCAGTACCCAACAAGGAATATCAAAATGAAACAATTCAATCCTCGAGGTTGGGGGGCAACCGGTCACGAATCCGCTGAGCAACGTCAAAAGTATTTTGCATCTCTATTTTTTAATGGATTAGATCGCGGACAAAATTTAGGTATTGCTGAACATCCACATCAAAAGAATCACAAGTGTCTTCGGACGCATGGCTGTTTAGTAGGAAAACCCTTCCAGCCTCAACGTTTCGTTCCAGCTCTGGCAGTAGCACTTGCAATGTTTCCTTTGGTAGCACTGCTACGAGTGATTTCAACAGAGAGGCGTGAGCGATGAGCATGCCATGCAAGCGTTCTGGATTGCTTTTATGTTCCATGGTCGGTCCTTTGCAAAAAGTATCAAGTCGGAAATTTGGTTCTATGCGCTCAGGACTGACCTCCCTTATGACTCGTTTGACCAGGAGGTTTGAATGAGCACAACTACAGTTTCGCCTGAACTGATTGAAAACACACGCAAGAAGGCTGAAAAGATTCAGGCACAGATTTTGCAAGCACTTGCATTGAAGACTCAGAGCTTTGCCGCTGATTGCATGGGTTCGTCGGACAGTACAGTAAGCCGTCAGAAAGAAGGTTTGCAGCAGTTTTGTTTGTTGCTCGCAGCTGTTGACCTTCAAGTGTCTCCAGTCGATGCGGTCGTGGTTGAGCAGACTGAAATCAAAGCACTTGAGCGCATGGCCTACAAGTATTTGAAAGCCAAGGTTGAATCTGGCGAGGTGGTCTGATGCGAGGCGAGCTATGACTTTCAAAGTGCCTAATCAATATCGCATTCGAGATCCGAAGTTTGGATGGTTGGCTACTGACGACTCAGCAGGAAACAACGGAGCATTCGTTATTCCTTTGCCACGTGGCCAGCGCTTAAATGTAATCGCGTCATCAGACAGCGAATGGGAGCATGTGAGCGTATCGCGTAAAGATCGCTGCCCGACATGGGAAGAAATGTGCAAAGTGAAAGAACTGTTCTGGTGCCCAGAAGACTGCGTTATTCAGTTTCATCCAGCGAACTCAGATTACGTGAATGTGCACGAGTATTGCTTGCACATGTGGCGCCCAGTTCGTGAGTCTTTTCCGATCCCTGAGTTTTGGCGAGTGGGGTTTAAGACATGAAGGCCTGGAACTCGACACTCAAACGCGGATCTTCGCAGTTAAAGAGATCACCATTCAAACGCGCCACACCAAAGACAAAGAGCACGCGTGCTGAACGTGGACTCGCACAACGTATTGCTGAGTCACTGGATGCAGCCATCAGGCATGCGAAAAGGCAATCTGCCCTACTTCGCAGTGAATCACACAGACGCAACGTTGCTGCTCTTCCGTGTGCAGCCTGTGGCAAACAAGGCCAGTCGCAGTGCGCTCATGCGAACGCAACCAAAGGGATGGGTATCAAGGTTTGCGACAGCCTGACGTTCCCCTTGTGCCATGAATGCCATATGGATCACGACCAAGGCGGCCACCTGACAAGAAACCAACGTTGGAAAAAGGAATGGGAGCATGCCGATTACACACGCGCTGAATTGATCAGAAAAAACTTATGGAATGAATCGATTGAAAAACATTATCAACGTGCTATTGAGCCGTTGAAACGGATGTTATCGAAATGAGTTGTTGTACGCACACGCCTAGGATCGCTTCCGAAGAGCAGACTTCCCACCTGCCTGGCGCTGTGTTTTTTGTGGGCATCGAAAGGGATAGATATGACTATGAATCAATCTGGCGTGGAGGTGGTGTTATGAATTACTACCCTCACCATATCGGCGACTTCAACAGCGCGACACGACATTTAACACGTGTTGAACGGTCGTTGTACAGGGACTTAATAGAGCTGTATTACGACACCGAACAGCCGTTGCCCGCTGATGATTTTGATCGACTTGCAAGACGTGTTATTGCCACCAGTGAAGAAGAAAAAGAAGCGCTACGTTATGTTTTAGGTGAGTTTTTCACTTTAGACGATGGTGTTTATTGTAATTCCCGATGCGATGCAGAAATCTCCAAGCATTACAGAAACAAGAAAAACCATTGGGGCAACAATTTAACCAAGGCACAACGATGTGAGATTCAAGCTGCTAGAAATGCAGCCAGGCTAAAAGCAACACCTAATTGGCTGACTAGTGAGCAACGCAAAAGCATTAGAAATGCCTACGCGCAATCATCTTTTAAAACTGCCAAGACAGGAGTTCCGCACGAGGTAGATCATATTGTCCCACTTCGTGGAAAGCTCGTTTGTGGGCTTCACGTGCCATGGAATTTAAGAGTGATAGAGGCCTATCGAAACCGCCAGAAAAGTAATATCTGGGAGGTTTCGTAATGCACTACTACAAAAGAAACATAGGCGATTACGCCAAAAAAGCAGGCAGGCTAACCATGCTTCAGCACGGAGCGTACACGCTTTTGATGGATTCGTGCTACGACCGTGAACAATTTCCCACGTTAGAGGAAGCAATCGAGTGGACATGGGCCAGCACAAAAGAAGAAATCGAAGCGGTTGAGTTTGTTTTAACCAGATTCTTTGATTTGGTAGATGGCGTTTACGTGCAAAAAAGAATCGAAGAAGAGATCGAAGCGTATCAAAAAAGATCTGAAACCAACTCTCGGATTGCAAAAGAAAGAGAAGCGAAGCGTAAAGAAAAAAGCACGAAGCGTGATAGCAATAGCACGAAGCGTGCACATGATGTTAACGACCCTACAACGAATCGCCACCTAACCATTAACCAAGAACCAAGAACCAATATACAAACCACCCCTAACCCCTCCTTGCTGGAGGGTGAAGAACTGGAACCTGAAAAACCAAAGCGGGAACGCAAGAAGCGTGTCCAACTGAAAACATTCATCGAGCTCTGCAAGACCTCAGGTGAGAAACCAATCAGTGGATACCAACCTTTGTTGGAGTACGTGGAGGCAACAGGTCTGCCGATGGAGTTTGTACAGCTTGCATGGGAGGTGTTCAAAACAGAATTTATGCCTGGTGGTGCCAATGAAAAACGTCAACAGGCTGACTGGCGTCGTCATTTCCTGAACTACGTCCAGAGAGGTTACTACCGGCTTTGGTATGCCAAACAGTCGGGTGAAGACACGCTTTACGAGCTGTCGACCCAAGGCATTCAAGCGCAAGCGCTGCATCGGGAGGTGGCATGATTTTCAACGCTAATGCTGAACAATCGGTACTCGGTGCGCTGCTGATCGACAACGATGCTTACGACCGACTTGGGAACCTCAAGGCTGAGCATTTTTACCGTGGTGATCATCGGCAAATCTTTTCGGAAATATGCAAGACGATTGAAGCTGGTCAACCTGCGGATGTTGTGACGATTGGAGACCGATTGCCTGAGAACATTTCGTTTGTGTACCTGAATGAACTGGCTGCAAATACGCCCAGTTCAGCGAATACGGGACGTTATGCCGAAATGGTGCGTACAGCTGCACAGCGTCGTGAGCTGGCGGCTCTGGCAAGCGATTTGCACGACGCAACGCAAAGCACGAAAGATCCGGCGCAAGTGATCGATGAAGCCCAAACGCAGCTGGAAAGCATTGCGGAACAGCGCGTCAAATCCGAACCCGTGAAAGCCGGTGACGACATGCAACGCTACATCGAAGAAATCGAAAAGCGTGCAGAAGGCAATGGGGTCAAAGCAATCCCTACTGGATTTACGGATCTGGATGAGCGCATGGTTGGTGGCATTCGCCGTGGTGAGCTTTGGATCGTGGCTGCGAGACCAAAGATGGGGAAAGCTCAGCCGATATGGTCGAAAGTTCTACTCGCAAACGGAAAATGGAAAAGAATTGGTGACCTCAAAGTCGGGGATGAGGTTGCGTCAATTGACGGCTTGCCAAGCAAGGTAACAGGCGTGTTCCCTCAAGGGCGAAAGCAAATCTACAAAGTGTCCTTGTCTGATGGTAGGCACACCTATAGTTGCGGTGAGCACCTTTGGCGAGTCGGCAATAGAAAATGGAAAGAGGATCGGATTGCTAGCCTTGATGAAATAAGTGCCATGCTGGAAAAGCCATCGATGCAAGGCCGCGTTTATGTTCCAGTCTTTTCTGGTCATTTTGGAACCGGGAGCCTCCCTGTTCGACCATACGCATTGGGAGCTTTGATCGGAAATGGCGGATTTTCAAGCGAAAGCGGCATTCGATTTAGTAGCGCCGATGCTGAAACACTAGCCCATCTTGAGGAAGATATTCCCGGTGTGCGGCTAAACAATGACGGCGAATATGATTATCGAGTTGTTACCCGAGTCGGCAATAAAAGTTGGCTTATGGATGCGATTCGTAGTCTTGGGCTAATGGGGAAGGCTTCATATGAAAAATTCATCCCTGAAGAATACTTGCAAGCAAGTAGAAAAGATCGTCAGGACCTCTTACAGGGCTTGATGGATACCGATGGCTGGGCTGAAAAGAAAGGATGCGCCTTATTTGGGACTTCTAGCAAACAATTAGCTCTTGATGTTCAAAGTCTTGCGAGGTCATTGGGCTATGTGGTGAGGCTGTCCGCCCCTCGTCTAAAAAAGCTCAATCACGCCGGAAAGAAAAAAGCAGGTAGACCTTTTTTTGTACTTAGCATTTCTGGATCAAACCGGTCAGATTTGTTTAGGCTTCCTAGAAAAAGAGAGCGCTGCGGTGGAAAAGAGTCGCGCCTAAACATTTCATCGATTGAGGCCGCAGGATTTGATGATTGCGTATGTATTTCTGTATCGCACCCTGACCGCTTGTACATAACAGATGACTACATAGTTACACACAACACCGCTTTCGCGCTCAACGTGGCACTACGTGCGGCACAGGATTATTCGGTTTTAGTGCTTTCGATGGAGATGCCAAAAGATCAGATTCATGATCGGAACGTGGCCACGCTTGGACACATCCCGCTTTCCCACGTCATCGACCCACGGAAGATGCATCAAAACGACTGGACAGGTCTGGTTTCTGCTGTGGAGAGAATCGGGGATCTGAACCTTTTCATTGACGATCAGGGCGCACTTCGCTTGATCGATGTCCGGATGAAGGCAAAGCAGGTCAAACGTCGCCATGGGCTTGATCTTCTTGTGATCGACTACTTGCAGCTGATGGATGGTGAAGGCGACAACCGCAACGCTCAGGTCGAACAAATCACCAGAGGCCTAAAAGCGCTGGCAAAGGAACTTGGTATCGGGATTGTTCTGTTGTCTCAGCTGAATAGAAACCTTGAACAACGTCCCAACAAGCGGCCCATGCCTTCTGATCTACGAGATTCCGGTGCAATTGAGCAGGATTGCGATGGTGCCTTGTTCTTGTACCGCGACGAAGTTTACAACCCTGACAGTCCAGACAAAGGCATCTGTGAAGTCAACGTGGGATTGATTCGACAAGGTGAGCCAGGAACGGTTGGGCTGGCCTACATCGGACAGCAAACCAGATTTGAAAGTCTAGAGCGGGGTCGTGTCTTTGGGCAAAGAGCCGGGAGAGTGACCAAACACAGGGGGTTAAAAGATTGAGAGTTCAGTGTGTTCAGTGCGAAAGCTTCTCACTTCAAAAGGCCGGCGCAATGGCCCGTGAAGGTTTTGGTGTGTGTCTAAAAGACCCGAGTCCTGGTGCCTATTACCCGGCATCGTACAAGCGTGACTGTGAGAGATTCGAACAAGCTGAGCAAAACCAGACTGACAATCGCATCCAGTGGCTCGCAAAGCGCCGATGGACGATATCAGCATGAAAAAAGTAACTGTGCACCTGCCGTGGCCGAATAGCAAGCTTTTACCGAACAGACGCGGAGGGCGTCATTGGGGTTCATACCAAAATCAAAAAGTCGATTCTCGAGCACAGGGCTTTATTGCTGCTGCTGAATCAAACATGAAACACCTGTTCTCAGCTGATGATCTGGTGAAAGTAATGATCGTTTTCTATGCCCCCGATGCGCGCTTACGCGACTTGGACGGACTGTATAGCTCACTTAAACACGCACAGGACGGAATCTGCAGATATTTTGGCATCGATGACAGCCGGATGAACCCAGTGACCTTGGTACGTCGCATTGATCCAGACAAGGTTGGATATGTGGTGATGACGCTAGAGAAATTGGAGGAGGAACCATGAGGTATTTACTTATTTTCGTAGGGGCTGCAGTCATGGCCTATTTGATAACCAAGGGTGTCAGCGCCGTGCTTGCTGATCGTCAACCGAAGTCACAGGGTCGTCAGCCCAAACCACTAGATCGTCAACAGAAATCATCTAATCACCAACCCAAAAGAAGGAAATCAATCAAATGAATACCAAAGGAATTGCGTTTATTGTGTCAGGCATTTTTGCATTTCTGGTCATCCTCACTCTGTCATTCGGGTCTTGGTACCAAGTTGACCAGGGCGAACGAGGTGTGTTGCTCGAAAACGGACGACTTTTAAGAGTTGAAGACCCGGGACTTGGATTTAAGATTCCCGTGATCGAGTCTGTCCGTTTTGTGTCCGTTCGTGATCAAAACGTCGTCATGAACCTTGAGGCGTACTCATACGACCAACAGCCAGCAAGTATGCAGGTGTCAGTGACATACAGTGTCCCTGCTGACCGTGTGGCAGATCTGTATAGCGAGTATGGAACGCTGAGCAATCTACAAACACGGGTGATTGAGCGCCGGACACCCGATGCAGTTAAGAACGCATTCGGTAAATACACAGCAGTTCGTGCAATTCAAGAACGTGAGAAGTTAGGACTGGATGCAACACAAGCGGTTATTCAATCGATGCGTGATGCACCGGTTCAGATTGTTGGTGTGCAGATCGAGGAAGTGGGTTTCTCTTCAGCCTATGAACACTCTATTGAACAACGAATGCTTGCTCAGGTTCAGATCGAAACTACACGTCAGCAAAAAGAAACTGCAGCGATCAACGCTGAAATCAAGGTGGTTAATGCGACTGCTGATGCAGACGCACGTCGTCAGGAATATCAGGCACAAGCGGATGGTATTCGTCTAAAGGGTGAAGCGGAAGCAGCAGCGATTAAGGCACGGGCTCAAGCACTGTCAGAAAACACAAACCTTGTGAGTCTGATTGCAGTTGAACGGTGGGATGGTGTGCTTCCATCAACACAGGTACCGGGTTCTGCCCTGCCCTTCATCGGCATTAAGTAGTCAATCTAAATCACCAAAGGAGCAGTCAGAGTGAGCTGGCAACACCGATGGGAGACAAAAGACCCGTTGCTTGTGCTTGAGCGTAAGCAACGACGAGATGGCTTGGTGCAATCAATGCTCCAGCTGGAACATCATGGAGAGGATTGCATGGCACGCAAATTAAATGTGGCACCACATATTACAGCAGCACTTTATCAGTGGGGCGTTTGGGCCAGTCGCCCACAGTTCTGGGCGAACCTAGGGGTCACTCCGTTCTGCCGATTGGTAGGTATCGGGCATAGCCGTGAAGCTCCTGACGTAAGACTGGATCCGCAATCAATGAAGATCCACAAGACATTTTTGCGTATGCGATGTCGCGTGACCATGATGGTTCTAATTGGGTATTACGTTGCAGGACATAATTGGGACAGCAAAGAGCATGTGTTCAAGCAGTTTGGAATCTCACGCAGAACATTTTATGAGGCGTTGCGCACAGGAAGCGTGGCACTTTACAACGCATCTAAACTATAGACAAAGTGGTTGCTGAAACTATTTTGGCATGATATGATGGTTTTCAGATAGAGTGCGTTAATTGCGCGCACGAGTTTTAGCCCTAGAGTTTAACTGCTCCGGGGCTTTTTGCTTTTGTACGCAAGGTGATTGAGTGTCGTTAGGTGAGTCTGTTGAGTTAGCTTGGTCGGTGTGTTGCCAGCCATTCGCTTAAGGCGTTATCGATGCGTGATTGCCAACCTGGTCCAGTGGCACGGAAACTCTCTACTACGTTGGACGATAGTCGAATGGTGATGCGTTCTTTTGTCGCTTCCTTTTGGGGGCCGCGCCGGCGCATACCAATTTTTGCTTGCAGCTCAGGCGGTAAAACTTCAGAAGCAGGAGCAAACTTCTTCAAATCGGTGGCGGTGAGTTCACGAACTTCACCTTCTGCATCGATTAGGGGTTTTTTAGCGCTGTTCATATGCCTTTACCTCTCGTTTGTTGGCTTTACGCAAACTAATGATGCGTAGCCCAGCCTCAGTTGCGGTAAACACCACGACATACAGTCGTTGTTCAATGTAGCCCACGGCAATGTAACGAGTTTCTCCGTAGTCCTTGCGGGTATCAGCATAGACGTGAGCAGTATCAAAATCGAATTGAGAAACCATATCGAACGACAGTCCGCGTTCTGCGATGTTTTTGCTATTTTTCGCGGGGTCGTAAGTGATATCCATAGTGCAAATTGTACATACGAATTAGTTTTCTGTAAAGCAAATTGTACATACAATATTCATCCTGTTATCACGCGATAGTGGAGCCGTTCACTTATTCAAATGGCTTTCACCATTCTGCTTGCTGGTGCAACAGGCGGGTTAGCGTTTGCGATTAAAGGTGTGCCGAATTGAGCAATGTGAAAATCACTCGAAATGAATCTGGCAGAGGTACGGTGGTAATCGACGGTGTGGATATGTCATCCATGCTTCGCGCTGTGACGGTTTCGATTACCGCAGGTGTCCCGACACGGGTCAATATTGACTTGGCTGCATCCAAACTAGAGGACGTAGTTCTTGATGGCGCTGAGATTTATGTTGCGGGCGTCGCGATGCCCGCAAGCGTAGAAATGGCGCTTTATCAACATCTATTTCGAAAGCATGGCTTTAATGAACTGGACGTAACACCACTTAACAACGATAACGAAAGAGAGTTTGCTGTTAAATCTTTATTTTCCGATCCCTCCTTGCTGGTCTACCCAACCAGCACTTAACGGCCCTGCTGTCTCATGATGGTAGGGTCGTTTCTTTATATGGCAACCAAACCAAAGACATTCAAACGTGCTGCTTTAACTAATCGGCATGAGCCATTGGATGTTGGTGCAGCCAAGACATATGCACCTGTTCGGTATGGTCAAGGAAGGGGTGGCCGACCGTGGCGACGTTTACGGTTACAGATACTTGAGCGCGACAACTATCTCTGCCAGTGCTCAGATTGCAAGACACGCAAGATTCCCTTACCTGCGCATGAGGTTGATCACATCTCTAATGAGTTAGACGCATCGGGCAAGCTAAACGATGCACCGACAAACTTAAGGGCAATAAACAGAGATTGCCACAAAGCGCTCACAGCGCAACAAAGACGCCTTGCGAGTCGTGGCAGCACGATGACACCAGCGTGGCTACCTGTTACTGCGAAGCCGCTCACATTGGTCTGCGGTCCACCAGGTGCAGGGAAAACGATGTGGGTCACTGAACATGCCAAGAAGGATGACCTAGTCATTGATCTGGATGTGTTTGCAGTTTCTGTGATTGGTAAACCATTATGGGAAGCAAGTAAAAGAGAACGCGCGCAAGTGATACGAGCAAGAAATGATTTGCTTGCTGATTACATGCGAGGCAAAACAGGACATCAGCGTTGCTATTTGATCGATACAGCAGGCAGCTTTAAGCGCCGCAAGTTCTGGTCAGACCGAAACGCAGAGGTTGTCATCGTTGATACAGAAAAAGAAATCTGTAAGCAGCGTATCAGACAGTGCAAAGAGCGTCCAAAAGAGACACATGCAGGCAGAATTGCTGCGGTTGATCGATGGAAGTAGTGGCAAGAGGGGGAGGCGGGTCGAAACTTTCGCGCTGACGCCGGACACCAGCCGCCCACAGCCTTTTTTTTGCACCGTCAGTTTAGAAAAACCAGTTTTTTTAGGATAAAGATATGGCGAATCCGAAAAAGCCCACCAAGTTAAAAGTGGTGGCTGGCACGGATCGCCCCGACCGACATGGGGCTGATCCGATTGATCTGCCACTTGTCGATGAAATCCCCGAGTCACCGAGCTGGATGCCGAATCGGTTTGCCAGTGACGAGTGGGATCGCTTGGCCAGAATTTTGCACGCGAATGGTTTGTTAACCGAGGCAGGACTTGGACCACTGGCGATGCTTTGCGCGTTGCATGGAAAAATTGTCCAGCTTTGGATGGCAGGTGAAACACCGACCGGACACCTCCTTGCGCAGTATCGTGCCCTGGTTGGCGAGTTTGGTTTAACGCCGGTTGCGCAAGGCAAAGTCAGACCAGCCGAACGCAGTCCGACAGGCAATGCATTTGCGAACAATGGCAGACAAAGAAAATCATCGTGATTATGTTGCCATTGCGATCAAGTACGCAAAGGGTGCGATTTCAGATCGCGGGCGCAAACGGCATGGTCGATGGATAAGAGAAGCAGCGAGACGATTTCTCAATGATCTCAAGCGTGCCCGACGAAAGAAGAATCCGTTCTTCTTTGACGAATGGCATGCGAATGATGCGTGTGACTTTATTGAGAAGTTGCCTCATGTGGAAGGCAGATGGGCTGTTCCAACACTCGTGCTGGATCCCGCACAGATTTTCTTCATTGTGCAGCTCTTCGGTTTTCGAAAACATGATTGGGTCCCTGTAGATGGCTATGGTGATGATGATCGTTTTTATCCGAGACGGTTTACTTCAGCACTGTTTGCAGTTGCTCGCAAGAATGGCAAATCCGCCTTGGCATCTGGGATCATGCTTTATTGCATGTGTTGCGAACCAGAGGATGGTGCGCAGGTTATCAGTGCCGCAACAACGTATGACCAGGCATCAATCATCTTTCGCGTTGCAAAGCGCATGGTTGAGAAAACGCCAGACCTTGCGGAAGCGTTCGGACTGCAGACTTGGGCTAAATCAATTAGTCGGGTTGAAACAGGAGGCTCATTCAAGCCATTGCATGCCAAGGCAAGCACGCAGGATGGTCTGAACCCGTCGCATACGAGTCTTGATGAAATTCATGCGCACAAGACCCCTGACCTTCTGAACGTATTGCAATCCGCAGCTGGTGCCCGTGCCAATCCGTTGTGGTTATTTACAACCACAGAAGGTTATACAAACGCTGGTCCTTGGGGCGAGATTCGCGGGTTTGTGTTTGCACTGCTTCGGGGCTTGCTTGGAACGCAGGCAGATCACTTTTTAGCGTTGTATTACGCGCTGGACAACGAAGACAAGTCAGCACGAATCGCACAAGATGACGAGTTTGATGAGTCGAAGTGGATTAAAGCCAACCCCCTACTCGACTCAAACCCGCATTTGCTAGCAGCTATCCGAAAGGAAGCGATTGAAGCAAAGCAAATGCCTTCGAAGCTTGCTGAGTTTCGAATTAAACGATTGAACCGACCTGCGTCAACAGCGGGTGGTTGGGTTGATCTGACCAAATGGGGTAAATGTGGTGGTGAGGTCGATCTCAAATGGTTAGAAAATTATCCGTGTTGGGGTGGTTTAGACCTTGCCAGCACGACTGACATTGCATCGTTCAGGCTGGTTTGGCTTGTCGATGATGTTTTATATACGCATGGCTGGCGGTTTGTACCATCTGAAGCAGTTAGTCAGCGCACTGAACGTGGAACGGTTCCGTACGGTGGTTGGGTTGAGTCAGGAGACTTGATTCAGACTGAGGGCGAAGTCACCGATTACTCAGTGATCGAGAAGCATGTCCTTGATGCGGTTGAGCGCTTTCAGGTGGAAATGATTGCGTATGACGATTGGAACGCAACAGACTTAGTTAGCAGGCTGGTTGAGCAAAGTGTGCCGATGATTCAGTTTGTTCAAGGTACTAAAAGCTATCACCCAGCAATGCAAGCATTAGAGCGTGCGTATGTATCAGGGAAATTTGCACATGGTGGCGATCCAGTTCTTGCCTGGTGTGCTTCAAACCTAGTTGCACGACGTGATGTGAACTTGAATATGGCGCCTGATCGAAAACGCAGTGCGGACAAGATTGACGACATGGCTGCGTTACTGATGGCAGTCGGATTGCTCAATGCCGCAAACAGTATGGATGACAACGGGGATTTGATGGACGCCATCATGAATCCGATTATTGCTTAGGAAAACTTTTGGCTATTGCACTCTCACTCTTCTTGTTGGCAACAATCTTAGGGATGTCGCTACTTGTTGCAGGCGTATACATCTTGGCGGGTTTTGGCTGGTCCCTGCTTGCGTGTGGAGCGTGCTTATTGTCAGCAGCTGCGTTTATTCGCTCGGGAATGCGCGCTCATGAAAACAAAGAGGTGAGCGGTGGCTAAACGCGGGTTCATATCTGTACTGGCAAGTGCTGCTCAATCAGAGTCGATTTGGCGCAACCAACCCATTCGTTTGACGGATGGTGGTGGTTTCTGGTCATCGGTACTCGGCTTTTCATCGACCAGTGGAAAGAGTGTCACGGTTGATTCCTCTTTACGTTTAACGGCTGTTTGGGCTTGCGTCAGATTGATTGCGCAAACCATCTCGACTCTTCCGCTAGGAATTTACGAACGAGAACCAGATGGTGGCCGAAGCTTAGTCACCCGGAGTCCTTTGTATCGAGTCATACATAGCATGCCGAATGCTGACATGACAGCAGTTGTTTTTTGGGAAGCTGTTGTTGCATCCATGCTTTTGTGGGGTAACGCATACGTTGAGATTCATCGCAGCGCAAATGAAGTTATTGGTTTAAATTTCTTGCCGCCATCAAATGTTACCGTTTCTAGGCAAGATGATGGATCTCTCAAATACGTATACAGATCGAAAGGAAAGCAGCGACAGATTTCTGAAAAAAACATGATGCACATCCCTGCCTTTACGCTGGATGGTTTGGTTGGGTTATCTCCAATCGCATACGCGTGCAATACGTTCGGTGCAGCAATGTCTGCTGAAGAAGCAGCTGCTAAAACATTCCAGAATGGCATGATGCCAACGGTCTACTTCAAAATCGATCGGATTCTGAAAGCAGATCAGCGTGAAGAGTTTCGTGAGTATGCGAAAAGTGTATCTGGTGCAATTAATGCGGGTCGGTCTCCAGTCCTTGAGCAAGGCATGACAGCTGACACGATTGGGATCAATCCAAATGATGCGCAGCTGCTGGAATCTAGGCAGTACACAGGTGAAGATATTTGCCGATTCTTTCTAGTTGACCCAAGCATGGTCGGTTATGGCGGTAAAGATTCGAACTGGGGCACAGGCCTTGAGCAAAAGAACATTCGATTTCTGACTTACACACTGGCACCTTGGTTACGCCGAATTGAGCAAGCCGTTGGCCGCTCATTGATCAGTGCAGAAGATCGAGATAGTTTGTACGCGGAGTATTCAATTGAAGGGCTACTCCGGGCAGACAGTGCAGCCCGAGCTCAGTTTTACAGCACGATGGTGCAGAACGGCATTTACACAAGAGACGATTGTCGGGTACGCGAGAATCTACCGCGTCGAGGTGGCAATGCCGATGAATTGACTGTGCAGATGAATCTCACGCCGATCGACTTTCTCGGACAGTCTGCTTTGACTGATTCTCAGATGAAAAACGCGCTTGGCCAGTGGCTAGGCTTAGACAATGGAGAGCAATAATGCCTCGCAAAACACTACCTGAAGCGCCTTCTGTGAATAATCGACAGAACGTGTCATTTGAAATCTCGACCTCCATTCTTCAACGCTGGAATCCAGCAGTCCGTGCTGCAGCTGAGAGTGAGGATGACAACACCATTTCAATCCTTGATGAAATCGGTGAGGACTACTGGACCGGTGAAGGTGTAACTGCCAAACGTATTGGTGCCGCGCTTCGTTCAATTGGTGCCAAAAATCCAGTAACAGTCAACATCAATTCACCCGGTGGCGATTATTTTGAAGGGCTTGCTATCTACAACCTGTTACGTGCCCACGAAGGCGAAGTAACGATCAGAATCTTGGGTGTTGCTGCTTCAGCCGCTTCAGTCATTGCAATGGCTGGTGATACGGTTCAGATTGGTCGAGCTGCGTTTTTGATGATTCACAACGCATGGATTGTGGCCGTAGGAAATCGACATGATTTACGTGATGCAGCTGATTGGATTGAGCCCTTCGACAAAGTTGCAGCGGAGATTTATGTGGCTCGAACTGGTTTAGACGCCGACACGGTTGAGCAGATGATGGACTCTGAATCATGGATTGGTGGCGCCGACGCAATCAACAAAGGTTTAGCTGATGAATTTCTGCCTGCAGATCAGGCAGTAGAAATTGAATCTGGCTCACCTCAATCCTCTGTGCGTCAGGTTGACCTCATGCTTGCTAAGCAAGGCATTCCACGATCTGAACGCAGACGACTCATTAAAGATATTAAGTCCAGCACGCCTGACGCTGCTGGCAACGGTACGCAAGACGCTACCGCATCGAATGCGCACAATGCCATTCGAACAGTGAGCTTTGGGGAGGCAACAGAGCTTTTAGCTTCTTTTGAAGCACTCGCCAAAAAAGAATTGCTCACGTAAATAGCAAAAAGTAAATAAATCCTGAACCGCTTATAAAGCGGCTTTTTTTTATTTGAAAGGAATTTAGCGTCATGGATAAAAATGAGCAAAATACTCTTGAAAAAGAGTACAAACAAGTCCAACAGGGCTTGAAAGACGTCAGTGAACAGTTGAAAAACTATGCTGATAAATCGAAAACCGAATTGAGTGAAGTCAACAAGCTTGGTGATGAACTCAGTAAAAAAGTTGAGAACTCATTGTCTGAGTTCAACAAACTGTCAGCACGTTTGCAGGAAGTTGAACAAAATCTGGCACGTCCTAAAAACGAAGGTGATCCTGCTCCTCGTACACCTGGTGAGATTGTTGTGGCCAGCCAAGAGATGGAGGGTGTGAACAGCTCCTTCCGAGGCTCACGTCGGATTAGCGTTCCTCGCTCTGCAATCACGTCTTTGGACAATTCTGGTGGCGATCTTGTTCAGCCTGATCGTGTTCCAGGTATTGTGATGCCCGGTACGCGAAGAATGACATTGCGTGATCTGATTGCTCCAGGCCGTACATCAAGCAACAGCGTTGAGTATGTGCGCGAATCTGGCTTTACAAACAATGCTGACGTTGTTTCCGAAGGCGCATCAAAACCGTACTCCGATCTGACGTTTGAATTGGAAAACGCACCAGTGCGTGTGATTGCCCATCTGTTCAAAGCCAGTCGTCAAATTCTTGATGATGCACCCGCATTACAAAGCTATATCGATGCACGTGCGCGTTACGCATTGGAGTTGGCAGAAGAGGCGCAGTTCTTGTACGGATCTGGCCAAGGTGCAAACCTGACTGGAATCATCCCCCAAGCGGAAGCATTTGATCCTGAGTTCTCACCAGATAAGGAACAGGCTATCGACCGCATTCGTCTGGCTATTTTGCAGGCAATTCTGGCAGAGTTCCCACCCAACGGTATTGTGCTCAATCCCATCGACTGGGCACGCATCGAGCTGACCAAGGACGAAGAAGGTCGTTACATCTTGGGCAATCCGGGTTCTGGCGCTCAGCCGCTTTTGTGGAGTCTGCCGGTTGTCTCAACCACAGCGATTGTGCAAGATCAGTTCCTGGTGGGTGCTTTCAGTTTGGGTGCACAGGTCTTTGATCGTCAGGATGCCGAAGTGCTGATTTCTACTGAGAACGATAAGGATTTTGAGAAGAACATGGTCACGATTCGCGCTGAAGAGCGTATCGGTCTGGCTGTGTATCGTCCTGAATCCTTCGTTGAAGGCTCAGTCACCGGCGCATCTTCGTAATCTAAGTGGGCGGCGGGGAGCAATCCTCGCCGTTTTTGAATGAACGATCAAATTGAAGTCCAGGCGCTTAAGTTTTTCAAGTTCGGTAATCGTATTGTTTCACCGAAGACCGGCATGTTTGTGATGACTAAGCGCCAATTTACCGCTCATGAAGCAGCAGGTTTGGTTCGCGAAGTGCGCCCTACTCCGGATCGCGGCGAGAATTCGTCTGCATCGCCAGCGGTCCCAGCCTTATCGAAGCAGACTGCGAAAAAGTCCGTCAGTGGCGTGACCAAAGCCCGGAAAACCGTTTCGTCATCGTCGCGAACACAACCTACCGAATAGCACCATGGGCTGATGTTGTTTTTGCAATGGATCGCGCATGGTGGAATCATCACAAGCGTGAATTAGACAAAGTATTTACTGGCGACAAGGTGAGCGTCAGCAAGGTTTCAGGTGTTAAGTACCTGAAAAACCTAAAGTGTAAGAACTCTGGCCAAGGTGCGATTTTATATGCCTACAGCCAAGGCGCAGAACGAATTATTTTGCTTGGGTTTGATGCGCAACCTACCGATGGTCAAAGCCATTGGCATGGTGATCATCCTAAGCCATTAACGAATCCAAGTGCATTTGATCGCTGGCAGATAGAATTTGCCGAGGCTGCAAAGCGCACATCAGAAATTGAAGTAATCAACGCATCACGCGAAACGGCTTTGAGATGCTGGCCACGTGAGGATTTAGAAAGCGCACTGTCATTTACAGCATCAAAGCAGGCTTTTGTTGTGTCTGGCATGCATGGTGTTGGTGACACGCTGCATGAGCGTGCGGTTGTGCGTGAGTTGAAAAAGAATGGTGAGGTCTGGATCCATACACCCTTCCCTAGTTTGTTTTGGGACATGCCTGAAGTGCGGGTGCTGCGAAAGAACTCTGATCTTCCACCGCAGGCACGCAATGAGCGCCAAGAGTCAGACTTGTTTGACGATGCAACGCCACCAACGAACGCAAGGCAACTTCGCATTCAGTACGACCGGGCAGGTGTTTTGCGCCACGGTTCTGTATTGGCTGCGATGTCAGCAAAGGCAGGTGTGGCAACTGGTGACTTCAGGCTTGAAGCGCATCCAGACTGGTTATCACAAGCAGATGAATTGCTTGCACAGTGGAAACCAGACAAATCATTGATGTTTTATCGCCCTGTGATTGATCGAGTTCAGCACAAATTCTGTGCAAAACGCAACCCAGATCACAAGGCTTATACAGAACTGATTCGTTCGATCAGAGAACAGTTCTTTGTGGTTTCCATTGCGGATTCAACTACAGAGAAGATTGTCTGCCACGGGATCGAGCCTGATGTTGATAAGACAGATGGCAGTCTCACCATGGCACAGATTTATGGATTGATGGCGCATGCGGAGCTGGCGTTTGGTCCTGTGTCGTTTGCGACGATCTTGGCACAAGCGCTAGGTACTCCTGGCATTACGGTGTTTGGTGGTTTTGAAAGCAGCCTGTCTTTTGCAGCTGGTGCCAAACTCACACCATGGTTGGGGATTGATCCAGTCAAGCCATGCAACTGTTGGAATGCCCGTCATCGATGTGACAAACAAATCAATATGCCACAGGCCATTGAGCGAATCAAAGAGTTTATAGGTGAACACGTTGAGAACATTGATTGCAGGCAGGAAGTTACAAGCGCTGCTTAACGTGGTGCGTAAGTGCCGCAAAGTGCCGGGCATTGGCGTTGAGTTGGGTGTGTACCAAGGTGGATCACTTAAAGCGATGGCGCAAGCGGATTCCACTCGCAACTATTTTGGCTTTGACACATTTGAAGGTCTTCCGGAGCAGTCTTGGGATGAGTCTGAAGTGCATGTGCCTGGTGAGTTTTCTGATACGCATTTTGATGCGGTAAAGAAACGGCTGCCGAGAAATGTTCAGCTGAAACAAGGCATTTTCCCATTGAGTGCGTCTGATCTGGATCTTTCAGAGATCGCTGTTGCTCATGTGGATTTTGACTTTTACGAATCGACTCGCGCAGCAATCGAATGGTTACTGCCACGGATGTCTTCAGGTGGTGCCATCGTCTTTGACGATTACGAGTGGCGCAATTGCCCAGGTGTAAAACGTGCCATTGACGAAGCCGGTTTGAAGGTCGATACGAGACACAAGCATCAGGCTATTTATTGGGTACGGAAATGATTGATCTTGTTGTCGCAAAAGAGTTTCTGGACGTTATTCATAATGCAGATGATGCAAAGCTGCAGATGCTCCTTGATGGTGTCATAGATGAAGCATGCCAGTTTATGGGTATTGATTCTCTTGATGAAATTGAATCCAGCGCTCCAAGCTCAGGCACGATTCCTGCATCGATCACATTGGGCGTCATGTTATTGCTACAAGCTGTTTATCAAGCATCGCCTGAAGACGCAGAGATTTTGAGACGTGCTGCTGAAGTAAAACTCACACCCTATCGGACTGGTTGGGGAGCGTAATGCTTGCACATAGATTACGCCATCGAATCGAATTTCAAGAAAAGCAGGAAACACCCGTCGATTCGAACGGGTTTCGTGTGAATGGTGGTTGGGACACTGTTTATCTGGATTCAGATACACCATTGGACTCTGTGCCTGCAGAAGTTCTTACTGGACCTGGGCGTGAGCTGATCGCAGCTGGTGCCACACGCTCAGAAATCAGCGCACGTATTAACTGTCGTTGGTTCCCGGTAAATGAGCACGAGCTAGCAGCTTGGCGCATTGTGTGGGACGGCCGTATTTACAACATCGTTTCAATCGAGACGGATGCAACAGCGCGTCGTGAGTGGCGCTTTCAGGTGAAAGATGGTGGCACAGATGGACTCTGAGCGTTTGGATCGTATTGAGCGTAGTTTGGCTGAAATCAAGACCACATTAGAAATTGTTCAGAACGGTTTGACCGCGTTGATCGATGCACTGGCAGAAGAAGATGAGGCCCCGGTCTCATTTGATCTGGATGGCAATGAGTTGCCGATGGAACGTGAGCCGGGTCAATCATTAGGTTAAAGACATGAAAGTTGAGATGAAGTTGCAAGGTGTTGACGATGCGCTAGCAACACTCAAGAAACTTCCACCTGAGATTGTCAGCAAACGAGGCGGTCCTGTGCGTGCTGCGCTGGCTAAAGGTGCTCGCATGATTCGTGATCAGGAGAAAGAAAACCTGCGCTCAATCGTTTCCGCCAGCCCAGATACGACTGGATTGCTTGAGAAAAACATTGTTGTAAGTCGTGGGAAGCAGATTCATGGCAGCAAGGGTGAGCGTTATTTAGTACGGATCCGGCGCAAAGCGTATGACCAAGAAAAGATTGGCAAACGTGAAAAGGCAGGCAAACGGGTCACGACATACAAAACGGCTGCTTTGCTTGAGTACGGTTCAAAGCATCAAACAGCCACACCGTTCATACGTCCCGCAATCATACAAAAAGGTGGTCAAGCCATTGCAGTGATTACGCAAGACTTGAATCGGCGTATTCAACAGATCGTAAAAAAACTTGCGAAGGCATAACCATGTTTGCACCCATTTATTCAACACTGGACACACCCACGATTAAGAGCATTATCTCTGATCGTATTTATGCGTTTGACTCTGCTCCACAAAACGTAAAAACGCCTTACATCACATGGTTCGTGGTAGGCACTGATCCACACAATCAAATCTCAGGTGCACCCTGTGGTGACACCGACACAATCCAGATTGACTGTTGGACTGGTCCCCAAGATGGCAGTGAATCGGACTGCGTTGCGCTTGCGAAAGCAGTGCGTGATGCACTGGATGTAGCTGGTCAAGCCAACCGAGTGATCATCAATACGCGTGATACGGATACAAAGCTTTTCAGAATCGGCTTGCAAGTCGAGTTTTTGCACAATCGTTTTTGAAGCAACTTTCTTTTTCTTGGCAACCTTAAATCGGTAGATACCGAGCCTGTGAGGGTGGATGTGCTTTGAAAGTACGGGCTGTCCAACACGGATGGCCCTTTTTGTTTTTAAGGAGATACTGATGAAAGAACTTATGTTCAGAGACAGAACCTTCCGTCTGATTGAGCAAGATGGAAAGCAATGGGCTAGTGCAGCAGATATTGCACGTGCTTTGGGTTACAGCCGATCTGACAAGGTGAACCAAATATTTGAGCGTCATGAAGCGGAATTTTCAGCATCCATGACATGCATCACGATGGTTCAAGACCTGGACCCTCAAACTGGGGTTCCAGGTCAATTTCGTACAGCACGGGTGTTTAGCCTTCGTGGTGCACACCTAATTGCTATGTTTTCTCGCACAAAAAAAGCTCAGGAGTTCAGACGCTGGGTTCTCGATATTATTGAGCGCCATCAAGCTGAACCATCATTAATCCAAGAATGGTTCGACGCAAAAGCTGCGTTGGACGCTCAGGACAGATTTGCCAGCCTTTGCGGTCGAGGGCTAAATGAACACAAATATCGTAAGCCGCCACTGAGAAAACGAGTGGCAGCACTTGCCAAACAACTTCAACCCTCCCTTTTTCTGCACTAGCCCGGTAAACAACCGGGCTTTTTTTATTGAGGTATTGCCATGTCATTAGCAACCCAAGGAACGCACTTGTTTTTTCAGTCTGACAGTGCGTCAGATGGCTTTTTTAAAATCACCTGCCCCACTGGAGTTTCTGGGTTGGGCGGTGCGCGTGAACAAATTGATGACACTTGCTTAGATGCAACTGATGAGCGTAGTTATCTTGCTGGTTTAGCTGCTCCAGGCACAGTGTCAATTCCATTCAACTTGGATCCACAAGCCGTTGACCATCATGAATTCTTTGTTCTGAAAGAATCCGGAGAAAAGATCCAATGGCTTGTTTGCCTGTCAGACGGTGAAGATGCTCCAACCGTTGATTCAAATGGAGATTTTGATCCGCCTTCGGATCGAACTTCCCTTGAGTTCACAGCATATGTCGCAGACGTAGAAATTGACATTGCAACGGCTGACAAAGTGACAGGCACATTAACTCTGCAACGTTCTGGCAAAGTCACCCCCTACTGGAAAGGTATCTAAACATGTTAGATAACGCATTTTTCGTTTCGGACACAATCCATGAGCGTGAGGTAGAGCTTGCTGATGGCAGTAAGCACAAACTTTACTTCAAAGAAGTTCCGGCTGGAGCATATAGACGATTTGCTTTTGATACTGAGTCTGATAAAGAACAGGTCCGAATCGACGCAATGGCACGCCTTGTCACTGCGTCCCTGGTCACTCCGGACGGTAAATCAGCGATCACTTTTGAACAAGCTAAAAAACTGAAAGCAGCACCAATGCTGTCTATTTTCTTAGCAATTCAGGAGGTGAATGGCGTTGCAACCCCAAAGACAGAGACTGGCGATTCTGGCACATCCTAGCGTTGGCGCTGGGCAAGACTGTGACAGAGCTGCAGTCGATCATGCCTGTTAGAGAATTCCAATCTTGGAAGCTGTTTTACAAAGAGTCGCCATTCGATGACCATCATCGATTTCACAGACCTGCCGTTCTTGTCTCATCGAGCATGAGTCGCGGTAATGCAAAAGACAAGTTCGAGTTTCTGGTGCCAACACCAATCCCTGATGACATGACATCAGCCGATATGACAACACTGGCGGCGTTCGGTTTAACGCCACCTGCAAATAACGAATAGGAGAAATTATGGCAACTGCTGGATCCATTGTTGTCGAACTCCTGATGCGCACCGGTTCGTTTGAAACTGACTTAAATCGCGCCTCTAAGCGCATGAATGAATTTGATCGCAGCCTTAGTCGATACGCTCGCAACGTTGCGTTGATGGGTACGGCAGTCGTAGGCGCTTTTGCTGGTATGTTGAAATCCGCATCAGGTTACATGGATGAGATGGGAAACGCAGCCGAGCGCACGTCCGTCTCTACTAAGTCCTTTACTGAATTGGCGTACGCTGCTGAACGGGCGTCATTGTCCACAGGTGAATTGCAGCGCATTTTGCGGCGCTCAACAGAGGCCATTAATCATGCCATTGACGGCACAGGCAAGCAAGCAGACGCGCTCAGGCGGCTTGGCGTGTCGGCGCACGACTCTACGGGCAAGTTAAAAACCGCCGACGTGATGCTAAAGGACTTAGCGGATCGGTTTTCAAAGCTAGAGCCAGGCGCAGAGAAAACCAAACTTGTGCTTGATCTATTCGGTCAACAGCTTGGACAGAAAGTTATCCCACTGCTGAATCAGGGCGCTGAAGGCATGGAAGCGTTCGCAGATGAAGCGCGACGCTTAGGGCTAGTCATTGATGACGATGCGGCGCGTGCTGCGGCAGAGTTTAACGATATTTTGTCTCGCATGGGTGCGGGGCTTAAAGGCATGGCCGTGGCAATGGCTGGCGAGGCTTTGCCAGCGGTTAACGCGCTCATGCAGCGATTCTCATCAGTGAGTGGCGCGCTGGCAGACTTCGGACGCAAAGCTGGCAGTGCGTTTGCGCAGGCTGCTCAGTTTGCGGGTGCAATTTTAGACGCGCTTGCGCCACTTGGAAAGGCGCTGATGTCCGTGGCACAGTACGCCGATATTGCTGTGGCGGCCATTGCTGGGTTTTACGCGCCAGCGGTACTGTTAGGGTTGGCGGCGCTATCCAAAGCGCTGTTAGTCGGTGTAGCAGGTTCGATTAAAGCGATTACTGCGGCGATGATTGCTAACCCGATTGGCGCGATTGTGGCGGCGTTGGTGGCGGCTGCGTACACGGCTTATAAGTTTCGAGACAGCATTGACGAGGTTTTCGGCATCGATTTGATGCAGATCGTCAAAGACTCTGCGAACTACATCGTTAATAGCTTTGTTCTAGCCTACGAGCTGGTTAAATACTCGTTTAGCAACTTTCCGACTGTGATGGCGGCTGCTGCGATCGGCGCAGTAAATTACGTCAATCGCGCGTTCGATACGATGATTCGAGCAGCCGTGTCAGGTATTAACTTCCTGATTCGCGCCATCAATAACATCCCTGGCATCAATTTGGACGAGATTGAAGCGTTCCAGTTCGGTACGTTTAAAAACAAGTTTGCTGAGAAGATCGCATCCGACATTAACGCGGCTGAGATTATGGCGCGCGATATGTTCGCAGGTATGGCAAGCCCAGATAAAAAGCCCACAAGCGAGTTCGCGGGGCTTGAGTTGCCGGGGCTTGATGATGCTGGTGGCAAAGGCAAGGGTGGCGCAGCCAAAGCGCAGAATAACTATATTTCCCAGATGCAAGAGCGTATCGCGTTACTAGGCAAAGAAACCGAGTACGAAAAACTGTTAGCCCAGCTTCGCATCGGTTCGATTAGCTTTGCCACGGAAGCCGAACGCGAGTACGCGCTGGCATTGGCGCAAACCCACGATATGCTCACTAAAGCGCAGAAAGACGCGCAAGACTTCCAAGCGCTCATGAAGACGCTCTATCCAGAGCGTGCAAAGGCCGAAGAATACGCGGAGCAAGTGCGACTTGTGACTGAAGCCCACGCGATGGGCGCGATTGATGCCAACGAGTTTGCAGACGCCTTGCAGCGCATCGAGGACTTAGCAGGTGATGGTGACTTTTGGACAAACTATATCGAGGGTCTGGAAAAAGCGTTACATAGTTTCGACGAACTCGCAGGTAGCACGTTAGAGAAATTCACACGTGGGTTTGGTGATGCTTTTTCATCCATGATTATGGATGCGGAAGACTTTCAGACCGCGATGTATAACCTTGCATCTGGCATCTCACGATCAATTATCAGCGCTCTGGGCGAGATGGCTGCCCAATGGCTGGTGTACCAGGGTGTGCAGCTGCTTGTCGGCAAGACAACGCAAGCCTCGGCCGCGGGTGCCATGATGGCTAACGCAACAGCTCAAAGTTTACAAGCAGGTTTAGCAGCCTATGCGAGCACCGCAGCCATTCCAATAACAGGTCCGGTGATGGCTCCGGCAGCAATGGCCGCTGCGATTGCTGCAACATCCCCGATGGTGGGTGCCATTGGCGCCGCAGCGCTGTCAGGTATGGCCCACGACGGTATTGACAGTGTTCCAGAAACTGGAACATGGTTGCTGAAAAAGGGTGAGCGCGTCGTGACTTCTCAGACAAGCGCAAAGCTGGACGCGATGCTGGACAAGTCAATGAAAGGCCAAGGCGGCGGCAACGCCGTGGCGGTCACTGTCAATATCGCCAACGGCAAAACGGACACAACAGCTCCGAGCGGCTGGGAGTCGTTCGCGCGAGAGATCGGCGATTTTGTGGACGCTCGGTTTAAAGAGCTAGAGGCGCGCTCGAACATGCAAGGCGGCGCTGCGTGGTCTGTTCGTCAAGGAGTGCTCTAGTGGAAACTTTCACGTGGTGCCCGCGCGTCGACGCGAGTGGTGAGTACGCATATCGCGTGATCGATGCGCAATTTGGGGACGGCTACAAACAGTCAGTTGGCGACGGGTTGAATACAGAAACAAGTTCCTGGTCGCTGAGTTTTCGTGGCCGCTCAGACAAAATCGCCCCGATTCGGAACTTTTTGCGTGCTCGGCAGGGTTTTCAGCCTTTTAAGTGGACGCCTCCTCTCGGCGATGAGGGCGTTTATGAAGCAAGAAAGCTGAGTCTCGTGGCCATCGGCGGGGGAGTTTATGACTTGAGCGTGACTTTCACGCAGAGGTTTGAGCCGTGATTCTTGAAGACGTTCAAAAACTTGTACCGGGCAACTTAGTTACTCTGTACGAGATTGACTGCCGTGCCATCGGCGGCGATGTCGAGCGGTATCACAACCACAACGACGGCGAGATCGTCTGGCAGGGGCACAGCTACCATCCGTGGGCGATCGAAGCCAAGAACTTTGCGCGCACAGGAGAAGGCCAGCAGCCACGGCCTGAGTTGACTGTTGGCAACATCGGCGTGGACGATGAGGGTGAGCCGATCACTGGTGTCGTGACGGCTTTGTGCTTGGCGCTTGATGATCTGATCGGTGCCAAGGTGACACGCAAACGGACGTTTGCAAAATATCTTGACGCGGCTAACTTTCCCGACGGAAACCCGTCAGCAGATCCCAATGAGCATCTGCCTGATGAGCAGTGGTTGGTGTCGCGCAGGAAGTTAGAGACGCCACAAGCGGTCACTTTCGAGCTCACGAGTCCGTTGCAGTTTGACGGCGCCCGTCTGCCATCACGGCCTGTGATTGCAGGCGTCTGTGGCTGGCTTCTGATTGAAGCACCATTCGGCGGGTATCGCGGTGCGTACTGTGGCTACACGGGTGCGCAGATGTTTGACGAGGACGGAAATCCGGTCACGGATCCATCGCTGGATAGGTGCGGGGGCAGAGTGTCTGATTGCAAGAAGCGCTTTGGTGAGCACAATCAGCTGTCATACGGCAGTTTTCCATCAGCTGACAGGTTTAACTAATGCGCACATACATCAGAAAAGCCATCGAGCGCCATGCGCTTGAGGACTACCCGCGTGAGTCGTGTGGATTGATTGTGGCAGATGGCGACAAGCAAAAATACATACGGTGTCGCAACGTGGCAGAAAACGGGCAGGACTTTAGGTTACCGGCAGAAGACTACGCGGCGGCAGAAGATCATGGGCAAGTGTTGGCGGTTGTGCACTCGCACATTGACCGTGACGCCATGCCTACAGAAGCTGATCTGGTGTCGTGTGAAGTTACAGGCCTGCCTTGGCACACTATCGCGGTTGGCCAGGATGCGGGCGAAGACGCACCAAAAGTGCTGGGCTGGCACTCGTTCGAGCCGAGCGGATACGTCGCGCCGTTGGTGGGGCGATCTTTCACGCATGGACAGCTTGATTGCTACACGCTCATTCGTGACTTCTACGCGCGTGAGCTCGGTATCGAGATTCCAGACTTTGATCGTCCAGATAACTGGTGGGACAAGCCTGAATACGGTGAGCTTTACTTAGAAAACTTCCAGAAGGCTGGATTTAACCGAATCGACGAGCGGCCGCGATATGGCGATGTGATTCTGATGCAGTACCGCTCGGATCGCACGAACCACGGGGGTGTTTACATCAGTGACGAACCGCTGAAATCACAGCCGGGACTGCATCCTGTGCCCAATGCGTTGTTGCATCACGCAATGCCGCGCTTGTCAGAGCGTGTTTTGTATTCAGGCTACTGGTCAGATATCACCCGCATGATTGTGAGACATAAGGATTTGCTATGACTGACAAAGTTCGCACAGTGCGACTGTACGGCACGTTGGGCGCCCGTTTTGGTCGTGTGCATCGTTTTGTGTGTGCTGACACAGCAGGGGCTATCAGGGCCCTGTGCCACATGGTGCCGGGCTTTCAGCCGTTTTTGTATGAGTCCAAGGACCGTGGCCTGGGCTACGCTTGCTTTATCGGCAAAGAAAACATTGGAGAGTCGGCACTGACTGCGCCGGCTGGCGATGAGGACATCCGCATTGCGCCAGTGATTATCGGTTCAGGTCGTGGTGGTTTCTTTCAAATTATTTTGGGTGCCGCGCTAATTGGCGCTGCTTTCTTTACAGGCGGCACGTCGTTGGCAGCATGGGGCACGCTGCAATACGCGATGGCAGGTCTTGGTGCTGGCTTGTTATTCGGCGGCGTTGCATCAATGCTCACACGTCAGCCAGCAGGCCTGCAAAGCGTTCAATCTACTGACAACGGACAGTCGTACACATTTAATGGACCTGAGAATCTGACGGCGCAAGGCAACCCGGTTCCTATTCTCTACGGCGAGGCAATTGTGGGCTCCATCGTGGTGTCAGCTGATATGTACTCCGAGGATCAACAATGACAGTTGAGATCAAAGAGATCAAGGGCGGATTGAGCGTTCGAGGCTCAGGCGGTGGCGGCAAAGGCGGTGGCGGTTCAGCTCGCACGCCGGTTGAGTATCCGGATAGCGCGCGATCAATTTCATACGCTGTGCTGTTAGACGTAGTCTCCAACGGGGAGATTGAAGGCTTTGTACATCCCAACGAGCCTTTGCGCGATGTGTATCTCGATGGCACGCCAATCCAGAACACAGACGGATCGCTCAACTTCGAGTCTGTGCAGATGGAGTACCGCGCTGGAACTGTCGACCAGACGCACATTCCAGGCTTTCCTGCATCAGCGCACACTATTTCAGTCGGCGTCGAGGTCAAGCAGAGCCAGCCGTGGACACAAACAGTCACAAACTCTGATCTATCTGCGTTGCGCGTCACTTTGCGCTGGCCGGCACTTTTGCGGGTTGTTGAGGAGGGCTCAAGCGCTGGAGATCGAACAGGCACACGTGTTGATTACGCAATAGATCTTGCGACTAACGGCGGTGTTTTTGTCGAGCAGTTTAGTACGCATGTAGAGGCTAAAGCGCGCAACTATGAGCGCACGCATCGTATTGATTTGCCGCCTGGCACAACGTGGACTATACGTGTCAGACGACTTACAGCTGACAGCACGAACGCGATGCTTGAGAACGCCTTTCATGTGCAGTCGTATGCTGAGGTTATTGACGGAAAATTTCGCTATCCGATGACAGCACTGGTTGGTCTGAAGGTAGATGCGCGTCAGTTCTCGCGCATTCCAACTCGCGCTTATCGACTGCGCGGTATGCGCGTCAGGGTGCCAAGCAATTACGATCCAGTTGCGCGGACTTACTCAGGCGTCTGGGATGGTTCGTTCAAGACAGCGTGGTCAAACAACCCAGCGTGGATTTATTATGACCTACTGACGAACAGGCTTTACGGCTTAGGCGATCGAATCAGCGCAGAGATTCCTAATCGCTACGCGCTGTATCAGATCGGTGCGTACTGCGATCAGCTAGTACCTGACGGGCTTGGTGGGACTGAGCCGCGCTTTGTCTGCAACGTATTCATTCAAAAAGAGGCGGATGCGTTGCGCGTGATCGGCGACTTGGCCAGCGTCTTTCGCGGCATCTCTTACTGGGCTGGTGGCATGGTTGAGCCGGTCGCAGACATGCCCAGTGACGCAGTTTACACATATACTAACAGCAACGTCATTGATGGTATTTTTGAGTACGCCGGCGCAGACAGCACGACGCGCAAAACCGTTGCGCTCGTGTCATGGAATGACCCGAGTGATTTCTATCGCGCGAAAGTTGAAGTTGTCGAGGATAAAGCGGGCATTCAGCGCTTTGGCATTCGTAAAGAAAAGATCACGTCCTTCGGGGCTACGTCGCGCGGGCAGGCAGCAAGGGCTGGCAATTTCTTACTCTACACGTCTAGAATGGAAGGCGGTGGCGTCACGTTTTCCGTTGGTTTAGATGGCGTCATTCCGCAGCCGGGCGACATCATTCGCATTGCTGACAAGAATAGAGCTGGGCGCACTATCGGAGGCCGGCTCAAAGCTGCCAGCGCGACGGTGCTGACGCTTGATAGAGATGTGTCAGCAGGCGCGACGCACATTGTTGTCAATCTTACAACAGGCGCAGCAGAAACTCGTGAAATTTTAAATGCAGACGGCGCAACTGTAACTGTAAAATCTGCTTTTTCATCTACGCCAGCTGCCCAGGCGGTCTGGTCTGTTAGATACAGTGATTTGTCTGAGCAGTACGCGCGAGTCATTTCGATCGCAGAAAATGACGGGATTAGATTCACGATCAGCGCAGTAGATCACCACCCAGGCAAGCACGCAGCAATTGACAACGGTGTACGGCTAGACCCGCTGCCGGTGTCGGTTGTGCCGCCTCGTGTGCAGCGCGCTCCAACGAACATTCAAGTCACGCAGCATCATACCTTCCACCAGGGCACGACGCGCCAATACGCCGAAATCACGTGGGATGCGCCAGAATACGCAGCGACCTACGACGTGCAGTGGCGTCGCGACAATGGCGAGTGGGTGCAGATGCCGCGCACTGGCGCAAGGCTTGTGCAAATTGAAGATATCTACGCTGGCACCTACATCGTCCGCGTTCGCGCAATCAATGCACTTGATGTGCCGAGCTTGTGGGCATACTCAGCGCTTACAGAACTCACCGGAATAGCCGGTACACCCCCATCGGTTACACATTTGTCGGCAACCGGTGAAGTGATGGCGATTCGACTTGGTTGGGGATATCCGGCAGGTCCGTCAATTATCGAGCGTGTGGAAATCAAGGCAAGTCTCGACAATGACTTTGGCAACAGTTATGTTTTAGCGCAGATTCCATTTCCAGCAAACAGCCATACGTTATATGGTCTTGGGTATTCCACTGAGACGTGGTTCTGGGTTCGCTTGATCGACAAAAACGGTTTGCCTGGTCCTTGGTATCCGTCTGAGTCTGGCGCGGGTGTGTTCGGAAAGCCCACACAGGACGCAGGTCAGATTCTTGACTATCTGGAAGGCAAAATCACTTCGGGCGAACTTGCTCAAGAACTTGTTGCACCGATAGAAAGTATCCCTGACATCAAATCATCGCTTGAGACGCTTGAAGATACGCGTATTCCAAGCATAGAGAGCACATTAGGCGATCTTGGGATTGACGTGGGTGTACTCGACACACGCCTTGATCTGCTTGATTCGCTGACACTTGAGGAGCTCTCGCTGATAGACGGCGCAGGTCTATTATCTGTTGTCCGAGATTTGTCCAGCGAACTGGCGACGATAGATGTCAAGTCAGACGAAATCGCAGAGGCGGTTTTGCGTGCTGCGATTGAGACCGACAAGAACAAGCGCAGGCTGACGGATGCAGGGATTCAGGTTGACCCTGACACAGGCGAAGTCTATATCTACGGTTTGCGCCAAGCAGATGAACGTATTGACTCAGCAGAGATCAGACTTCAAGCTGCGGAAGCAAACATCAACTTGAAGGCCAGCACGAGCTACGTACAGCAGGCAATTCTTGAGGCTGTACTCGACCCATCTCAAATCGCTGAGTTGGGTGACATCTTCATGCGCTTGGGTCAAGCTGAGGTAGATATCAGCGGTTTGGACTCTGCGATTACACTCAAAGCGGATCAGCTTGAGGTGCAAGGGCAAGAAGTTCGCTTGAGTACGGCTGAGGGCAAGGTCGATGCCTTGGAAGGCCAGATCGCGTTCAAGGCGGACATCACAGAACTGGACGCAGTTGAGAGTCGTGTTTCATCTACCGAGATCACGCTGAACTCTCTTGATATTCCTTCGATCACGCAGTCTGTGACCGATGTGCGGGCGCTCAAGAAAGAGCAAGATGATCTCGCAAATGCGACGCTGCAAGACATTCTGACAGGCGAGCGCAATCGTCAGACGTTGGATGCTGGTATCGCACTTGCAGAGACAGAGTTGCGAGCGCACGTTGATGACGGCTTGAACGCCGAGGCATTGGCGCGTCAAAGCCTTGCGGTGCAGGTGAATGACAATCGAGCAGCGAGTGTTGCTGAGTCACGAGTTCTCGCAAACGCGATTGAGGCTGAAGCGCAACAACGACAGAATTTAGCAGTGCAGGTGGGTGACAATTTATCCGCGATTGAAAGCGAAGCACTTACCAGAGCGAACGAAGATGAGGCACTGGCTGGACGCATTGACACAATGCAGATTGAAGTCGGTCAAAACACGTCCGCGATTCAGACTGAATCTCAGATTCGTGCGAACGAGAACGAGACACTTGCGGGTCATGTGATGCAGGTTCAGTCTGTGTCAAAGAAAGCTACAGACAAATTGGCTGAAGCTCAATTGCAAGACATTCTGACAGGTGAGCGAAACCGACAGGGATTGGATGACGTGATAGCAGTTGCACGTCAGGAAGTCTTGACACACGTTGATGAAGGTCTGAATGCTGAGGCGCTGGCGCGTCAGACGCTGGCAACGCAAGTTCAGCAAAATCGATCTCAGATCAGTGATACGCGTAGAGTATTGTCTGATCTTGATTCAACCCAAGCGCAAGTTAACGTTTCGCTGTTGTCGCGTATGGGCAATGCTGAGGGCTTAGTTGCAAGCCTTGAGGCGACAAAAATTACGGCAGCACAGGCTGAGTCGATTGCACAGTCAGAAGTCAGCGCAAGGATTGATGGACCTGAAGGCCTTGACGCAAAGGTGCAGAATCTTGAGGCGACAAAGGTTGACGCGACGGGTGCGACTTCGGTGGCGCAATCTGTTGTGAATTCGAGGTTTGGTAC
>NZ_JBMERD010000019.1:0-46802 GCF_048820935.1 Orrella sp. 11846
GCACGGGAATTGTTGTTCATGATAGCAATGGCATATTTCTGGAAATTGAAGACCCGCCTTTGACAATAAGAACCTAACGCCAAGGTCAATCTTCCGTATTGGTTGTACATGCACAGCAGGTTGGCTTCACAGACTCTTCGTACCGAGTTATCACTATATATTTCGATTTCTTGAATTTTATATAAGAAACCCTTTGTGTCACAGAGTATTTAACGGCACAATGCTGGATTGATATCTCACGACCCTTAATAGACCGAAATCATGTGCGCGCATTTGCTATATGCTATCGGTGGTTACAAGGAATGCTGAGAGAGTTTTGTGATCAACCACAATCATTTCCTATTACGCAGCTGTAGCTCTGGAAAGTTGCTCACTACAAAAGTCAGCTTACTTAAAGTGGCACTAAGAATATGCAGGACATTCTGATCAAAGAATTTGTCCGAAACCAGTGAAACACACAAGGTAGTGGAAGTGTTCTCTTGGCGAATCGTAAATTTTCGAGCTTATTCTAAAATTTTTGAATGAACATTTGATTTTTCGCTAGTTATGTTTTTTGGGCGAACTGAGGAGTGTATTCGTGCGTACAAAAACCTTCAAAGGTTACTCGTTTTTACTGACTGCAATTCTTGCTTTTTTTTCTGTAGCTGCAATGTCACAGGTACTTTCAAAAGGCGAGCTCAAAGGAAGTTTTAATGAACAATACAACCGTGATGTGAAGGTGAGTGGATCTGTCATAGTGGGTGTTTCTTACGACGCCCATTTCGATGGTAAATCTTTAGCATCCTTAATTGTATTCCCCAAGCCAGAACATGAAACAGTTTGTCTATCCGTCGAGTCGAATGATGGGTCTTACACTTCACGCAATGAATTCAAACTCCCTCAAAGTCTGGATTCAGGCTCTCCGGTCTTACTGCCATATGGATACTCACAACATTTAGAGGAGCTTGCGAGGGAGTATACGGACCCAAACCTTGCATTAAAGGCAACCCCCCACTCCTGTGATGAAGCCAGCAATACTGAAGTCGTGTTGCCCTTACATACAGACCATGAACTGAATACAAATATTTTACGTGTGTACGTCAATACCTTAAACGCAACGGATGTTTTTATTAGTACAGGTAACGTGCATGGAAGTTGCCAACCTATCGAAAAACAACGTACTAATTTTGATCATGTTTGCAGCATTGCACTCCCGAGCAATCCTGCGTCTGACAAGACCTCTGTAATTGTGGAGCGTGAGCGTTTTGGACGTGAACTTCCAGTGACTGAGGTTGTTGTTGTGAGGGGAGCAAGCTTTCCATGAACGCACCCCACAAAAACAGAACGACTCGGCGAACGGTTCTGTTATTAGTTGGCCTTCTTTTCTTGGGATGCCTTTTATTTGCATTATGGTTGGTGTTTCGCCCTGTTGCCTGGCAACTCACACTTTTGGCAAAAACAGAAGTAACACACCTGGACTTAAGAGTTTCCCAAAAATGGCTACTGGATGACGCTGTCATATGTATGAGGATGCGCCAGGCGGCCGGAGTTGGTGCCACTGACACAGAAACCAACCTATGGGTTCAGAATGATAAGGCTTGCGAAGGTCGTCATTGGGCAAGGTTAAACACCGGCGTGCCGGAAGACGGACAAGCCACTGCAATTCATTTGTTTGCCACGTCAAACTCGCCACTGACAGTACATCTAGAAACCACCAGAGCAGGTGAGCTGCTTATGACGGTTCGTCATTCTGCTTCCGATCAGATCTTGGGAGAAGTATTCGACAAGGAAACTGGTAAGGTTTTGGCAGTGTTGAATAAAGATGTGAACATTACCTGGCCTGCAATATCAGTTGAGGAATTGAGTTCTCGTGATGAATTGGGTGTGATTGTATTGCCATTTTCTGGGTCTCTTATGGTGGGACAAGATATCTCGTGGGGCACACAACATATGCTGCTTTCTGGAGAAATCGCTGTGTATTCAGCGTCTGAAGACCACCTAACTGGTAGAACAGTCGCTGAGCACTCGGTTCTCATGCTGGGTGATCGCGTCAATTTTGAAGCACCAGACACACATTCTGTAATACCAAAAGGGTTTCTACGGATTGATCGACTGGATAGTCGTTTTCAAGAAAGCTATCTCATGGAAGTTGTTGCACATGCACCTGCTGAACAAGTAGTCATCCAACGTTTTGGTGGTGGTGATTACAAATTTGAGGCTGGTTGGTGGGTACGTTTAAAGCACCAGAGCAGTTTAGTCATAGTTTTACTGATACTGACAGGGTTACTTTCCATTATGAGTTCTTTGGTCAGCGTCATACCAGCTTGCAGACAGTTTTTTTCATGGTGTAGGTTACGATTCAAAAAAACGAATTGTGGCTCAGACACATACACCGAGAAGATTCGTTGATGCGACGCAGCAGTTTATGCGGTCTTGAAAACCGCTTCTACTTTTATTGTTAAACGTAATTTTTGAGTTTTATGCTTTAGGCAGAATGTTCATGCGCTCTATCGTTTTTGTTCTGATGCTAATGATCGGCTATATTTCCAATGGTTTCGCTGCACAAGTGGTTGTTTTATCAAATGACACTCCACCTAGGGAGATTGGCCAAGGTTTTTTGACAGCATACGGGAATCAATGTTTGCTGATTATGCCAACGCACGTTGCTCAAGAAGGTGGCGTCAATTTCAGACGTGAAGGACGTGTGTCCATTTTTGGTTCAGTAAGCAATGGCCATGATCTTGGTGACGATGTTAGCTTGTTCAGCGTGCGTGGTGTAAACATCGGCCAGTGCGGTTCATCAATGTCAATTTTGCCGCGAGCGGTCGATAACAAACTGCGGAATGCTCGTGCTGTCCAAACTCGCTTTATCAACGGTGACGGCACTATTGGTCAAATGGCTGTGGTGGTTGTAGACAATGATCAGGCGGAATATCTACGGATTAAACCACTGATTGAAGGCGAACAAATTTTTAAAGGCCTAAGTGGCAGTTTGCTGACTGTTGAAGGTGATGCAATCGGTATGTTGTTGTCAGTGCACGCACGATCAGGTGTTGGAACCGTCATCCGACAAGATACTTTATTGAAAAAAGCAGAGCAATTTTTGCGGCAAATAGGCAATGTTGTAAAAGAAAATGAGGACGTAGATCAGCAACAGTCTTCCTTGAAACTTATCGCATGGGATTCCCTGCCGATTAAATCGACTACATCTGACAGCGAATCGAAAGATCTTAGTACGTCAACAATGCGTTTTGCATATGCAGGAAAACCGGTCAGTCTGGATTACGAATTGCTCACAAAGGGCAACGCTCTGTCAGGTATTCGAATTGATGCACGTGGTATTCCTGAAGAAGAACGACCCAAAATACTGGAACTGATGGCATCATCAAATGCAACCTCACCATCGTGGAACTCCGTAAAAACACAGAGACTAGAGTTTGTAGATGGCGTTGCAACAATGATGATCGCCCCACGACGTGCGAAGCTTTTGCGTCTTAAATTGAGTCACGCCACGACATCAGGAGCCACCTCTACTCCTGATGTTTATTTAGGGGTCAATGATATTCAGACTCTGCCTTAAAATCTTTTAAAAAAGTTGCACGCTGACCAAGGCGTTTATATCATTACTAGTGTTTAAGAACGTTCCCTGCAAAAGATTATCATCAAGAAGATGGAGATCTATTTTATTTTGTCCATAGCTGCCATAAAGCTGCACTTGAAGATTTCTTATCTGTCCATCGAATTTAAAACCACTAGTCTTAAAGGTTCCTGCACCATTATCCTTATCGTAAAGATACAAAACGAATGAGCCCCCTTCTTTCTCAATAAAAGCTCGAGTCCTCTCCTGTGCCTTACTAGGCGCTTTAGGGTTAACCGAAATTTGAAAGTGCAGTTGCTCCATGCCCATAATCTGCGCTTGCAAAGCCCGCGAACGCAAAATATTATCTGTGCTGTTAATACCGGTTTGTATTGCCATCATGCGCAGAGGTGGGTTTGGGAGCTTGAGCATCTCCTCAAACAAGGCAAGTCTAACGCTTTGATCTGGGTCTTCAAGTGCGACCTTATATTCATTAAATTCACGCGCTTCACTACGTGCACGCTCAATGGTCTCGGCGGCACTTTGTGCCCATGTTTGACTAGTGGCAATCATCAGGCCAAAGATTGCTGTACTCAGCAAATATTTTTTTTGCATTGCTTTTTCCTGTTTTAGAAGATTGAGTTGTGCACACCTCAAGGTTGACACATATGTCTGCTCGGTAAGGTTCCAAAACAACTTTACAATGTAACGAAACGCGTAATGGTATTCATCATTGAAGTCGATTAAGAACCGGATCCAAGATTAACGCATATTTAGGGTAGGATGACAGGTCTGCTGATCTACGAGCATTGTTTGAGAAAATGAAACGTCGTGTTTCGATGTGATTATGAAACAACAAATTTCAAATTAATTCATATCCCAGATCGGCGTTTACACATTATCAAATAGCCATTCTTTCTGATTGGTGCACGCAAGCATCCAAGACTCGCACACCGTCGTAGGCTCACTACAGGCAACTACCACTTTTGTGGTAAATTTAGAATTAAATAGACATGTTTGTATGGAGGTGTGCATGAATACGACAACGTCAATTCGAATCGCTCAAGATTTATATGACCAAGCACGAAGTGAAGCAATTGTGGAACACCGCACGATCGCGGGACAGGTTGAGTATTGGGCGAAAGTTGGTCGAGCTGCACTCGATAATCCAGACCTACCTGTCAGTTTCATTGCGGAGTCTCTGGCATCTCTATCAGAATCTAAAGATGAAACAACGGAATTCGTACCTCGTACGATCCATCGATCATGAGGTATGGCGTAAAGCAGACACGACGTTTTGCACGCGTCCACAAAAAACTTCATAACAATACGGCCATAAACGTAGACATTGCGGTTGAAGCTGTCGCACTCAATCCAATGATTGGAGAACGCAAGAAAGGTGATCTAGCACAGCTTTACGTTTATAAGCTCCGCAGCCAGGGACAACTATACCTATTGGGATACACAATCGATGAAGGCATACGTTTGGTCTACCTCGAAGCGCTGGGTGTTCACGAAAACTTTTACCGCGACCTCAATGATTGAGCATTATTATTTGATCCAACTTGCCAATGGGTGCACCAAACAAATTTTCACAAAATTCAGATTTAAGTGGCAAAATTAGTGGCACTTTTGAAATTGAAGAGAATTGGCGAATTTAAATTGAAAACATGAAAAGCCCAAAGTCGGTTGCGCTTGAGTTTATTGAGGCGCACAAGTCTCAGATTGATGTCATTTCAAGCGGTGTGGTACCTATTGCCGCCCAGCTTAAAGCGCTCGGCGTAGATCCTGTTGATGAGTCTATCCGAAGAATCATTGATCGATACGAAGAGGAAATGCAAGGCGAGTTTGCTTTGCTAGTCTCCGAGAATGACAAGTTCATGCACACAGCAGATCCTTATGGCCAGACGTACATGATGACCATCCGCCCTTTTCTAAAAGCTATGCAATCCAAGGGATTCTGTTGACATCAGAGTAGAAACGTCATTATTTGACAATGTTAAACGCTGGTCAGATGCTTAAGGAACCTCTGATCAATTGAGATTTGGAGGTGCGAACGGTCGATTTTATCTATTTCTCATGATTTCTTGATTTTTACGATGAAATTGACCAGATTTTTGCCAATGTTAGGGTCTTCATCACCCCAATTTGGGGTGATGCGCCCATTTTGGGCGCAATTATCCTGTCAACCTCATTAATTTGTTTCGTACCATCCACAAATTGTTTAGCGCAAACAGTGTGAGTACCTGAGCGGTATTTTTGGCCAGACCTTTGTACCTGACTTTGGTAAATCCAAATTGACGCTTGATCACCCGAAATGGATGCTCAACTTTGGCGCGAACCGACGCCTTCAAAGTTTCGATGCGAGCGACAGTGTTTTGAATTCGTTTGCCCTTGATCGATTTTTGTTGACTGGGTTTCATTGCAATGTGCCAGGTCACATCCACATCTTGAAGCTCTTCACGTTTTTCTACGCCGGTGTAGCCTGCATCACCAAACACAACCGTTTCCTCACCGTGTAATAGCGCACGGGTTTGAGTGATATCGTGTTCATTGGCAGATGTTGTTGTGACCGTGTGTACCAAGCCAGACTCTGCATCAACACCAATATGAGCTTTCATGCCAAAGTGCCAGTTGTTCCCCTTTTTAGTTTGACGCATCTCAGGGTCTCGCTTTCCAGACTTATTTTTGGTCGAGCTCGGTGCAGCAATGATCGTGGCATCCACGATCGTCCCTTCCTTAAGCAACAAACCGTTCTCATCCAGCACTGCATTGATTTCCGCCAAAATACGAACTGCAAGATTGTGACGCTCAAGTAATCTTCGGAAGTTCAAGATTGTGGTTTCATCAGGCATGCGACTTTCTGACAGCGATAGGCCAGAAAATTGACGCATCGAGTGACTGTCATACAGGGCCTCTTCCATGGCAGGATCACTCAACGCAAACCATTGCTGCATGAAATGGACTCGCAGCATGGTTTGCAGAAGATATGGTGGTCTGCCATTCGTTCCTTTTGGATATACAGGCTCAATCAGAGCAAGCAATCAACCCCAGGGAATTACTCGATCCATCTCACTGAGAAACTTTTCACGGCGTGTTTGCTTGCGCTTGACCCCGTACTCCAGATCAGAAAAGGTCATTTGTGTCATGGCAGAAAGTCATAAAAACTGAGTATGAGAGTCAGACAATTGAAAGTGATTTGGGTTCCAAGAATTCTGGGACTTTTTCAGAGTTTCCTTAAATTGCTTTGCACCACAGCTCAAGAAACCTCTGGACACAAACAATCCATGCGAAAACAACCAACTCATTAATAAAAAGAATTAACAAATCAACTATTAAAAAATCAATTCACCCACAGATTGAATTGAATAACGAATGAAACTAGCAACCAAAACTCAAATCAATTTTTTTACATTTGCAGAAAAATTAATTTAAATGTCTCAAAATAACATCAATATGGAAATTTCATCTTGATATTAAAAATGTTATTTGCTATCCTGAACGAACATTCATAAAAAACCAACAAAGGCAGGACATGAAACATCTCCCCCAACAGCGTCTGAGCACAATATCAACGACCATAGCGTCGCGTGATACTGTGCGCCTGTGCGGGAGCTTGCCAGCCTAATCTGTGATAACTGTTGGTCTGCCATGAACCCCGCCAATAAACCGAGCGGGGTTTTTTTATGACTCCGTGCATTGAAAGATTCTAGGAGTCTAATATGTATTACCCCCTCCTCCAATTTACTCACTGATTTCAAAGATCAGTGCGGTTAATTAAATACCGCTTTATTAATTTCATTCTAATGATTTTTAATCGGAGACCATTATGTCCGAGGGATCTGCTCGTCTGAATGTTTTAGGCACACTATTTTTTGATTCATATACACAGGCATTTTCAGGTGCATTTAAACGTGTGAAACATCACCACCTGATAAAGATCCAGATCGCTTTTAAGTCGATACGTTTTCCGAATGAAATACGCCATGCCACTGGATTTTGTTTACGTAAAACATGGCTGTGATGGCTGAAATGAATAAGGCCCACGCGCGCACTACCTGTCGTGTGGAGCCATCAAAGACAAACGCAGGTTCAGCAAGTACCAACTGAACTGCGTCGATAGGAATTGATGACATGTTAAATCATGATGATCTGATGAAAAAGCTGCAAGCTGATGAGCTTGTGAAAGATTCTGTGCCTGCTTGGCAGCGCAATTTTTTTAATGACCCAAGTGATGAAGAACTCAAAAAATTACCGTTAGAAACCTTTTTTGGTGACTTTTTTCTAGCATTGATTTATTCGAGTGAGAGCGTGCTGCCTGAGAGCTGGGCACAAACGAAAGAATGTCTAAAACAAGTGAGCGATCCTGCTCAACCGTTAGATGTGCGCGCAAAGGCAGCTCTTTCAATCGGTGAGTTCGTTCAATCAACGGTCTTTAACAGCAACGTTCGGGGACGAAGCTCACCTCAAATTTGGTTCAAATACGCCCAAGTACTTGGCAACCCATCAGGTGCGATGGCTTTGGCGGATTATGTACTTAAACAGAATGATGTGTTGATTGAGATGAATTTGGAATCCAATCCGATCCCACAGCTTGAAAGTACCCGTGAAGCTCAGAATGATCGATTTTTTCTGCCACAAGAACTTCCGGAGATCTGGCTTAGTGTGATTCGAATGACCTCAACAGCAAAACCAACTGAGTTTAAATACTGGGGAACACTTGATTTCAACAACGTCCTTAAAGCAATCGCCAATTATTTGAGTTTAATCGTCACGCGCCCTTCTAAAGAACCGAATGCAGATATCAATGCATTTGAAGCGAAGCAGTGGTTAAAGCGACAACAAGACCTAAGCTGGATTGAACCCATCTGGAATCAGGTACTAGAGGCTATGGCGAGCTGCAAACCCATGCAATCAGAGGCTCGGCTATATCGAGAGCAGCAGTGCATTGTGATTGCTCGTTTAAAGCACATGGCCACTTATCAAGGACCGTCAAGTACCGACATGAATGCTAGTCGTTTGGAAGCAAAGGAAATTCTGAATGCTTCATCTGCTCAAGCGGATACCTTGATTGTGCTGAAAGGACCGTTGATGAAGAGCAACGACCGAGATGAGAATCGCATTCTTGATCAGTATCAGAAGTTGCGCAAACCTCTACCATTCAAGACTTTGCCAAATTTAGATCAGATCGTAGCGATCAGGACTCAGTTGCAAGCCCAATTTCCATGGGCGACTGAAGCGATCGATACGATTATGAATGAATTTCTAGCCAGAAAGCGCTTTGGTGTGCAACGACTGGGCATGGCTCCGATCTTGTTGGCAGGGCCACCGGGAACGGGTAAGACACGGTTCTCTCAAAAACTGGCTGAATTGTTGGGTACTCCAGGATTGTTACTCAACCTCGCGGGGATGTCTGATGTCAAAACCCTTAAAGGCGTGACACGTGGGTGGTCAAGTGCACGGCCATCGAGAATTGTGGAGTTTATGTTGCAGACACAAACGCCAAACCCAATGGTGTTGTTGGATGAGGTCGACAAAACCAATCAGTACGGCACCAATGGCGGCAATCCTCAGGATGCATTACTTGATCTCTTGGAGCCAGGTAATGCGAAGCAGTATCAGGACATTTACTTGATGGCACCCTGTGACTTGTCACACTGTCTGTATATCCTGACTTGCAACTCGCTTGATCCTATTTCCGAGCCACTTAAAACTCGGTTACGACCGGTGAGTTTTCCGCCACCTAGGCCAGAAGATGCACCCGTCATTATCGAAGGCATTGTGCAAGATCTGGAAATTGCCTGGAACTTGCCACAAGGTGCTATCAGCTTGAGCTATGCCCAAAAACAGAAGCTGGCTGGACTGTCACCTAGAGAGATGCGTTTTGCGATTCTGGACATGTTGGGTAGCGACACAGAATCCATGGCGCAGCGCTTGCATTAATCGGTCTAGACCAACACACAAGGTTCGGATTTTTGGCTGTGATTCCAAAGATCCGAGCCCAACAGATTGAACAAACACTCATTGATTGAATTGATTAAAAAGGGAAAAAATATGAAATCAGTTTTTCTAGTCTCTGACACTCACTTTTCTCACGCAGGTGTCTGCCGTTTCCTGCGTGATGACAATACCAAACTGCGGCCTTGGGATGATCCTGATGAAATGGACGAATACATGATTCAGGCATGGAATGACACAGTGAAGCCTAAAGACAAGGTTTATCACTTAGGCGATGTAGTCGTGAACCGTCGCGGACTGCAAATTATGCCGCGATTAAATGGTGAAAAAATCCTCATCAAAGGTAATCACGATAATTTCCCTCTCAGGGACTACGTCGATCACTTTAAAGACATTCTGGCTTACCACTCCTTACATGGGCTACTGCTGTCCCACATTCCTGTCCATCCAGAAAGTTTGTACAGGTACGGATGTAACGTCCACGGTCACTTACACGAAAGACGGGTAATGAAGGATCTACCCGATGGTCGCCGAGTGATTGATCCACGCTATTACTCGGTTTGTGTGGAACACACAGAATACAAGCCCATCTTGCTTGAAGAAGTGCGCAAAAACATTCGTGAGCAACAAGATGAACAGCTAAACGCCTAAAGACATCGCTCCCTGCTGGTGCAGGGAGCGAATTATTTTGAGAAAATAAATTATTTTTAAGGTATTTCCAGGCGCTCAAAACAACGACGCATGGTTTCTATACCTGTCTGATCAACACCGACAGCTTTTAAAGACTCTCTCCAATTCTCGCGCACCAACGTCGCCACCTCTTTCGCCGAAGACAAACCTTCCAGATCACTCAGACCAAAAGATTCGAGTGCACTGAGCGCATTATCAAACGTCGAAATAGGCCCTTCCTGCCCGACATCCATCGCCTGATAAACACGTTGGGTTGTAGGCACAATAGGCGTCAAATCAAAGTTAGGGCTTAGCCGCAACTGCGTGGATCCCATCACCTCATCTGTATCGATAAACCCATGATTGAGATGATGATCATCGGTATTGCTAATTGCGATATTAAAAACCATACGTTTAAAAAGCTCACGTTGATCTGCTCGATACTTTTCTGACCAAAGCTTCATTTGACGAGCCAGAAGTGGGTAGGAGCCACTGTAGGTACTGACCGTCTCTTCAAGGGCACTTCGACACGAGGCATAGCGCATTTTGTGGATCGAGCGTTGATCGCCATTGTCGATCACTTCTGCATCAAAACGTTCAACCAGCAAAACAGGTTCGCCTTGCACTTCGATCAGCCTAGATGCAGCCGTTTGCAAACCACATAGTTTTGAAAGTGTGAGCATGGCGTGCTCAAGCACAGGCAAAGGTGGTTGCTGTGGTGGATCCTTTTGAGAAACAAATTTAGCAATCCATAATTTGTCATCATGCTCAATAACTACTTTGGGTTTTGCACCACCAACAGATGAGCTGGCTGCCAGCAATGCATACTTCTGGGGATCAATGGGTAAACCTTGCTCAAACCGTTTTATCGCGGTCTGAATGACCTCGAGATCTGACAGTTGGATGGTTTTTGGTGATACGGATAAGGTGTCTTGGCTGTTACTCAAAGAAAGCGCGCCTGTGCGATGTCCTTGCGCCAGTCTCAAGTAATCATATGTCTCCAAACCTGGTTGACTGGCATCCAGCAGCTGTTGTCCCCAAGCGTTCGGGCCAGCATCCAGTAAGAAACCGAAGATCCCGCCATTGGCCGATGTTTCATAAGCTTGGTCACTCAAGCCAATTGAGGGTGACAATGCCAGTGCATCATGTCTTTCCAGATAGGATGGATCGTATGTAAACCGCCCCTTTCCGACAGTTTCTGTATTCTTTACATGCTCAAAGAAACCCGCTAGAACCGGCGTGGCTTCATAACGCAGATGGATCCAAATGGCCAAGCCTTGTTTCATATGAGTCCCATATTTAATAAACTTTAGTTACACTCGGCCAGTAGTCAGTTAGCGTATCGTGAGCTTTCTTGATTTTCACGACGCAGTAACGCACCCAGTTCACCATGCTTGCAAGCATCAGCTTTCTGAAAAATCGATAGTTTGTATTCAGCCGTAAAGACCCGGCGAGTCCGCTTTTCAAGTGCCGGATCGGGTTTGACCATCGGGTCAACAACGGTGATTGGCTTTGGCATTTTTGATCTCCTGAGCGCCCTGATATATACCTTATCTCAAAATCATGTGGCTCAGGTCTATGTTGACACACAGGGTAGACGCCAATTCAAATTACTCAGAATTTGTACAACCAAGCGCATAGTGAAGCAATTATGGAGCACCGCACTATCGCAGGACAGATTGAGTATTGTGCAAAGGTTGGTTGAACCGCACTCGATAATTTGGACCTTCCCGTCAGTTTCATTGCGGAATCTCTAGTATCTCTGTCGGAATCCGAAGATGAAGCAACAAAATTTGTGCCCCGTACGATTCACCAATCATGAATTATGGTGTTCAGGACATGTTTCACAATATTCAGATTTAAGTGGCAAAATTAGTGGCACTTTTAGTGGCAAATCTGTGAACTTTTGGTTAAATTCATGGACCTTTGTGAACTTTAAGTGTTTGAAAACAAAGGAAACCGTGTATAATAATTTAACTAGCTGGCAATCATAATCCGCAGGTCCGGGGTTCGAGTCCCTGATGCGCCACCAAAGAATTCAAGCACTTACGCCACTCTTAACCGAGTGGCGTTTTGCTTTCTGATGTGTCTTGTGCCCAAAACGTGACCGCATTGACGAATTGTGCCAAATGCTACGCTTCCATGTGAGTGTACTTCTTCGCCATTTCCGATGTTTCCGCATTCTTAACATGCTCAAAGAAAGCTGCCAGAATCAGCGTGGCATCATAATGCAACCCGATCCAAGTGGCCAAGCCTTGCCTCATGCATATCCAATACTTATTAAACTTTAATTACACTCGATTTGAACTCATCTCGGTGTACTCTACATCCTTGTAACGTTACAGATTATCCCTATCACAATCGTTAATTTTTGAAACCATGAACTCCTCATCATCGCATTGCGCATTACGTGTCTGGGATTTACCCACCCGTTTATTCCATTGGTTATTCGCTGCCTGTGTCATCGGTGCACTCGTCACGATCAAGCTCGGCGATGGTCTCTGGATGGAATGGCATATGCGCTTTGGCATTTTTACGCTGGCATTGCTAGTATTCCGTCTGATTTGGGGGTTTACTGGCTCTTATTACGCCCGATTCGGCACTTTTATCAAAGGCCCATCAGCACTTCTCGCCTACCTACGTCATCGAACAGCACCTGTCGCAGGACACAACCCACTGGGTGGACTATCCGTAATTGCAATGCTCGTGGTCATTGCGATTCAAGCCGTATCTGGCCTCTTTGTTTCAGATGACATTCTATATGAAGGACCTTTCTATGCAGAGGTTAGTCAACAAACAGCGCAATTTATGCGCAGTGTGCACGCAACCAATGAAAACTTTGTCATCGCATTGATCGCCCTGCATCTCTTAGCCATTCTGATTTATACACTCACAGGCAAAGGTCTCGTGCGCGCCATGATCACAGGCAACGCCAACGCCTCTCGCTATGCCAGCGACTCACCCATGGCACGCGATGATCTGGGTCTGCGTTTATGGGGACTGATCTTGGCGTTTTGCTGTGGTGCGGGTGCCTGGTGGCTGATTGATCTGGCAGAATCAGCTGGCATGTCTTTTTAAACGCAATCCATTCATATCCGACAAACAACAACGGCACCTTCTAGGGTGCCGTTGTTGTTTGTGATGTTTGCGATCAGAACTCTCTTCTGATCAGTCTTGCACGATTACTTTTTCATGAAGCTATCGTGACAGGACTTACAGCTTGCACCAACCTTACCAAAGGCTACGCGCAGATTGTCAAAATCACCCGCTTTGGCGGCTTGCGTCAAAGGTTCCAGCGCTGACAAAAACTTCTGCTGTTCTTGCGCAAATACTTCTGCATTTGTCCAGACATCAGGCTTTGCATTGCCGCCTTCTGTACCTTTCTCAAAACCTGCCCATGGCAGTTTGGCCACGACATCAAAGATCTCAACATCTTTGAGCACAGCCTCTTTGTCATAAGGAACCTGCCCTTTGACAACAGGTGCAAGCACCCCAAAACGGGCCTTCATGACCTGCATCGCACCTTCACGATACTGGACAGCCTCTTCAGGCTTGGCAAAGCTCGGGGCAGTTTGTGCACTGACTGTGCCAGCTACCATCAACGCTGCAATCGAAACCGCTGTTTTCAACATAAAACCTCCGGGGAGATAATTCAAACACACGTTCAAAACTGTTTGTGACGCATGAATTACGCCACAAACAGAACTAACTATATATTAGTGCATACGTGAATCATTTCGAGATTGTGAGGCCGTTCTTTTCACAATCGATCACACGCTTGATTACAACTTTTTGGCCAACTTCACTGACAACCCAAGGTAGGATCGCGGTGTCATGGCTAAAAGACGATCACGTTCGGCTTCAGGCAATCCCAGCCCTTGGACGAATTCCTTGAGCATCTGTTCAGTAATCGCACGACCACGGGTCAAAGCCTTCAGTTGCTCATAAGGCTGTGCATGGCCATAACGTCGCATTACAGTTTGAATAGGCTCAGCCAGAATCTCCCAGCATGCATCCAAATCCGCATCAATAACTTCTGCACTCACTTCCAACTTATCAAGTCCACGTGCACAAGCATCATAAGACACCATGCAGTAACCCAATGCCACACCCAAGTTACGCAGGACAGTCGAATCGGATAGATCACGCTGCCAACGTGAAATTGGAAGCTTCTCAGATAAATGACGTAAGACCGCATTAGCCAAACCTAAGTTACCTTCGGAGTTTTCAAAGTCAATCGGATTGACTTTGTGCGGCATGGTGGAAGAACCCACCTCACCTTCTTTAAGCTTTTGTTTAAAGTAGCCTAAAGAGATATAGGCCCACATGTCCTTGTTTAAATCCAGCAACACCGTGTTGGCACGCGCAATCGCGTCAAACAATCGAGCCATCCAGTCATGGGGCTCAATTTGAATCGTATGGGTGTTTTGTTTTAAACCCAGCTGATTTAAGACACCAGCGCTAAACGCTTCCCAATCCAGCTCAGGATAAGCACTCAAATGCGCACTGTAGTTCCCTGTCGCACCGTTGAGTTTGGCCAGAGGGGTAACGGCTTGAATATCCTTGATGCAATCTGCCAAGCGATACGCAAAGTTTGCAAACTCTTTACCCAGGGTGGTTGGTGAAGCCGGTTGACCGTGCGTTCTGGACAGCATGGGCTGCTCGGCATGCGCCAGCGCGAGTTGACGCAAGCGCTCGAGCAAGCCTTCTAAGACAGGCACCAGCACGTTCGCACGGGCTCGACCAAGCATCAGTGCATGTGAAGTGTTGTTAATATCTTCGGATGTACAGGCAAAGTGGATAAATTCCGCAGCCTTAGACAACTCAGGATCATCTTCAACTTGCTCTTTCAACCAATATTCCACGGCTTTAACGTCATGGTTGGTTGTACGTTCAATCGCTTTAATCCGTGCCGCATCCGCTTCACTGAAGTTGGTCACCAAAGCTTGCAAACGAGCTTGCGCTTCGGGTGAAAAAGCAGCCACTTCAGACAAACCAGCCTGAGACAAAGCCAGTAACCACGCAACTTCTACCTCGACGCGATGGGCCATAAAGGCGGCTTCCGATAAATAAGCCCGTAGATCCTGACAACGGCCTGCATAACGACCGTCCAAAGGAGACAAGGCATTCAACACACTAAGTTCAGATGAAAGTTGCATGAATATTTGTAAAAATACGACAGTTTTAACAAACTAGAGTTTAGCATTATGACAATGAAGGCGTACCATGTTGTCAAAGGACTAAACTGCACCCATTGTGATTGTCGCCTTGATTGCGTATTTTCACAATAATCTGTTAACAGTGACTATCCTATTTGTCCGACCCTTTGCTTGGTTTAAAGGCTGGTCGCTTAAGGCATTTCTCCACACTCAGAGTTTGTATCGCATCGCATCATGAAACTTATTGGTTCTCTTACTAGCCCCTACGTCCGAAAAGTCCGTATTGTGTTTGCCGAGAAAAAACTCGACTACACGCTGATACTTGAAGATGTCTGGGCAGCTGACACAACGATTCAGACCCACAATCCGATCGGAAAGGTCCCCTGTTTACTGATGGAAGAAAGTGCCCTATTAGATGGTGCACTGTTTGACTCACGTGTGATTGTTGAATATCTGGACACACTGTCTCCCGTTGGTCGTTTGATTCCGCAAACTGGCCGTGATCGGGCGATCACTAAGTGTTGGGAAGCCTTGGCAGATGGATTGCTCGATGCCGCAGTGACTATCGTCAAAGAGAAACAACGTCCAGCAGAAAAAATCAGTGCCGAATGGATTGCACGTCAGGAAGGTAAGATTCATGCCATTCTGAGTGACATGAGTGAAGCCTTGGATGAGCAATCCTTTTGTACAGGTGTGAACTTCACACTCGCCGATGTGGCCGTGGGTTGCGCATTAGGCTATCTGGATCTGCGTTTTGCGGAAATTGACTGGCGTAGTCCCTACCCCAACCTGGATCGTCTCTTTCAAAAGCTCATGCAGCGCCCATCATTTGAGCAAACCTTGCCAAAGACATCATAAGAACAATCAAAAAACCATAAGCTTTACATGTTGTTGCAAGCCTCTGTCGGTGATCATATCCTTTAAAAGCACGAGCAGATATCGAATATGACCACCGATCTTAGATCGCTTACTTCAAACTGATATTGGCATCAGAAATAACTTGCTTCCAGACGGCCGTATCTTTGTCTGCTAATTTCTGAAGTTCAGCAGGCGTCGAGACGGTGACATCGATGCCTTGTTTACGTAGGTTTTCTACAAGCTCCTCGTTCTGATCCGCTTTAGACAAAGCCTGACTCATTTTTTCTACAACGTCATCTGGTGTGTCTTTCGGAGCGTAAAACGAATACCAAGTCGTATAAGAAAAGTCAGGTAGGGTCTGCGAGACCAATGGCATTTCTTTCAGAAAACCTGCTGAGCTTGGACCAGTGACGCCTAGTACTTTCAGTTGACCTTGGTCCACCAATGGTTTGAGCGTTCCAACGCTATTGACCATCGCGTGCACTTCGCCGGAAATCATGTCTTGCAATGCAGCAGCCGCGCCTTTGTAATGGATGGTTTCCGCATCAATACCCGCTGCTTTTTTAAACGCCTCCACTCCCAAATGGCCTAAACCACCAACGCCCGGTGTTGCAAAGTTCAACTCCCCTGGATGCGCTTTGGCATACGCAATAAATTCTTCAACCGTATTGACGGGCAGTTTTCCACTTACAAATAATCCATGTGGACTCGAAGTCACTTGTGCAACCGGTCGCAATTTATCATTGACGTCAAGCGGCGGATTCATCAAAAGCGGTTGTACCGTAATGTTCCCCGATGCCGCAAAGTACAGCGTATGGCCATCCGGTGCGGCATTTGCGACTGAATTCAGGGCAACGATGCCACCGCCACCGCCTTTGTTTTCTACAACCGCGTTACCACCCAACTGCTCAGCCATATACTGGCCAAACGCACGGCCTGCTAAATCAGCAGGTCCGCCTGCACCAAAAGGCACCACAATCTTAATCGGTTGCGTCGGAAAGTTTTCTGCGACCGCAGCTCCACTTAATCCAAAAAACACCAAACCCGCACCCATCAATGCCGTTGCTGTCATTGATTTGAATTGTTTTTTCGTACATGTAGGGTGACTCATTCTCGACTCCTTCGTTTGTGACCTAGGAAATTAAATATCAAAATCTTATTTCGATCTTTAAAACTGCAGATTCAGGCTACCATACGGCCGCACTGACCCCATAAATCACAGTTCTCTTAAAAAGGATGAACGGCGAGTCTTAATAACAAATAAAAACAACCTGCTTAACAAACGCAAGTGATCGTCATCAGTGATCAAACGATTCGATAATCCCACCACCCAAACACACATCCCCGTGATACAGCACGCACGACTGACCTGGCGTGACTGCCCACTGAGGACTGTCAAACGCAACCGTCATCTGATTATCTTGCGGTCCAACAATCAACTGCGCGGGTGCATCGGTCTGACGATAACGAGTTTTAGCACCTAGACCCTGTAAGACATCAGGAAATTGTCCCGCAACCCAGCTTAAATCAGTCGCCTGTAAACTTTTAGCCAACAACCACGGATGATCGTGATCGGGCACCACGTACAGCGTATTCGTTGCCATTTCTTTTTTAGCGACATACCACGTCGGGCCACTGCCATCAGGACGCTGATACTGCTTCACACCCCCAATACCCAAGCCCTTACGCTGTCCGATCGTATAAAAGGCCAAGCCATGATGCTCGCCAACTTTTTCACCTCGGTCAGTCAAGATGGGACCCGGATCACTGTGCAAATACTGATTAAGGAAGGCTCGAAACGGACGTTCACCAATAAAACAAATTCCAGTCGAGTCTTTTTTAGCAGCATTGGGTAGACCAATTTCAGTCGCCAAGGCTCTCACTTCGTGCTTTGTGATTTCGCCCAATGGAAACCGCGTACGCGCCAGTTGCTGTTGATTCAATCGGTGCAGAAAATAGCTTTGATCTTTGGTCAGATCCACCGCCTTCAGGAGTTCAAACCGTTGATCATCCGTAGGGGCCCTGCGCACCCTGGCATAGTGCCCAGTGGCAATCAACTCCGCACCCAAAGACATGGCATGATCCAGAAACGCTTTGAATTTAATTTCTGCGTTACAAAGCACATCCGGATTGGGTGTACGCCCTGCGGAATACTCCGTCAGAAACGCGCTAAAAACGCGTTCTTTATATTCCGCTGAAAAGTTGACCGCCTCAATATCGATTCCAATCAAATCAGCCACACTGGCAGCGTCCAACCAATCCTGACGACTTGAGCAATACTCACTATCGTCGTCATCTTCCCAGTTCTTCATGAATAGGCCAATCACATGGTAGCCCTGTTGCTTAAGCAGCCAGGCACTCACCGATGAATCCACGCCACCGGACAGACCAATCACAATGGTCTGTCCTTTTCCGATTTGTTCTATGTTCATGAAACGATTTTACTGTAAGCCGGTATCGCTTAAATGATTGAAGATCCGTGATCGGGTAAGATTTTCCCGGGGTTCATGATGTTGCCTGGATCAAGTGCCTGCTTGAGTGAACGCATCATCGCAACAGCCTCTTGCCCATGCTCACGCATTAAGAACTGACGTTTGTGAAGGCCCACACCATGTTCACCGGTACACGTGCCATCCGCATCCAAGGCGATACCGACAATTTTTGAATTCACTTCTTCAGACAAGGCCCATTCAGCCGGATCATCAGGATCCAGCATCATCAACACATGAAAATTACCATCCCCCACATGCCCCACAATTGTGGTTGGAAACGGCACTGTTTCTAACAATGCGTTGGTTTTAGCCACACATTCCGCTAACCGTGAGATAGGCACACACACGTCAGTTGTGCTCGCGCGACAGCCTGGACGCAATTGGAGTCCCGCAAAGTATGCATGATGTCGAGCAGTCCAGAGACGCGAACGATCTTCAGGCCGATGCGCCCATTCAAAACCCATGCCTTCGTGTGAGCGCGTAATGTCTTGAACAGTCTGTGCCTGTTCTTGAACACCTGCCTCACTCCCATGGAACTCAAACAATAAGAGTGGCGTCTCACGCAAACCTAGCTTGCTATAGAGGTTTGTCGCGCGTACCGCTTGGGTGTCCATCAACTCAACCCGAGCGATGGGTATTCCCATCTGAATAATTTCGATCACACTGGCAACCGCCTGATCGACTGTGGGGAAATGACAAACCGCTGCACTAACGGCTTCCGGTTGCGGATAGAGTCGGACGGTCACTTCGGTGATCACACCTAAAGTACCTTCACTACCGACAAACAAACCAGTTAAGTCGTAGCCTGCAGATGATTTACGGGCACGACTCGATGTGCGCAAAACCTCACCTTGTGAAGTCACCACCTCGAGCGACAACACGTTGTCACGCATCGTTCCATAGCGCACTGCATTCGTGCCAGAAGCCCGCGTACTGGCCATGCCACCAATTGACGCATTGGCCCCTGGATCAATCGGAAAGAACAAACCTGTTTCACGCAAATGTGCATTTAACGCTTCTCGAGTCACACCAGGCTGCACAGTGGCAGTGAGATCTTCGGTATGAACCGCCAAGATCTGATCCATACGACTCACATCGAGTGCAATCCCGCCTTGCACAGCCAGCACGTGACCTTCTAGTGAAGAGCCTACACCGTAAGGAATCACGGGCACCCCAAAATCTGAACAGGTTTTGACGGTCAACACCACATCGTCACGAGATTGCGCCATGACGACTGCTTGCGGTGGCATATCCGGATAGGCAGACTCATCGCGTCCATGATGCGCACGAACCGCCATCGACTCGGTAAACCGATCACCTAGTCCCTGCCGAAGTCGGTCAACAAGCATCGGGGGCAGTGGCTGTCGAATCATTTGTTGAATCGTTGTGGTTCGTTTCGTATCATTCATTGCGATCTCATTTTCCTGAAGTTGCGACGACCCGTCGACGCTCACGCACTGCCTGAGCCAAGTCCTCCAGCACTTTCTCTGAAGTTTCCCAGTCAATGCAACCATCAGTCACGCTTTGTCCGTAAGTCAATGGCTGACCGGGCACCAGATCCTGACGACCACCCACCAGATGGCTTTCAATCATCAGTCCCACAATGCGTGTATCACCGGCTTCCATTTGGGCAGCGACTTCACGACAAACCATCGGTTGATTCTCTGGTTTCTTGCTGCTATTCGCGTGGCTAGTATCAATCATAATACGTTGCGCCAGTCCCGCACTCGCCAACTCCTCACCCGCTTGCTGAACGCTGGCGGCATCGTAGTTCGGTGCTTTACCGCCACGCAGAATAATATGGCAATCTTCGTTACCGTTAGTAGAAACAATGGCTGAATGGCCACCTTTAGTGACCGACAAGAAATGGTGAGGCTGTGAAGCCGCTTTAATGGCATCCACAGCAATCCGCATACTGCCGCCTGTGCCGTTTTTGAATCCCATTGGACACGACATGCCAGACGCCAATTCACGGTGCACTTGGCTTTCTGTCGTCCGAGCACCAATTGCGCCCCAAGAAACCAGATCCGCAATGTACTGGGGTGTGATCATGTCCAGAAACTCACATCCTGCTGGCATACCCTTTTCATTGATGCTGAGCAACAACTCACGGGCAATGCGCAAACCTTTATTAATCTGGAAACTGCCATCCAGATCAGGGTCATTGATCAAACCTTTCCAGCCAACCGTGGTTCGAGGCTTTTCAAAGTACACACGCATCACGATCTCAAGATCCCCTTTCAAACGATCGCGGACCACTTTGAGGCGATCTGCGTACTCTAGCGCCGCTTTTGTATCGTGAATAGAGCAAGGCCCAATCACGACGATCAGGCGGTCATCCATGCCGTGCAAAATTCGGTGAATTGACTCTCGAGTGTCATGAACTAAAGCGCTAACCTCATTTGAAATCTGAAACTCACGCATGGCATGCGAGGGGGGTGAGAGTTCTTTGATCTCTCGGATTCGCGTGTCATCCGTGTTTCTTAAGGCGGTTTGTGCAGTCTGCGTATTCATTGTTTTGATCTCTTGCTTATAAAAGTTAATGATTTGTTGCCATGTCAGGCCAGCAGTGTGTAAAAAAAAACCGCCAGCTTGGGCTGGCGGTTTCTGGATTATCCTGATGATTCATTCGGCACTGCGCATCCGTCCTTCCGCCATTTTGGGTGGAAAGCCATAAAAATAAAAAAAGAATGCGTTTGCGAATGAGTTCATGAGAAACAATCTACCACAAAAAAACAGTGTTGTTGCAAGCTTTTTCTAAAAAACTGTGTTTTGTTTGCAACAAACAGAATTTCAAATACTTCTTCAGGCGGTTCCACCAACGGTCAAACCATCAATACGGATCGTTGGCATACCCACCCCTACAGGCACGCTTTGCCCTTCTTTGCCACATGTACCGACACCGCTATCTAGACTCATGTCATGTCCAATCATGCTGACATTGCGCAATGCTTGAGGACCGTGACCGATCAACGTAGCTCCTTTAACCGGATAGGTCACCTTGCCATCTTCAATCATGTAGGCTTCTGAAGCAGAAAAAACAAACTTTCCGCTGGTTATGTCCACTTGACCACCGCCAAAGTTAACCGCATACAAACCCCGTTTCACGGATGAGAGGATTTCAGCCTTATCGTGCTGACCTGCGAGCATATAAGTATTAGTCATGCGTGGCAGGGGCAAATGTGCATACGACTGGCGTCGACCATTGCCAGTAACTACAGTTTTCATAAGACGCGCATTTAAGCTGTCTTGCATATACCCTTGCAAAATGCCATCTTCAATCAGAACGTTGCACTGTGTTGCATTACCCTCATCATCAACATTTAACGAGCCGCGACGTCCTTCCAAGGTGCCGTCATCAACCACTGTCACACCGGGTGATGCCACACGTTGCCCAATTAAACCTGAGAAAGCACTCGATCCTTTACGGTTAAAGTCACCTTCTAATCCATGACCAACCGCTTCATGCAGCAAAATACCTGGCCAGCCTGAGCCCAGCACGACCGTCATCTCACCCGCAGGTGCGGGTCTAGCCTCAAGATTGGTGGTCGCTTCATGCACGGCACGAGCCACATAGTTCTCGAGGATTTCATCACTGAAATAGGACAAGTCATGACGACCGCCACCACCAGCGTGACCCATTTCACGACGATCACCTTCTTGCGCAATCACGGTCAAAGACAAACGCACTAAAGGCCGCACATCGGCTGCACGACGTCCATCGCTATTGACGACGAGCACAACGTCATACTCCATGCCTAATCCAGCCATGACCTGAACCACCCGACTATCTCGTGCGCGGGCCATCTTCTCCAAGCGTTCTAACAGTTGAACTTTCTGCTCAGGTTTCAGTGTACTAACTGGATCAAAAGCGCCATAGAGTGCTTTAGGCATCACATCTTGCACGGCAATCTGGATTTGCCGTGATTGTCCGGCTCGGCCAATTTCACGAACTGCACGGGCACTTTCTAACAAAGAGGCATTCGACAAAGCATCTGAATAGGCAAATGCAGTTTTCTCACCGGAGATCGCCCGAACACCAACCCCTTGATCAATCGAGAAATTACCCGTTTTGACAATGCCCTCTTCCAAGCTCCAACCTTCATTGCGGGTGTACTGGAAATACAAATCGGCATAATCGACGTGATGGTGCAAGATTTCATCCATCGCGCGTTCTAAATGGTGGAAATTCAGTTCTGCGGGCTGCAGCAGTAACGATTCAGCACACTGTAAGGGATCATTCAATGCAAGACTCATAGGACGATTTTGTTCCTTTATATGTCGTCAAATCGGCACCGACCATTGGCACCAGAAAAGCAATTCAGTCTCACATTGTCCCACATCCTAACCGTCAAACCACCAGTTTCCTACTCGTGCATTACGGATCAACTCACAGAACTTAAAAATTGTTGTGTACGTTCCATCTGCGGATTTCCAAAGATGGCCTCAGGTGTCCCCTGCTCCACGATGACCCCTTTATCAAAGAAACAGATGCGATCAGAAAACTGGCGTGCGAACTCCATTTCATGCGTGACCATGAGCATGGTTAACGAGTGCTCTTGCGATAAGCGCGTAATGATATTGAGCACTTCGCCTACCAACTCAGGATCTAGGGCCGATGTGGGCTCATCAAACAACATAATCTTCGGATGCATGGCCAGTGCACGGGCAATGGCCACCCGCTGCTGTTGACCCCCAGAGAGCTGTCCAGGGAATTTATCCGCATGATCGATCATGCCCACCAAATCAAGATAGGTTTGTGCGCGTTTCAGGGCTTTTGCTTTGCTAAGCCCCAACACATGAATCGGAGCCTCGGTCACATTACGCATGACCGTCATATGTGGAAACAAATTAAATTGCTGAAAAACCATCCCCATTTTTTTACGCATACTTCGCAGATGACCTTCGCTCGCGGGCACAATTTGACCATCCCGCTCTTCGTGCCACAAAGGCTGTCCATCCACCCAGATCAACCCTTCACTAATCGTCTCAAGCGTCATTAAGATGCGTAATACTGTGGACTTACCGGATCCCGAAGAGCCAATAATGGTGACTTTCTCACCTTTCGCCACTTCAAAATCCAGATGATCCAGGACAACTAGATCACCATAACGCTTCACAACTTGCTTCATCTGAATAGCCAAACCAGCTTGGCTATCATCCTCGGAATCAATCAACATCGCTTTATTCATCATTCTTTATATTTGTCTGTTGGCAACCTAACGCAGTGGAATGCCCTGTTTAGGCAAGCGGTTATCGGCATAGCGCACGATCGCCGAAGCAACCAGTGTCATGATGAGATACAAGATTCCCACCATTGTTAAAGGCACCATGTAATTGAATGTCCTGTCTCCAATAATGCGTGCAACGCTCAGCATCTCCAAAACAGAAACGACCGACAAAACCGGTACATCCTTCATAATGGACACCAAGTAGTTACCCAGGGCAGGAATAATGCGTGGGATGGCTTGCGGCATGATGATGACGGCAAACGTGCGCAATGGTGTGATATCCAATGCACGAGCGGCTTCAGTTTGCCCATGACTAATGGAATCAATTCCCGCACGATAAACTTCTGACATATAAGCGCTGTACTGAATTCCCAACGCCAATGCACCTGTCAAAAATGCAGGTAGCACCAAGCCGTAATCTGGCAACACGTAATACAGAAAAAACAGTTGTACCAACAGTGGCGTATCCCGTAAAAACTCAGTCAACACCGTGGCCGGCCACGCAATCAGTTTGAAACGCACGCTTTTAAGTGCGGCAAATAACAAACCCAGTAGCGCCCCAACGACAAAACCCAACAAGGTCGCCTGAATCGTCACCACCATGCCTTTGAGCAAAATCGGCAAAATCGACCAAGCAAAGACCCAGTCATTAGCTGTATCCCATTGAATCCCAAACAGCATCTTCAGCCTCCTCGAAAGCGCCAGCGGCTGACGTACTTCTCGAGCAATCGCATTAGCAGCGTAATCACCAGGGCCATGCCGAAGTACATAAAGAGCAGCAGGGTGTAAATAGACGTGCTGTCTTGCGTTATATTGCGCAATCTTTCTGCCTGAAATGCCATATCACTCAAGCCAATCAGTGAAACGAGCGCTGTGTCTTTCAGATTCTGTATCGCCAGATTCCCAAAGCTGGGCATCATTTCAGGAATTGCCTGCGGAATTGCAATGCGCCAAAGGGTTTGTCGCGGTGTGAAATCCAGTGCCAAAGCGGCTTCATATTGGTTGTGCGATACCGCTTGAATTGCACCTCGCACCACTTCGGCACCATAAGCACCAATATTAAGACTTAAGGCCAACGTACCCGCTACGATCAAAGGCAAGCTCAGATTGACACCAATCATCTGACCCACAATCGGTAATGCAAACACCAGCCAAAAGAGTTGTACAAGCAATGAAGTGCCTCGAAACACTTCAATTATGCTGACAGACAGCCAACGAATCGCTGTTGTATTCGAGAGGCGACCGACCCCAAACAGAAAGGAAAACAGCGCACCCAGTACGGTGGAATACACCGTGAGCTCCACGGTCACCCGAACCCCCTGTAGCAGAGGGTCGAGGTAATTGATCCAGTTCATAATGTTGGCTTACTGCTCACACAGTTGGGCAGTTGTACGCTCAAACGATTCAGAGACGTCCTCATCCGAAAAGCCGTAACCTGTCAAAATCTCTTTCCAGGCAGGTGTTTTCTTAAAGTCGATAAGCACTTCATTGACAGCATCGCGCAGGCTTTCTGAGTTCTTAGAAAACGCAAAGGCACCCCAGCTACGAACAACTTCACCGTCAACGACCGGATCAACAAAATCTTCAGCTGCTTGAACCTTGTCACTTTTTGTGGCTAATCCGCCCACTGTGAGGCTTGTTGCCGCGTACGCATCGGCTCTGCCAGTTGAAACAGTTGAGATTGCATCGGAGTTGCTTGCCAGCGTCACGATCTGTGCTTCAGGCACATTCATTGCCTGCAACATCTCGAGTTGATCGGCACCGGCCATAATGGCGACCTTTAAGCCTGAAGTCGCAAAGCTTTCAAAATCATGGATGTTTTTAGGATTACCTGTGGGCACCAAAAGGCCTTCACCGTATGAACTATTGGGTTCGGAATAAATAATTTGCTGACAACGTTGTGGCAGAACCGCCATTTCGGCCGCCACCATATCGAATCGATCTGCTTGCAAACCTGGAATCAATGAACCAAAGTTGGTTGTCACCCATTCGATTTTTTCAATACCCAGTGCTTTTGCAATTTGTTTGGCAACATCAGGACCCGCACCACGGGCTTGGCCATCAAGATCCATATAACCGTAGGGGATTTCGTTCGCCACGGCGACTCTGAGTACACCGTTCTTCTTAACGGTTTCTAAATCGGCTGCTTGTGTTGTCATTCCAGCAGCAGTAACACACAACGTGCCTGCCAGAATGAAAGATTTGATTGTCAGATTCATGCTTACTCCTTTGCTTCTTATTGAAATAGGTCTGGCAGTCATCAGTGACTCAAGCTTTGTACAGCACACACTCCAGTAATAAAAAACCACTCAGACATTCTCACGAATTGAAAAAAATGGTAACACAACAATTAATCTGAAAATTTACAAATTTAATTAACTCATTTCATTATTAAAAATAACTAATGACATACAAAACAGTATTAAAAAAGATAATAATTAAACTCCGGAAATATTAAGCGCGCTATGCGCGCGCGTTACATATCAAATTTTTATTACAAAATCAAATTGCTCAAAAATAAGGCTTTTCATTAAAAATAAAGGGGTTTTCCCCTAGGCATCACATACAAACAACACTTGACTATCTGATTACGATCAATTAACGAAACTCATCAAATGGCACACACAATCAACAACTAGTCTTTAAAGTTCAATTTTCAAACATTCGAAATTTTAAATAAAAAAAACTAAATTTAAAATAAACAATTTATTATTAATTTGATAAAAAAAATCACATAACATATTAAATATTCATATTCATTTTTTCATTTACTGCCAACTTCAAAAATCTGTTTTTGATTAGCTATGTTCAAAAAAACCATGTGCGCTCATCGTAGACATTCATGAAACATTTCCATAAGGTGTTATCAGTTACCTTCAAATTCCAGTCACTTTCAATTTATTCATAATGTGATTCATCTTAATTGAATTGCAGAAACCCCTTTAAACACCTCACAATCCTTTAGTCATATTCACTAGTTACTTATTTCACTTAATGCCAAGAAGTTTGTTTATTAACAACAGGTTAAATTATTCAATAACAGCTCAATTACCTTTCCAACAAGCTTCTAAATCTGATTCGTATTAATACCGATTCAAATAAATTTCGTTTAAATGTTTCAGAAAATCTATTTTCAAGATACAATTTGTCGAACATTTCTATTAAAGCGTTCGGCAACACAAAGCTGAACAATCTTTTAGAAAACAAATTAAACCGATATCACCTAAAGGCAATATCAATGACTATGACTAACTTTGCAGCAAAAAAAGCAAAGATACAAAGGGAAATGGACAAACTGCAAAAGCAGATTGAGCAGCTGGAACAAAAAAACCGTAAGCCTGCGATCGCTTCAATCTTGCGCACAATGCGTGAGTTTGACATTACCCCCGAGGAAATTGCCCAGGCATTTGCGAAAGGCAAACCTGGTCGCGCTGCTTCCCAAAGAACCGCAACCAAACGCGCACCGGTACCGCCAAAATATCGCCATCCCGATTCTGGTATGACCTGGACAGGGCGTGGACGCACACCCATCTGGCTGGTTAACGAAGAAAAAGCAGGTCGCTCACGCGAGGAGTTTCTGATTGAGAAACCGACCGACGCACCTGCTTAAGACACGTTAGCACCGGCTATCCATAGTGAGCATGATGAGATCAAAAACTTATCATGCTCTTCTTTTTATTGGGTCTTTTCGTTAGTTTTTTCATTAAGTTTTGATCCGCTTGTCTATTCATAATTCACGTGTCTCTTTAAAGGCTCAGACACGGTTTGTGCTCGCCATGCGTACAATACAGTCAAACACTGATTAATCTCATTAAATTTGTATGACCGTTCAACGCACAGACTACCAACCCTACCCTTACTCTTTATCTCAGGTCGATCTCACATTTGATCTTGAACCTTCGCATACAACCGTGGTGTGCCAGTTTCAGGCTGAGTATAAAAACCCTTCTGACACCATTAAACAGTCGCTCACTCTAGATGGCGATGAATTAAATCTAACTGCCCTGCGAGTCGATGGCATTGATTGGTTGGACTATACGTTTAATGATGATCGCAGCTTATTGCAAATTCATAACTTACCGACTCAATGCCAAATAGAAATTCACAACAGCCTAAACCCTTCTGAAAACCATGCACTGATGGGTTTATACGCCTCTGGTCAGAACCTACTGACTCAATGTGAAGCACAAGGTATGCGTCGCATCTGCTGGTTTGCCGATCGCCCTGATGTCATGGCCACTTATCGCGTGACCTTAAAAGCGTGTCAAACACGTTATCCGACCCTTTTATCGAATGGCAATTTGATTAAGGAAGCCTCTCTCGAATCGGGTCGACACCTGTGTGTTTGGGAAGACCCATTCCCAAAGCCTTCTTATCTATTTGCCTTGGTCGCAGGTCGTTTTGATTGTCGCGAGCAATCTCTTAAAATCAAAAGCGGCCGTGACGTCTTATTACAAATCTATAGTGACCCGGGCACACTCGACCGTACGGAGTGGGCCATGGAAAGCCTCATCCGTTCAATTCGATGGGATGAGTCGCGCTTTAACCTTGAACTAGATCTGGATCGCTTCATGATTGTTGCAGTGAGCGACTTTAATATGGGCGCTATGGAAAACAAAGGGCTCAACGTATTTAATGACGCCTACGTTCTAGCCAACCCTCGAACCGCGACAGACACGAATTACCGAAACATCGAAGCCGTCATTGGTCATGAGTATTTCCATAATTGGACCGGCAACCGCGTCACGTGCCGTGACTGGTTCCAGCTCAGTCTCAAAGAAGGTTTGACGGTTTTTAGAGATCAAGAATTTACAGCCGATATGTTGGCACAGGGATTAGATGCACAACGCGCCGCGAGCGCACGCGCCATCAAGCGCATCGATGATGTCACCGTCCTTCGCAACAGCCAGTTTCCCGAAGATTCCGGGCCCATGGCACACCCCGTGCGTCCACAAAGCTACGAAGAAATCAGCAACTTCTATACGGCCACTATTTATGAGAAAGGCGCAGAACTGATTCGGATGTTGCACACTCTGCTAGGCGAAACCACGTTTCAGGTGGGTACCCAACTGTATTTTGAGCGCCACGATGGCCAAGCTGTCACCTGCGAAGACTGGGTCAACGCTTTAGAAGATGCTTGGAAGTTACAAGACTCTTCCAGATCATTGAGACAATTTATGCGTTGGTACGATCAAGCGGGCACCCCAACCGTGCACGTCACAATTGAATCTACGGATCAAACAAATCAAGTTCGTATCACACTGACACAAAGCAATCCACCCGTTGGCATTGAACGCACTGCATCGCTGGAAAAACCTCCCCTACATATCCCATTTGCCATTGGTGCGATCGAACCCGATGGTCAAGCCTTAACCTTACGCTGTGAAGGCCAGACTGACACAACCATTTTGTTGGAACTCACGCAAACAACCCAGTCTTGGCTTATCGATGACTGGACCCAAAATGCATTGCCCTCACTCTTAAGAGATTTCAGTGCACCCGTGCGCATTGAGTACTGCTATGATGACCGCACTTTGCATCATCTCGCTAGGCACGATGCCAACGCGTTTGCACGCTGGCAAGCCATGCAGGATTTGCTGTCGCGCACAATTCTGAATTCGCTCACCAACCCCCAAGCCTCTGAAACAGAACATGCATCACTGGTTGAAACACTGAGTGCTGTATTACAAGACGACCAGATTGACGAAGGCTACCGTGCCCGTTTGCTGCAACTACCCAAAGATGCTTACCTGTTGCAACTCATGGATGAGATAGATCCGGTCGGTGTTGCACAAGCCAAAATCGATCTTATTAAACAGTTGGGGACAGCCTTGGCACCCCAACTTCTCAAACTTATTACTGATCTTCAGCCACAACCTGGGCAACCCTTTGATCCCGGTGCCGTCGCTGCAGGCCGGCGCGACATGTATAACCTAGCACTCAGTTGGTTATGTAGCGCAGCACATCCTGAAGCATTGTCGTTGACACAAACGCAATACACCCAGGCTGACAACATGACCTTGCAATTCGGTGCTTTACAAGCATTGTTTCTACATCCCACCGCCAAAGCGCAGGCCAAGCAACATGCAGATGCGTTTTATGCACAATTCCAAGATGATCCACTCGTCATTGATAAGTGGTTTGCATTACAAGCCACTGCCCCCGGCACGACGGTCAATGACATCCGCACATTGATGCAACATCCTGCCTATAACGCCAGAAACCCAAATAGGATTCGTGCGCTCGTATTTCAGTTTTGTATCAACAATCCGCTGGGCTTTCATAGCCAAGACGGAAGCGGTTACGCATTCTGGACTGAACAGGTCTGCACGCTGGACAAAGACAACCCAGAAATTGCGGCTCGTTTTGCGCGACTCATGGATCACTGGAGAGGCCATACGCCCAAAGTGGCACAAGCCATGCAAGCGGCATTAGAAAAGGTGAACATTCATCCTAAACTATCGCCTAACACACGTGAGATTGTTCAAAAAGCACTAGAACTGTAAACGTCCACAATACATATGCGGGCAGACTCATCACAGTTGCCCTTTGATCAACTTTTAAAAGCATCCACCATGAAACAGAAAAAAACCTCATTAACCCAGTATCTCATTGAAAAACAACGAACCGATCATGCATTACCGGCTGAATTACGCCTACTGATTGAAATTGTCTCGCGTGCCTGTAAAACTATTAGCCATGCCGTCAGTAAAGGTGCGCTGGGTGGTGTTTTAGGCAGCCTCGGCAGTGAAAACGTTCAAGGTGAAGTTCAGAAAAAACTTGACGTGATTTCCAATGAAGTCTTATTGGAAGCCAACGAATGGGGTGGTCATCTGGCTGCCATGGCTTCCGAAGAAATGGAAGCGATTTATGTCATTCCTAACCGCTATCCCAAAGGTGAATACCTACTGCTATTTGATCCACTCGATGGTTCATCCAACGTCGATGTGAACGTTTCGATTGGTACTATTTTCTCAGTTATTAAAGCGCCTTCTGATGTCGCCGGCCGCGAGCATATTTGTGAAGAAGACTTCCTGCAACCAGGTCATACACAAGTTGCGGCAGGTTACGCCATTTACGGTCCACAAACCATGTTAATTCTGACTGTGGGTGAAGGCGTGGTGGGCTTTACGTTAGATCGCGAAATGGGTTCTTGGGTCTTAACCCATGACAACATCACGATCCCTGAGGACACAAGCGAATTTGCAATTAACGCCTCGAACTCACGCCACTGGGAAGCCCCTGTGAGACGCTACATTGATGAATGTCTCGCAGGTACGGAAGGTATTCGTGGCAAAAACTTCAACATGCGTTGGATTGCGTCCATGGTGGCCGATGTCCATCGTTTGCTCATCCGCGGTGGCATTTTTATGTACCCACGTGACGCTAGAGAACCGAATAAACCCGGCAAACTGCGCCTCATGTATGAAGCCAATCCAATGTCATTCTTGGTGGAGCAAGCTGGAGGGATGGCGACCAACGGGCGTGAGCGCATCATGGACATTCAGCCAGAAGGCTTGCATGAACGTGTGGCCGTGGTCATGGGTTCGCGTAATGAAGTTCAACGTGTCACTGACTATCACTTGAGTCCCGAGTCGTAATCATCTGATCAATCAGAAAGCCGCCCAAAGCGATGGAGACTATGCCATGCTTTGGGCGGCTTTAGTTTTAATGCCTGTTTTCAACGAGAAACCGATCAGATCAACGAGAACACACTGGCACCGGTTGTTTGACGACCCGCCAAGGTCTCTTGTGCCAAAGCGGCCTCCTCTAATCGATAGCGTTGATCAATGCGCAAACGAATTTTGCCTGCCAACACCAGTTCAAACAACTCATCTGCAGCGGCTTGCAGTTTCTCAGGGGTATTGGTGTAGGCCCCCAGCACTGGACGAGTCACATAGAGCGACCCTTTTGCTGCCAACGTTCCCAGATTAACGCCTTCAACTGCACCCGATGCATTACCGAAGCTCACCATCAATCCTCTAGGCTGCAAGCAATCGAGCGACATTTCCCAAGTGCTTTTACCGACACTGTCATAAACGACAGGCACTTTCTGACCGTCTGTGAGTTCTAACAAACGAGCCGGTACATCTTCAGTCGTGTAATTGATCATTTCGCTGGCACCATGCTCAAGCGCCAAATCCATTTTCTTCTGCGAGGACGCCGTACCAATCAACCGCACGCCCAAAGCACGAGCCCATTGGCATGCGATCAAACCCACGCCACCTGCGGCGGCATGGAACAGAATCGTCTCACCTTCTTTAAGACGATAGGTCTGACGGAACAAATACTGCACAGTCAGCCCTTTGAGCATCATGGCTGCAGCATCTTCGTAAGAAATACCTTGTGGCAACTTGACCGCTTGAGCAGCTGGCAAATTACGGACATACGCATAGGCTCCGATCGGGCTTTGCCCATAAGCGACACGATCTCCAACTTGGAATCGTGTCACATCCTTACCAACTGCAATGACTTCACCCGCACCTTCAAAACCCAAACCATGCGGCAATGGTGATTTATATAGGCCAGTACGGTAATAAATATCAATAAAATTCAACCCGACAGCATGCTGACGAATGGTAATTTCGTTGGCACTGGGTTCTGGTACAGACACCTCCACCATTTTGAGGACCTCTGGTCCGCCGTGTTGTTCGATCTGAACCGCTTGAGTAAGAATGGACATAGTGACTCCGGATTGAAAAAATAACAACTTACCCCTCAAGATATCCCATGGCGGCAAAAAAAACATCCAGAAAACACCTGATATACACATTGAGACGACAGCAAACGGTCTGACAGGCTAGAATAGGTTGTATTTTCTTATAAATTCTCTAGATAGATAATTGCGAATAAAACATGGCAGGTCATAGTAAATGGGCCAATATTCAGCACCGCAAAGGGCGTCAAGATGCCAAGCGCGGCAAGCTGTGGACAAAAATCATCCGTGAAATTACCGTTGCGGCCAAAGAAGGTGGCGATGACATCGATAGCAATCCACGATTGCGTCTGGCCATCGAGAAAGCCACAGCGGCCAATATGCCCAAAGATAATATTCAGCGCGCCATTCAACGGGGCTCCGGTGGCACGGAAGGCGAAAACTACACTGAAATGCGCTACGAAGGCTATGGCGCTGGTGGTGTGGCCGTTCTGGTTGATACCGTCACCGACAACCATATGCGAACCGTGGCTGAGGTTCGTCACGCGTTTTCTAGAAATGGTGGCAATCTGGGTCAAGATGGCTGCGTTGCTTATCTGTTTCAGCGCTGCGGTCAATTTTACTTTGCACCCGGCACCTCGGAAGATGACATTATGAACATTGCCCTCGAAAACGGGGCGGACGATGTCATTACTGACGAGGAAGAAGGCACCATTGAGGTTTTATGTGAGCCCAACGTCTTTGGTGATTTACAAGCAGCCTTCAAAGAGGCAGCGCTTGAGCCAATTTTAGCGGATGTCGTGATGCGTCCTGAAACCGAAGTCGAAATCGAAGGTGCACAGGCTGAGAGCGTACAAAAACTGATCGATACGCTCGAGTCGCTCGACGATGTACAAGAAGTCTTTACGAACGCCAGTATGCCCAGCGAGGACGAGTAACGCTCATGAAAGTGCTTATCATTGGTTCAGGTGGTCGCGAACACGCCATCGCCTGGCATTTGCTGAAATCACCTAGAGTCTCTCAGGTCTTTGTCGCACCTGGCAATGGCGGAACAGCAACCCACGAAGGTTTATCAAATCTTAATATACAGGCGCCTGAAGAATTAGCAGATTTCGCGAGTCGTGAAGGCATTGGCATGACGGTCGTTGGACCCGAAGCGCCGTTGGCGGCCGGTGTCGTTGATGCATTCAAAGCGCGTGGTCTGGCTATTTTTGGTCCCACCAAAGCCAGTGCGCAGCTCGAGAGCTCCAAAGACTTCGCCAAACAGTTTCTGGTGCGTCATCAAATTCCCACAGCCGCTTATGCGACCTTCGAAGATCCACAAGCAGCGCACGCTTACATCGATCAGCAAGGCGCACCGATTGTGGTGAAAGCCGATGGTTTAGCGGCTGGTAAAGGCGTGGTTGTCGCCATGACCTTAGACGAAGCCCATACAGCTGTTGACGCCATGCTGGGCGACGGGGCTTTGGGCCAAGCCGGCGCTCGCGTTGTGATTGAAGAGTTTCTCACAGGCGAAGAAGCCAGCTTTATTGTGATGGCCGATGGGCAAAATATTCTGCCGTTGGCAAGCAGTCAGGATCACAAACGCTTACTCGATGGAGATCAAGGGCCAAACACAGGTGGCATGGGCGCATACTCCCCTGCTCCCATTGTCAGCCCGGTGATACACGATCGCATCATGCGTGAGGTCATTCAACCTACGATCGAGGGTATGGCCAGTGATGGTCTACCCTACAGCGGCTTTTTGTATGCCGGGGTCATGATTGGCGACGGCGATGACGCCACCAGACCCATTAAAGTGCTCGAATTTAACTGTCGCATGGGTGATCCGGAGACACAGCCGATTTTCTTGCGATTACGCTCTGATTTGCTCGATGCTTTAGAAGCGGCCACACAAGGGCGTTTGAATGAGATCACACTGGATTGGGATCCACGCACTGCTTTAGGTGTTGTGATGGCAAGCGCCAACTACCCGGACACACCACGTACAGGCGACGCAATCACCAATTTGCCACAAAACACCGACACTTGCGTTGTTTTTCATGCGGGCACCACACTGGATGGACAAACTCTACGCACTAGTGGTGGACGTGTCCTGTGCGTCACTGCACTAGCCGATACGGTTGAAGAAGCGAGAGAAGATGCCTACGCAATCGTGGATCAAATTCAGTTTGAGGGGGCACAGTTCCGGCGCGATATCGCCTGGCGTGCACTGAAATCATGAACGCACCACTCAAAGTCGATACGGCCCGCGTCAAAGACTATTTTTTGACACTGCAACAGTCGATCGTGAGCGGTCTTGAGGCACTCGATGGCACGCCCTTTCAGACCGATCGCTGGACGCGTGAGCAAGGTGGTGGCGGTGTTTCTCGCCTCCTTGAAAACGGTCAAGTGTTTGAGCGTGCTGGAGTGCTATTTAGCCATGTGATGGGCGATACATTGCCAGCATCTGCCACGTCACACCGCCCTGCAGTTGCCGGTCGACGTTGGGAAGCCATGGGGGTCTCTCTGGTTTTACATCCAGACAATCCCTTTGTGCCGACCACACACATGAATGTGCGCATGTTCGTCGCCTATGCCCAGCCAGGTAGTGAAGATCACGACATTTTCTGGTTTGGTGGTGGCATGGATTTAACACCCTACTATGTCTTTGAAGAAGATGCCAAACACTTTCATCAAAGCTGCTACGATGCGCTCAATGCACATGACCCAGCACTGTATCCGGCGTACAAAGCTTGGTGTGATGAATATTTCTATTTAAAACACCGACAAGAAACTCGGGGTGTAGGTGGCGTTTTTTTTGATGATCTGAATGAACCAGGCTTTGAAGAGTCGTTTTCGATCACACGCTCAGTCGGTGATGCATTTTTAGGTGCATATCAACCTATCGTCCAAAAGCGACAACAGCTGCCCTTTGAGCCATTGCATAAAGATTTTCAGCACTACCGTCGAGGACGTTACGTTGAGTTCAACCTGGTCTTTGATCGCGGAACTCTCTTTGGACTGCAATCGGGCGGGCGCACAGAATCCATTCTGATGTCCATGCCACCCGTGGTGAACTGGCGCTATGACTGGCACCCGGCACCTGGTTCTGAAGAAGCCAAGCTCTACGAATATCTCACCCCTAAGGACTGGCTTGCATGCGAATAGGGCTTCTCGGTGGCAGCTTTGATCCAATCCACAAGGCGCATGTCGCAGTTGCCTGTGCGGCACTCGACCAACAGCAACTGGATGCGGTTGATCTCATCCCTGCGGGCCAACCTTGGCAAAAACCAACCCTCAAAGCAACCCCTGAACAACGGGCTGAGATGATCGAGTTGGCGATTGCTGGCAAACCTAACTTGCGCTTAAATCAGATTGAATTAGAAAGGTCTGGGGCTACTTACACCATCGACACCCTTGAAATGCTCGATAATGCCCATACGTATTACTGGATACTCGGATCCGATCAGTTAGCGAACTTTTGTAGCTGGCATCGCTGGGAAGACATCGCACAACGTGTCACCTTGCTCGTGGCTGAACGACCCGGCTCTCCACAAACCATTCCTGACGCTTTACAGCAGCGTGTCGCTCAGGGGCTCGCAAAAATACAATCACTACCACTGGAGCCGATGCCAATTTCCGCCAGTGATCTGCGCCAAAAGCTCGCACAAGGTGCGTGTGTCGACGACATGCTTGACCCGCGCGTTGCGCAATACATCAAACAACACAAACTGTATGAAATACAGTCCTAGGAATTAATACACGCATGGATATTCGTAAATTACAAAGAGCCGTCGTTGATGCGCTCGAAGACGTCAAAGCACAAGACATTAAAGTCTTTGACACCACAGGGCAAACCAGCCTCTTTGATCGCGTCATTATTGCCAGTGGCGCAACCAATCGACAAACTCGCGCATTGGCTTCTAGTGTCGAAGACAAAGTACGCCCCATGGGGGCGCAAGTCCTCGCACGTGAAGGCGATGAGGTGGGTGAATGGGTGCTGATCGACTTGGGCGATATCGTCGTTCACATTATGCAACCTGAAATTCGCCGCTACTACAACCTTGAAGAGATTTGGGGTTCCAAACCCGTCCGAATGAAGCTGCTGCCTGAATCAACAGCAGATCAGATGCCTCAACCCGCTCAGGACAACTGAGAGACCCGTTGTGAAAGTACAAGTACTAGCCGTCAGTCAAAAAACACCGGACTGGGTAAAAACCGCCTGTGATTTATATCTGAAACGACTCCCCTCAGACTGGCAGCTTGAGCTCAAAGAGGTTCGGCCTGCGCCTAGGCAACAGGGCAAAACGGCCGACCAAATGAAAGCGCAAGAAGGCGAACGACTATTAGCCGCTTTAAAAGAGCGCACGGGTTATAAAATCGCACTGGATGAGCGTGGCAAAACACGCACTACCATGCAATTGCATCAACTCCTGGAGACACAAAAAATGCTCACTCCCGAAGTGACATTTGTGATCGGTGGACCCGACGGACTCGCCCCGGAAGTACGCCAAGCCTGCGACATGCAATTGCAACTCTCTGCCATGACGTTGCCTCACAGCATGGTTAAAGTCTTTCTATACGAACAAATTTATCGAGTCGCGGCCATCGCCAACAACCACCCTTACCATCGGGAGTAAATCATGTGGCACCTGCATACAAGCAAGTTACTCTTGGCTTCAGAAAGTCCGCGACGACTCAGTTTGCTTAAACAGTTAGGACTCAATGTACAGGTGCTTCGATTGCCGCCGCAAGAAGACGATGAACCGGTATTCGACAACGAGTGCCCAGAAAATTACGTGAGTCGAACTTGTTTAGACAAGAACTTTCGAGCTCGCGCATACGTACAACAACACCAGCATGGTCTGGAAAACCTTCCTATTCTGACGGGCGATACCACCGTTGCTTTACAGGGTGAAATCCTCGGTAAACCAGAAAGTCCGCAACAAGCCTTACAATTTCTGCGTTTGCTCAATGGCCAAACACATGATGTATTCAGTGCAGTGGCTGTGTGTTGGGAAGATGACATTGACTATATCCGGACTCATACTAAAGTCACGTTTTCTAAGCAGCCAGACGATGTGCTCAAGCAGTACGTCAAATCAGGTGAGCCCATGGGCAAAGCGGGCGCCTATGCGATTCAAGGGCTCGCAGCCGCTTTTATTGCACATATCGAAGGTAGTTACACTGGAGTTGTCGGCCTACCCGTCTATGAAACAGTCACTTTGCTGCAAACTATGGATCTAATTAGCTGCACCGATTCCAACGGAGTCCTCACATGAAAACTCTGGACATCACCAATTGGCAACAGTTTCTGGATACGATCAGTACATTAGATCAATGGGCATTTCGAGGTCAGGTCGTCTCAGGCGTGCCACTCTATAGCTCTTTGTCACGCAGACTGATGATGCTAGATGCCCCCGCAGAAGAATGGGCATTGCGCGAACAAAGAACCGTGCGTGTGTTTCGACGTAAAGCCCATGTGCATATCGACAGTCACAGCGCCTTAGACAACACTCTGCGCTGTCTGGCTATGATGCAACATCATGGGGCTCCCACCCGTTTGCTAGATTTCACTAAATCGCCATTTGTAGCTGCTTTTTTTGCGCTTCAAGCAGCACGCTCAGACTGTACGGTCTATGCACTAAATACCCCAGCCTTGTGGTCTCTCGCCCCTAAAAACTTTCCAGATTTAACCAGAAATACGATTAATCCTCGACACAACACTCAGCTTGAGACCTATTTCTTGAGCAACCAATTTCCAGTGATTTGGTTTGGTGAACCTGATGAAATGGACAGTCGCTTGGTCGCTCAATCAGGCTTATTCGTCATTCCAGGGGTGCTAAACATGTCGATTGGCGAACTTCTGCAAGGCTATGAAACGCCCGAGAGTGGCGATTTGCTCGTGCGCTTGAACTTACGAACAGAAATGCGTCAGGAAGCCATGCGTGAGCTCTACCGCATGAACATTACCCACGCAACACTCTGGCCAGGGTTGGATGGACTAGCGGCTTCCATGCATCAGGAGCTAGAAATTGTCTGGCAACCACTGTTAGACGAGGCCAGTAAATTCATACACACGCCACCGTCAAAAACCTCATAACTTAAAATACGGTGCCTGTCAGTTAGAATAAGCACTTGTACATTTTATGTGCTTCGTTTACAAAACCATTGGTCGCTTGTCGTCCGACAAGCACTCAGGAGTTGGTCGTGATTATTCGGCGTTGTCTTGGCAGTCTTCTCGCAACTGCAACCTTAGCGTTTGCATCTATCGGATCCGTACAGGCAGGCGGTCCTTACAAAGTGACCCTCGCAGGTGGATCCGTGGGTGGCGCTTGGAGCGCAATTGGTACAGCGATCGGTGAGGTGATTAAAACCTCATACCCTGGTTCTTCATTTACCTATGAGCCAGGTCGTGAGGCCGGCAATCTCGCCCTTGTTTCTAGCGGCAAAGTGCAGCTAGGGATTGCACACGCACAAATGGCGTTGCGTGCAGAACAAGGTTTAACGCCTTTTACCAAACCATTGACTAACATCCGCGCCATTGCACTGATTGACCCGCAAGCAGCGGTTCAGATTTTGGCAACCCAATCATCAAACATCAAAAGCCTAGAAAAGGCTGCCGAAGAGAAACGCCCATTACGTGTTTCCTTAAATCAAAAAGGCACGTTAATGGCCATCACGGGTGAAGCGGTCTTGGCTGCTTATGGACTTTCTGTTGAGGACATCGAACGCTGGGGTGGTCGTGTGACCTATGGTCCTTACAACGCCGGCCTCGATCAAATGAAAAACAACCATTCTGATCTCATCATCAACATGCTCTCTTTCCCATCAAGTCAGATTGTGAATGCCTCACGTGATGTGGACTTACAGTTACTAGGGTTATCTAATGACAAAGTCGAGGCACTTGATGCAGAGCTTGGCACAAAACCCATTAAGATGCCCGCTAAAACCTACGATTTTCAAACCAAAGCCATTCAAACAATTACAGGTAATGTGATTGTCTTTGCGTCGACAGACATGAGTGATGATGAGGCAGCTGATCTTGTGCGCGCTCTGCTGAACAATTTTAAATTTCTGCAATCTGCGCATGCGACGCTAGCCCGACTGAGTCCCAAAGCGTTGACAGACACTGCACCCATCCCATTGCATCCAGGTGCCATCAAAGCCTATCAAGAAGCTGGCCTGTTGCCGTAAACCAACGTTACATCTGTAAAGACACCCGAACTGACAAGCCACCAACCCGTGAATCAACCGTCCACACCTGCTTCTTGGCGAATGTGGCTTGCCTCAGGGCAGCCACGCACTTTAGGCATCATTGCTCAAACCATCAGCACGGTCATCAGTCTGATGTGTGCATTGCTGTTCCTGGCAATCGCCTTTGGCTGGTATATGGATCCACTACTGGCGCTGCACCTTTTTTTGGGTGCTATTTTGTGCTTGGCTTTTATTCATAGAACAGGCAATCCACTCGGCACAAAAAACATGACATTTGCTGGCGCGCTCTTGGCCCTTCTGTCGATTGCCTGCTGTGGATATCTAGTATTTGAACAAGGTCGTCTAAGCGAACGTTTACCAGTTTTAGATCCTTTAACCGATCTCGATCTCGTCGTCTCGGTTGTTCTATTGATATTGGTTCTAGAAGCCACCCGACGCTGCATTGGCATGACACTCGTTGTCTTAGTCAGTGTATTTCTAATGTACGGGATTTGGGGAGATCAGATTGACGGGCCTTTCTATCACCGTGCCCTGTCTCTGGAAGAAATGGCCGATCATTTGGTCTTTACAACAGAAGGTTTATTTGGACCCGCCTTAGATGTTGCTGCACTTCTAGTTTTTGTGTTTGTGATTTTTGGGGCTTTGTTTGATCGCTTTGGCGGTGGCAATTTCTTTCATGACATTGCCCAGAGCCTCGTAGGCAATCAACACGGTGCACCCGCCAAAGTCTCTGTCATTTCATCCGCACTCTACGGTTCGGTCTCTGGTTCACCCACGGCAGACGTCGTCACCACAGGTTCCTTTACGATTCCCCTGATGGTTCGGGATGGTTTTTCTAAAGTCCGTGCCAGCGCCATTGAAGCTGCCGCTTCCACTGGCGGTTCTTTACTGCCACCTGTGATGGGTTCAGCAGCTTTCTTGATGAGTGATTTCACAGGCATTGCTTATAGTGAGATCATCATTGCAGCGGTTTTTCCAGCAGTTTTTTATTTTTTCTGCGTGTATATGAGCGTCAATAATCACGCAATGCGACACAATCTGGGTGCAAGTAATAAAAACCAACTGCCACGTTTCTGGCATGTTTTACGCAAAGACTGGGCTTATCTCGTCCCACTCATCACGATTATCTGGGCCGTACTGGCGCTCAATCGCCCAGCTTTTGCCGCAGCACTAGCCTGTCTGGGCATGCTGCCCGTGTTTTTAACGAAATCACAGTACCGTCAAGGGTTCTTCAAAAACCTAATCAAAGGTTTAGCCAAAGGCGTGGAACGCGTTATTTTGGTGGGCGTTGCCTGTGCAGCAGCCGGCCTTGTCGTGGGCACATTGTCGATGACGGATCTTACCGGCAAAATCAGCTCAGCCATGTTTGCCTTGGCGAGCGGAAGTTATGTGTTAACGATTATCACGGCCGTGGCGGTCATCGTGATTTTAGGAATGGGCATGCCGGTGCCCGCAGTCTATGCTTTATCCGCTGTCTTAGCTGCTCCTGCTCTGATCGCACTTGGAACGGATGTCTTATCGGCGCATCTGTTTATTGTGTACTTCTGCGCACTATCTGCGATCACACCACCTGTGGCCGTGGCTGCTTTTGCGGCGGCATCCATTTCAGGCAGTAATCCAATGGTGATTGCGGTGACCGCCTGCCGGATTGGTTTGATTGCGTTTATTATTCCGCTCATTTTTCTGATTCGCCCTGAACTTCTGCTTCAGGGATCGCCTACAGATATCATCGCTACAATAACAAGCACGCTAATCGGGTGTTGGGCCCTTTCAGGTGTAACTGAAGGTTATTTACTGGGCCATCTCAGTAAAGCGTCCAGATGGTTACTGGCCATTTTGACTGCTTTAATTTTTATCGCGAACAGCTGGATCAGTTTGGCGATCGGTTTATGCACCTTAATTTTTATATATGCCCGCCGCCATCAAGCGCAACGCTAAATGACACATAAGCTGATCAGGCATGAAGAAGGAAAAACACTATGTATGATGTCTTTCAGACTCAACGACTTATTGATCTTTGGTTGCAGGAAGACATCGGCGCTGGCGATCTAACTGCGCAATTGATGCTCGATGCAGACACTAACGGCACGTTTTACATGCGGGCTCGTGAAACCATCGTCATTGCCGGCATTCACGTCGCCAAACAAGTATTTCAACGCTATGACTCCAGTTTAAACGTCGATATCACTGTCAAAGATGGTCAAACTGTGCATGCTGGCGACCAGTTACTCACCGTCACCGGCAACTCAAGAAGCATCGTCACAGCCGAAAGAACAGCGTTAAACATCCTGCAGAGACTGTGCGCAGTTGCGACCGAAACCCGTCATTACTGCGATGCTATCGCAGGCACAAAAGCCCGTTTAATTGATACCCGTAAAACAACACCCGGTCTTAGAATGCTCGAAAAACATGCCGTCACTTGTGGTGGTGGTTTGAACCATCGTCTGGGCTTAGACAATGGCGTTATGATCAAAGACAACCACATTGCGATTTGTGGCAGCCTCACCAAAGCTGTACTACGTGCAAAAAAAGGCTTGCCTGTACTGACCAAGCTCGAAGTCGAATGTGATCATTTGGATCAAGTTCGTGAGGCACTCAGTGCCGGTGTCGATGTGATTATGCTAGACAACATGTCCTTGTCCGATATGCGCACAGCCGTCCAATGGATTGACGGGCAAACTAAAGTTGAAGCTTCGGGTGGTATTACACTAGAGACAATTAGAGACATTGCGATGACGGGCGTCGATTACATTTCAACCAGCAAAATTACACAAGCTGCCAGACCTGTTGATATAGGATTGGATGAATAGAGGATAAGCCCATGGAACCTGGTCAATTCATCTGTATTGTTGGACCCAGCGGCTCTGGTAAAGACACTTTAATTGACGGGATTCGTGATCAGGTTCCAGCCGATGCATTTGTCTTTGCACAACGCACCATCACACGCGCACCAGGAAAACCCGGGGAAATCTATGAAAGTGTGACAGAGGCAGAGTTTGCTGAGCGTGAGGCACAAGATGCCTTTTTAATCACCTGGCAAGCGCATGGTTTGCACTACGCACTCCCCAAAAAACTACTCGATGCGCAAAGACAAGGCAAACACATTATTGCCAATGGCTCACGCGCCATCGCTGAAACACTCCAAACTATCGTTCCTAATCTGACCTTTATAGAGATCACTGCCCCGCTTGAGATTCTCGCACAACGTATTCTGCTGCGTGGACGCGAAACATTACCCGAGATTGAGCGTCGCTTAAAACGGGCTGAAGCAGGATTACCCGCATCCATTTCAAAAATCACGGTCCACAACGATCTCACCAAAGAAATTGGCGTGACTCGTTTTATGTGCGCTGTGAGAAATCTTTGTCAATTGGAGCCGCTTACGCTAGCGCCCATCGATCGGTACATTCTCGCACTTAAACTCAATGCAAATGAATTACAAACAGCGTTAGAGAAAGCCTTCAATAAAACCCTACCTGACGAGCTCATAGAAGCCATCAACGTTCAGCAACTACAAACTGAACAAACTGATGACTTCAAATCAATGACAACGGCTTATTTCAAATTGATTTCTGACAGAATCCCCTGTAAATCGACATCACCGGACATAGTCCTAGGCTTTGAAAGTATGGGTCAAAGCAATGCAGAGCAACTAAAACGCGATGTGTACCAGCAACTCCAAGCTCGTACCGAATCTTGGACGAATCCCCAAGTCCATGTAGCAACCTTCGATGCCAAAGATAGGACAGCATCTCATGAGCTTTGGAGTGAGTTTGTCAAAAATCTCCTCAAAACTGCCAAGTCACACAATCTGTCAGCCACTAACTGGTTACTCATGCATACGCTTTGTGTTAATCGACTCAATGGCGTCACCCATCTAGGCCTTGAAATTCAAAGCACAGAAGGGACTGATCCCCAGGTTGAGCAAGTTACTGAAGGGACAAACAATTTAGCCCACATAGCCGCTCAATCAATTGGACTGAAGTTAATGGCCTGGACTAGCTCGCCACGACCCATTAAAGCACCGAACGGATCATCTGTCGCGGCAGAATATGCTCAATCGATGCTCAATACTTTCTTTTCTGACAAAACAAGCGACCAAGCGTAAGCACAAACCTTAACCACAAAATGCAAACGGCAAACAGAAAACTGCAAACCACGGTGTAACTGAAAGCCATTCATGATCAACAAAAATGACTTCATCGGTCTAAATACAAACAGATGTCGGTGTTTTAAGTACACTTCATTCTGAATGACGAACAACAAATTCATCACGTTAAGGCAACATTAAACTCAGAATAGATATGGCAGCTTTACTCTCTCGACAGCGTCGCCGTTTTTTGGTGGGATTATTGGCCAGTGTGGGGGCGCCTGTCATACACGCAGCACACCCACCCGTCTACAAGCTTCAAACGGAAGCATCTCTAAGCTATGCAAACTACTTACTAGAAGCTGCGATGCAGGCTGCGGGATTTCGTGCGGTACTAGAAAAAGCGCCTCAAGCCTCAGAGTTGCGTAGTCTTCATGAAGCACAAAGTGGACGCATCCATGTTGCGTTACTGCCACCGACTCCGGAACGGCTTGCACTTTACGCTGCCGGAAAAATCCGCATGATCCCAATCCCGATTGAGCGCGGCTTACTGGGATGGCGCATCGGTTTCATCCACAAAGATCATCAACACAAGACGGAAGGGATCAAGTCGCTTGAAGATCTCCAAGCCTTAACGTTCGGTCAAGGTGTTGATTGGTTAGACACAAAAATTTACCGTCAATCAAACATCACCACAAGAGAAATCCAAGCCTGGCGAAATGGCGAATTCATCAATCAAATTCGCACAGGCATCATCGATGTTTTTCCAATGGGAATTGATGAATCCATCAACTACTATCTGCCACGGTTTCAGCAGGCACATCCCGAAATCACACTGGATCAACATTTGTTAATCCGATACCCCTGGTTCCGCTTTGTTTGGGTGACTGCGGATTCCAGCGGTGATGAACTGTATGAGGCATTACAGACCGGTTTTGACGTTATTGCACAAAACGGTGAGTTCGAGTCACTTTGGCTCAAAGATCGCCAACCTTCAAAAACTAGCCATTGGCAAGATCGGGTCGAAATTGAACTGAACAATCCATTTTACGATCAATTATTAGTGCCTCAGCGTTATCAGCATTTGCTGCTCAAGCCATAAGAGGTTCACCAAATTGTCGCGTCACAAACTATACACACAGTTCTTACGTTTTTTACTGCCGCTGCTGCTGTTGACGTATTGTGTGGCAGCCATTCTGACAGCGATGCTTTATTCTCAAGATCAACGCATACAAGCTCAGAACCACCGCATGCAGACCATTGAAACCTTTGGGCGTGCATTGGCCAAACCACTCTGGGATTGCAATAGTCTGACTGCGCAAGGCATTATTGATTCAGTGACTCTGCAGCCAGATGTCCTTTGGGCCAGTGTGCCTGATCAGTGTGGTCAAAAAACGATCGAAGCCGGAATCAACCCTCAATCAAAAGACATCGATACAGTCACTATCCCTTTGCATTATCTTGATGAGTTTCACAAAAACCATTACCTAGGTGATTTCAAAATTGGATTTCATGCAATCTCATTACTGAAAACTGCTTCAAACGGACTGCTCACGCAACTCATTATCTTTTTATCTTTATTGGTGACCGTATTGTTCGGTGCTATGTGGAGTTTCGAACGCACCATTGGCAAACCACTGCAAAGATTGCGCCAAGCCATGCATCAGCATAAAACGCTCGACCCGATTCCTGGGAGCTGGACCAGTGAACTGACAGAAGTCACACAGACTTATAACCAACAAGTCGACCAGTTAAACCGTCAAGCACGTCATGATTCGTTGACAGGATTGGCGAATCGATTGAAGCTCGAAGAAGATCTGGTTCACGCAATTCGTCAGGCTAAAGAAACTCAGCAAGCGGCTTACCTACTATTACTGGATCTCGATAAATTCAAAATCATCAATGATCAGTACGGACATGCTGCAGGAGACAAAGTTTTACAAATTATTGCAGCGCGTTTGCGCAAATGCGTATACCGGACAGATACGGTTGCGAGAATGGGTGGCGATGAGTTTGTCATCATCGTGAACCAAACGCTCATTCACGTTGGTTTTGCTGACACAGTTGAAGAACTCATCGAACGCATTAAAGACAACATTACGCGACCAATCGCCTGGGAAGGCACCCACCTTGAGGTTGGAACCAGTATCGGGGTCGCACAATTAATCCTTCACGGCGAGACAAGTGACACTTTACTTGCCTATGCAGATGCGAATATGTATCAGCAAAAGTCACAACAACCGAATCTGCCAAGATAGTGTTTAGAGCGAATCTGACTAACAGAGCTTTCTGATCGTTAGCTTTCATTCAGTTTTTCAGACTGCGAGGATTGTTGCGTAGGAAACGGGCGTACCCTGATTTCGACAGACACTGAAAGTATTTCAGCCTCATACGAGCGCAGCATCTGTTTATCAATACATGCATTTCTCAAAGCCTCAAAACCGTGAACTACTCGCCGCTAAAGCAACGAGCTTCCAAAACAACAGCTAGGCTGCTATTTTTTCTTTTTTGACGCTTCTCTGGATGCTGCTAACATTGCTTTGCGCTTTATTAGTCTGACGCTTTCCTCCACGTCCAGTTTCAGTGTACTTAAATAACCTGATTGCTCTTTTCTTAATGACCATAGGTCCGTTGTTATCTGCACTGTCAGCGTATTCAGAGTGATCTGGGTGAGTGTAGCCGCACTGGGCGCACTCCTGACTGGTTTAGTTGAGAGCAATCTTAATTTACTAAGCATAATTTTATCAGAATAAAACCCATCAGTTGAAAACAAACTCGCTTGCTTGACGCGCACATGAGTGAACTAAGTTGCGCAAGCGGTTTGCTCAAATTAATGTTCACGTATCCACTTGAGAACTGATGGAGACTAGGCACTATAACTAGGACTGATCGGACAGATCACAAATACCGGGCTCGCTTTGGCGGGCCTTTTG